>JBBQBG010000090.1:0-13909 GCA_038317285.1 Burkholderiales bacterium | reverse complement strand
GAAGGCAGAAGCGGGTGCCCACGGCACGATCGGAGTTGATGGCGTCAAAACCGGAATTGATTTGGCGGCCGGCGATTTTGTCGAGGTCAAGACCAGCGTCCATTCTGGCGACCACAACATCAGCGGCGGAGGCACAGTTGGCTACATAAAACCCGGTTCAGTCGGAGCGGGTGCGCACTTCGACGGCACCATGAAGGATGGCAACCTCACCATTGGTGTCAATGTGATGGGTGCCATCGGCATCAGCGGCTTGGAGCTGGGCGGCGACGTCACCATCAACACGAAACCGATTGTGCAAGGCGCAGAATTCGTTGGCCACCACGTGGCGGACGGAACGGTCCTCGCCGCCAATACCATTGCGCACGGCGCAACGGATGCGGCTAACACCGTGGCCCATGGTGCGACGAATGCTGCCAATACAGTGGCCCATGGTGCGACTGATACCGCCCATACCGTCGCGCATGGCGCTACCAACGTTGCCAACACTGTGGCCCACGGTGCGACGAATGCTGCCAATACAGTGGCCCATGGTGCAACTGATACCGCCAACACCGTCGCGCATGGCGCTACCAACGCTGCCAATACGGTCGCGCACGGCGCAACGAATACTGCCAACACCGTAGCCCATGGCGCGACCCACGCAGTGAACACCGTAGCTCACGGTGCAACCCATGCAGCGCACGAAGTGGCACATGGCGCGACCAACGCAGCGCACACCGTGGCGCATGGCGCTACGCATGCGGTAAACACCGTGGCACATGGTGCGACCAACGCAGCACATACGGTGGCCCATGGCGCGACCAACGCCGCACACACCGTGGCACATGGCGCTACGCATGCAGCGCATACGGTGGCCCACGGCGCGACCCATGCGGTGAACACCGTGGCACACGGCGCGACCCATGCAGCGCATACGGTGGCACATGGCGCGACCAACGCCGCACACACCGTGGCACACGGCGCGACCCATGCGGTGAACACCGTGGCCCACGGTGCAACCCATGCAGCGCACGAGGTGGCCCATGGAGCGACCAATGCAGCGCACACGGTGGCACATGGTGCTACTAGCGCGGCGAATACCGTATCGCATGGCGTGACGAACGCGGCACACGCGGTGGCCAACGCAGTCAAGAGCTACTAAAACCCCGCTCTGCATCACAGTTTCGCAACCGGGCCCCGCGTAAAAAAGGGCCTTGGAATTGTGCCGGAGCAAGCCTCGCCAAATGTGCGGGCCTGGGCGTACGTGTTGCGCCTGGGCTTGGGCGCCCAGAAGGGTGGCAGTTCTTTTAGTGGATCTCCGCGAATCAATACACCATGACCACAGAATCTTCTGCTCCTCCCGCTTCACCAGGAACCAAGTCGCAAGGTGGTGGACTTTTCGCAGGAAACACGCTCTCCAGAGCTTCCTCGCCCGATCGCCTCGATTTGGGCGCCCGCCTGGTCAGTCCGGCGTCGTGGCTATTGCTCACCGTTGCGGTATTGTTGATCCTCACCACCGCCATAGGCAGTGCAGTGATCATGGTTCCGATCAAGGTGGCGGCACAAGGACTGTTGATGTCGCCGCTGGGGGTCAAGGACGTGGTCTCGGGCACGGGTGGGCGCGTGCGCAGTATCCGTGTACGTGCGGGTGATCGCGTCACCGTTGGCCAACCCATTGCCGATGTGGAACAGCCCGATTTGCAACAGGAAATTACGCTGGCCAACGGGGAGTTGCGCGACAGCACCGACCAGTTGCAACGCATACGCGATTTCCAAAACCGGACCATGTCCGAGCAAAACAGCATGCGCGCGGAGTTGCGCAAGGATTTGCAACAAAAACTGACATTTACCGAACAACGGCGTGTTTGGCTCAAGCAGCAAGTCGAGGTCATGGAGACGCTGGTCAAACTGGGGATCGCGGCCAAGCCGCAGTTGATGCAGGCCAACCTGGATGTGGCCGGCGCCGATGAAGAAATTGGACGCAGCCGCAATGCGTTGAAGCAGTTGGACCTCGAAGCCAAGAAGCAAAAAACGGATTACGAACGCGAAGCACTGGATCTGGACTTAAAAATGGCCTCGGCCAAACGCAAGTCCAATATGTTGAAAGAGCGCCTGGGCCGCATGGATGTGCTGGAAAGCCCCTACTCCGGGATGGTGGTCGAGCTCAAGCTCAACGAAGGTGAAATGATTGAGCGCGGTGCCACCCTACTGTCTTTGCTGCCAGAGAACCAGGCCAATGGCGATCCGAAAGCCAAGCCATCCAACGCAGACGCCACCGCAACCAGTCAGCGCGCGCATGTTCCGTTGATTGCCACGCTGTATGTGAGTTCGGCCGACGGCAAACGCATTCGCAAGGGCATGCTGGCAGAAGTGGTGCCGGCCACAGTCAAGCGCGAAGAGTATGGATTCATCTCCGGGCGGGTGCTGTCGGTTGCTGAAATGCCGGCCACGCAGGAGGGCATGCAGAGCCGTCTGAAGAACCAGAAACTTGTGCAGTCGCTGTCGCAGGCCGGAGCACCGTTCGAGCTGATCGTGGCGCTAGACGCTGACCCAAC
Organism: Burkholderiales bacterium; assembly: GCA_038317285.1. Lineage (GTDB taxonomy): Bacteria > Pseudomonadota > Gammaproteobacteria > Burkholderiales > Burkholderiaceae_C > Allorhodoferax. The sequence goes on along the minus strand of JBBQBG010000090.1, from coordinate 11,375 downwards.
CACGCCCAGTGGCTTTCATTGGTCTTCTTCACATGGTCCGGATGAAAATTTGAGTGCTGGCGGCCTGTGTGCGGCCGAAGTGGTTACCAAGGAAGAGACTGTCTTCAAATTGCTGGTGCCATCACTGCGGCGCTTCTTTACGAAATTCTCCTCATGAAGTGGCCGTTCCGATTGACGGACCACGTGCGCCGTGTGCCCATGGTGGCACAGCAGGAGGCTGTCGAATGCGGTGCCGCCTGTCTGGCCATGGTGTTGGCGTACTACGGACGTTGGGTCACGCTGGAGGAGTTGCGCGAACAATGTGGCATCACGCGCGATGGCACCAAGGCAACCAATGTGGTCAAGGCGGCGCGTCTGCACAACTTGGTTGCCAAAGGGCTACAGAAAGACGCCAAAGAGCTGCTGAAACTGCCTCACCCTTTGGTGGTGTTCTGGCGCTTCAACCACTTCGTGGTGGTCGAGAGCATCGATACGCAGAATGTGCGCCTGGTAGACCCTGCAGTCGGCCCGCTGACCATTACGCGCGCGGAATTTGACGAAGGCTACACCGGCATTGCGCTGGCATTTGAGCCCGGCGAGGGCTTTACCAAAACCAAAGGTCGGCCTTCATTGCTGGAAACGATCAGCAGCTACCTGGACGGGTTTCGCCTCGGACTGGTGTTTGCGTTGGTCGCCGGTATTGCGTTGATCATCCCCAGCGTGTTGGCATCCGGCTTCAACCAGTTGTATGTAGACAACGTGCTGATCGAGGCGCGCCACACCTGGCTAATGCCGTTGGTGTCTGGCATGGTGGCGGCGGCTTTTCTGAAGATGCTGTTGTCGTATTTGAACCAGGTCGCTTTGGCCCGGCTCAACACCAGCATCTCCACATCATTGGCGGCCAAGCAAATGTGGAGACTGCTGGAGTTGCCACTGAATTTCTTTGCGCAACGCTACTCGGGCGACGTGGCCAACCGCTTTGCACTGATCGATCGGCTGTCTGGCCTGGTGTCCAGCACTCTGGCCCCGGCGCTGATTGGTATTCCCAATCTCGTGGTGTATTTCATACTACTGCTGCTGTTGGACCCGGTACTGGCCGGCATCACCGCGTTGGCAGCCATACTCGCGCTGACGGTGCTTTCGCTTTCGGTCAAAGGCCTGGAAGATGCAGCCCGCCGCATGGTGCATGACGACTCCAAGCTGTACTCCATGACGATCCAGGGCTTCGCGATGATCGATGAGTTCAAGATGTCAGGCACAGAGACCGCATTCACTGCGCGCTGGGCCAGTGCACAGGCTCGGGTGATCACCGCCGACCAATCGTCCAACTTCCGCAGCAACGTGCTCAGCGAAATCTCCAACCTGATTGTCGGCGTGGCGGGTTTGGCGATTCTCATCGTGGGTGGTTTGCGCGTCATGGACGGCGCTCTCACGATAGGTATGCTGCTGGCGTTTCAAACACTGATGGGCAGTTTTGTCAATCCGCTGCTGGGCTTTGTCGGCGTCGGTGGCCAGTTGCAAACCGTGCGCGGACTGGTGGACCGACTGGACGACATCCGCCGCTATGGCACTACATCCATCAAACCCACGAATCCTGCGGCCGCCGGTGGGCCTGTGGAGTCTGTCCCCGTCACCACGGTGCCCTTTCTGGCCATCGAAAAAGTGTCGTTCGGCTACAGCCCACTGACACCCCCCATTCTCAAAGGCATTAATTTCAACCTGGCACCGGGATCGCGCATTGCCCTGGTAGGCAGTTCTGGCAGCGGCAAGTCCACTCTGGGGCGCATTATTGTCGGGTTGACTGCCCCAACAGAAGGCGCAGTCAAGATCATGGGCCGATCCCTGGCCGATTGGAAGACCGCAAAATCCGGCGCACCGATGGTGTCCTACGTCGAGCAAAGTGTGGTGATGTTCGAAGGCAGCCTGCGCGACAACCTGACACTGTGGGACAACACCATCACGCAAGAGCGTTTGATCGAAGCGGCGCGCGATGCCCGTGCCCACGACTTCATCATGCGCATGGGCAATGGCTATGAATCCAGGTTGCTTGAAGGTGGGCGCAACATGAGCGGCGGAGAGCGCCAGCGCCTGGCCATTGCGCGCGCGCTGGCCGTAGACCCGTTGTTACTGGTGCTGGACGAAGCTACCAGTGCGCTGGATCCTGAGTCCGATGTGCTGATCATGGATGCCGTGCGTCGGCGCGGCTGCGCTTGCATCATCATTGCGCAGCGCCTGAGTTCGATACGGGATTGCGACTACATACTGGTCATGAAACATGGCTCCATTGTGGAGGCCGGAACCCACCAGCAATTGATGGATCTGCGCGGTGAGTACTGCAATCTCGTGAGCACTTGAAGCTATGCAAGCAACCCAGTCCACCCCGTCTGCCGCCACCGGCGTCGCCATCCAGAATGGCGGCACGGTCCGATTGGACCAGCCCGCCCACTGCTATCAGATCCATTCGGGCCGGTTCGAAATTTATGCCATGCTGGGGGGCCGGCGCATGTTCCTGGCGGAAGTGAGCGCCGGTCATTCCTTGATGTGCGCGCCCTGCAGCCAAGGCCAGTTGCTGGCAGTCGCTCCAGAAGGCGGCGTCTTGGTCGTGCAAGCAGCTGCCGCCGTCCCCATCCCCTTGCTCGCGTCCATGGCCGACAACTGGGTACTGGCCTTGTCCGAATCCCTGGTCCGCCTGGGCCAGACGCGGCCCACCGTGCAAGCCATGGAAGCCGGCATGGCGCAGGTTGGGCACGAAGGCCAAAACATCCATACTGCCAAGGGTGTGTTGTGGGTGGTTGCCAAAGCTGCCGACTTGCGTTTTCTGGGAGTGGGCGAGCCGAGCCAGATGGTGCCCATCTCTCCGATGCTGTGGGCCAGCATAAGCACCCATGGCCCACTCGACTTCGTACCGGCAGAGCTGTTTGCGCTTAGCTCCATCACCCAGTCTCTGAGCAGCTTCCACGCGCTGCTCTTAACGCACTTACATGCGAATCTGGACGAACAAAGTCGTATAGAGGCCGAGCGCATCGCCGAGCGGGAAGAACAAGTAGCAGCCGACCTCGCCAAGGTACTCGACGGGCACGAACGGATTTTAGAAACCAAGGTTACGCCTCCTGCCGATGACGATCTGGTCTATGCGTGGCGTTCCATCGGCGGCAATGTACCTCCCGGTATGAACCGGTCCGACAAAGCCAACTTCCCCGAGCTCGCCGACGCCATGCACATGCCCTACCGGCGTGTGTCGCTGACGGGTCATTGGTGGCGCACAGACTTGGGCCCGCTTATTGGCCAGCGTCTGACCGACGGATGCCCTATTGCCCTGGTGCCCGACTGGCGTGGCCGCTACCGCCTCCATTTGCAGGGCCAAAAGCCGCAACTGGTGACTGCCGAGATCGCAGCGAGCCTGGAAGCATTCGCCTTCGCAGTCGTCAAGCCCATGCCGGAACGCAAGCTTCGGCCGCGTGATCTGTTGATCGTTGCCATTGCCGCGTGCGCGGGTGACCTCACCACGCTCATGGTGGCCACCATGGGCGCTTCGCTGTTAGGCCTGCTAGTCCCCATCGCCACCGGTCACATCATCGACACGTTTGTACCCAGCGAGATGCGTGGACAACTGTGGATGCTGGGCATCATGCTGGTAGTGGCACAGTTCTGCGCCTTCCTGCTCAAGGCCAGTTCCGACTTGGCACGCCAGCGCATCGACGGACGCGTGGCCGCGCGCTTACAGGGCGGCGTAATGGACAGGGTGTTTCGCATGCCCAGTTTTGTGCTGCGCACGTTCTCATCCACCGACCTGGCCATGCGGGTCATGTCGATTGACGGCATACGCCGCACCGTTACCGGCATTGCGCTCAACACGCTGCTAACGGGCGCGTTTGGTCTGACCTCGATTGGCTTGCTGTTCTACTACGACATCTACGGCGCCTTGGTGGCCCTGGTCCTGTTTCTCATCTTGGCGGTTACCGGGGCTTTCGCCGGGTACAGGCAAATCAACGCCATGCTCAAGGGCGAGCAGATGAGTGCCAATGTGGCGACGTTCACCCAACAATTAATGGAAAACATTTCCACGCTGCGCGCCTTTGGCGCGGAAAAGCGAGCCTTTATCCAGTGGTCGCGCAACTCGATAGAAATGCGAAAACGCGGCCTGCGAGGCAAGCGTATCCAGATACTGTTTGACACCATGCTCTCCGGCTACGACCTGCTGGCGCTCGCATCCGTCTTCATTGTTCTGGGGCGACAGACCGAAGGTATGTCGTCGGGATCCTTCATGGCTTTCGCGACTGCCTATGCCAACTTCCTGGCCGCATCGATAGGCTTTGGCCGCGCCATGTTGCCGGTGGCGGGTTTGATACCGATGTATTCCCGCGTCAAACCCTTGATGGAAAACACGCCTGAACGTTCGGGTTCGGCACAAAGCCCGGGGCGGTTATCGGGCGCGTTGGAAGTCGCCAACGTGGCGTTCGCCTATCCTGGCAGTCCGCGCATTCTCAAGCGCATGAATTTCCGTGTGGAGCCGGGTCAGTTTGTAGCGCTGGTGGGCGCATCGGGTTGCGGCAAATCCACGCTCGTTAACCTTCTGTTGGGAATAGACAAACCAGAGCAAGGCGCGATCTTGTTCGACGGCAACAACCTGGCCGACTTGGATGTGACTGCCGTGCGTCGGCAGTTTGGCGTGTGCAGACAGAACGGCCGCATGTTCAGTGGCTCACTTTACGAAAACATTTTGGGTGCACACCAAGGCACGCAAGCCGACGTGTGGGAGGCCGCCCGTTTGGCCGGCATCGACGAAGAGTTGCGCGCCCTGCCTATGCAATTGCACACCGTGGTCACCGAGGGCAGCGCAACCTTTTCTGGCGGACAAGTGCAGCGTTTGTTACTGGCACGCGCACTGGTGGGCAACCCCCGGTTTGTGGTGCTTGATGAGGCCACCAGCGCACTGGACAATATTACCCAGGATCTGGTCGTGCGCAACGTAGAACGCCTGGGCGTGACGCGCATTGTGGTAGCCCACCGGCTCAGCACCATCCGCAACGCCGACGTCATATTATTCATCCGAGACGGACAAGTGTCTGAGGCCGGCAATTACGATGAACTTGTGGCCCAGGGGGGAGACTTTGCACATTTTGTCAATCGCCAGTCCCTATGACACGAATACCCGCTGCGCCCGTCAGTCAGCACACATTTAACAGGAGCAAAACATGCGCAAAGTATTGAGTATTTTGGGCCAACTCAGTGACGAAGACGTCGAATGGATTGCTCGCCAGGGCCACAAAGTGGAATGCGCGGTCGGCCAGACCCTGATCACTGCAGGCCAACCTGTGACACAGCTTTTCATTTTGCTCGACGGCGAGGTCGCCATTCTGCTGCCCAATGGGGCGGAGTTGGTGCGCGTAGGTTCTGGCGAAATTTTGGGCGAAATGTCGCTGGTCGACAAATCACCGCCATCGGCCAGCGCCAGAATCACCGAAAAGTCCACCTTCCTGGCGATTGACCAGGACATGGTACGCAACAAGATGGAAGCCGACCCCGTCTTTGCAGCGCACATGTACCGCGCCATCGCCTGCTTCTTGTCCATGCGAATGCGCGCCACCATTTCTAATTTGGGCTACGGCAAGTCCGCCGGGTCCTTGGATGACGAGATGGAAGTCGACGAAGAGATTCTGGACAAACTGCATCTGGCGGGCGCCCGCTTTGAGCGCATGCGCCAGATTCTGGGCTAAGCCTGACACTATGCAATACGCAGCAAGTCGGAAACGCAGTGGCGTTGCATGGTCTGCAACACCACTAGGGTTGGCCCTTGTTTTGGGGGGCTTCGCCAGCTACTGCCAGGCCGCAGACGAGCGCCTGACGGGAGCCAACCTGGGCCTGCTGGACAGCGTGCATGTGGCGCTTGCGCGCAACCCGAGTGTGCTCAGCAGTAGCCGCCAGGTCGACATCGCGCAGGGCCAGTTTCGCCAGGCTCAGGGATCATTTGATACGGTCCTGTCGGCATCGGCCACCAACCAGCGCAAGTACACGCCCCATACCGCCGCCGATCAGTTGATCGCAGGGGATGGCGCCGCCGACTCGGTCCTGTCGGACGAAACCAATGGAAGCTTGAAAGTTACGCAGCTTTTGCGCAACGGCATCACCATAGAGCCTGCCGTCACCATCAGCCGCGCCAGCGACAGCTCGGCTCTGTCGCAACAAACCCCCATTGCCAACCGGTCTACGGTGGGTGTCAACGTGACCGTTCCGCTGATGAAAAACCCGGGCGCCGATATTGCCGCCGTAGGCGAGCGCACGGCAGAACTTGAAGTGCAGGCGGTTCGCCTGGACCGCACCCAGGTACTCTCACAGGCTACATTGAGCGTGGTGACGAGCTATTGGTACTACCTGGCCGCCGAGAAGGCACGACTGATCGCTCTGGACGCAGAAACGAGCAGTCTGCGCCGCACCGAAGACACCGGCAAACTGGTCGACGCCGAGGTGCTGCCGGCCGCCGAACGGGACCTGGTCGCCGCAGACGGTGCCGCCAAACGCTCCGCCCGCATTGCGGCCGAACAGGCATTGGAAGACGCGCGTTCCAACCTGGCACGGAGTATGGGTTTGTCGCCACAAGAGGCGCACACACTGCCGTTGCCCGGCGAAGACTTCCCCACCGCGCTGTCGCAAGCGTTCGACCCCGCACGGCAGTTGGAGCGCATGCGCGAACTGGCGTTGCGCCAACGCACCGATTTGCAAGCGATACAAATCCGCTACAGCCAGGCAGAGATCAACCTTGACGCCACGCGCAAGGGACTTAAACCGCAATTGGACCTGGTACTGGGCGTGGGCGTCAGCGGCCTGAACGAAGGCAACGCCAATGCAAACTATTTTGGCGCGGCCAATTCCAATTTACGCGGCCCCAATGCAACGGTAGGAATCAACTACCAATTTCCCGTTCAGAACCGCAGCGCTGCTGGTTATTTGATACAGAAGCAGGGCGCGGTAGACCAGTTGGACATCAATCGCCACGACCTGCAAGCATCCATACTCATCAGCATTGAGGGATTGGCAACCTCGGTATACCGATTGGGTCTTCAGATGGCGGATTCCAAGCGTTCGGTCGAACTCTATGCCAAGTCGGTGGCCAACGAAGAGATCCGGCGCAAGATGGGACGCAGCACCCTGATCGAGGTGCTCAACGTGTCTGATCGTTTGCTACTAGCGCGCCAGAGCCTGACCACTGTCCAACTGAACTACGCCAATGCGATTGCCCAATTGCGCTTTGCCTGCGGAGCTTTTTTCAAAGCCGACGATGCAACCTCGACCAGTCTGGTACTGGACAGAGAAAGCCTTTTGACACCACCGTGACCCTTTCCCGACTCCGAGACGCGCTGGCTGAATGCGCCACGCTGCTGGGCCCGAACCGGGTCAGCATCAACTCCATTGAACTGGCCCAGGTAAACGCGGCCACCTTCGTGACCGAGGCTGTAGCATCCGCCGTTCTGAAACCCGCGAACCGCGCCCAAGTGGCAGACTGCCTGCGCATTGCCAACCAATACCAGGTACCCGTCTACCCGGTCAGTACTGGCAAAAACTGGGGCTATGGATCTGCCGTCGCACCACAGACTGGCTGCATGCTTTTGTCTTTGGCGGAGCTTGATCGCATCGTCGATTTCGATGCCCACGCTGGGCGCGTGCGCCTGGAGCCGGGCGTAACATTCCACCAACTCAGTAGCTTTCTGCGCGACCGTGGTGCATTGTTTCAGCCACCGTATACGGGCTCGGGTACCCACACCTCCATCGTTGGCAATATTATGGAACGCGGCATTGGTAAGGGCTTGTACGAAGACATGGCGGCCCATGTCCACGCCTGCGTAGCCCTGCTGGCCAATGGGGAAACCCTGACAACTAACCAGGATGCCAGCGGACCCGACCTGTTTGGTCTTTTGCCACAGAGCAATCTGGCGGTCGTCGTGGAAATCACACTACGACTGGAGCCAGCTCCGCAACTGAGCCAACTGATCACCTTTCCCATTCCGGGTGGCGTCAACGCACTGGTGCACGCGGTAGGGCAACTGCACGACACCGCACTGCGCGGCGCGCCGCGTTCGCAACTGGCGTTCTTGAATGACTACCGCATTGCGTCGCAAATTGAACGCTTTCCGCACGACACGCTGGACGCCACGGCGGCCCTGCCACGCGATTGGATGCGCGCCTGCCTGGAGCCTTGGCAAGGCGCGCAGTGGATTGGTGCCTGCACGCTGTGGGCCGACGATGCCGACGAACTGGCGTGGCGGCGCAATGCGCTCAACAAAGCCTTGGGCGCACTGGGACTGACACCGCGCCTCGAATTGCCCATTGAAAAACCCCAGTTGGACCTGGATAACGACGGTTTACGCTGCGCCTATTGGCGCAAGACCTTTCCCATGCCGAGCCACCCTGACCCCGACCGGGACCGCTGCGGCGTCATCTGGATTGCGCCAGTGGTGCCAGTCGGTGCGCCGCATCTGGCCACATTGATCACGCAACTGGAGACAACCACGTTAGCCCATGGCTTTGAGCCCGCACTGGCACTGCGCAGCGGACACACCGGCTCCCTGCGGCTGATATTTGGTCTGTTCTTTGACCGTGATCTGCCAGGTGCCGACGCCCGGGCATTGCAGTGCCATGCAGCCCTGCAAGCGGTGTTGCATGCGGCGCAGATTCCGCGCTACCGCTATAGCCTGCTGGACCACTCCTCGGACGAAAGTGACCGTGGTGTGCGTTCGGCCATGACCGCTTTGAAAGCGCATTTTGATCCGCATGGCATCCTGGCACCCCAACGTTACTGCGCGCCATGACCGACTTCGTCAGCCCCCTTGCCGTCACCCATTTATCACCGTACAGCGCACTAGGCTTTGGTGTCCCCGACTTGCCTGATGCGCTGCTGGAGCTACGCAGCGACATGCAGGCGCGATTGCACGCCAGCTTCCAGCACTTGCCTATGCCCATGCAGCAAGAGGCGCATAGCATTGTTCAGGCCTACTCAGGGCGTGACGATGAGTTCTTCCGCCTGTTCTACCAGCCAGTATGGTCTTTTCTGCATTGGGTCATGGCCTATGCCGCGCCGCCCATACCAGAGTCCGCAATAGATGATGCCCGCACCGCACAGGCCCTTGGTTTGTTTTTGCACTTGTGGGATGACCACTTGTGTGATGGTCAACTGCACACCACCCAACTCACTCTGCAGGTCCGCAGCGACGCTTGGGCTGCCTACCGGTCTGCGGCGCTTCGTCTGGCTCAGCATATGGGAACGCCAAACACACTAGTAGACGAACATTGTGCGACCTACCTCAGCGCCATCCATATCCCCGAAGCCATCGACAACCTGAACGATTTTTGCGCGCGTTTTGAGCGCCAGATTGCGATCTGGACCCTGGTACCGCGCTTGATCAGCCCGGCCATTGGTGGCGAGCCTGTCGGCGAAGACTTGGTGCGATTGCTCAAAGCCTTCTCCAACGCCTGGCGCATCATGGACGATGTACAGGATGTGGAAGACGATGTCGTGGCGGGTGTAGAGTCCGCCGTCTGGCAGTCACTCAATGCCCAGGGCCGCCAGCTATGGGGTGAAGCCCATGCACAGGCCAAAAATTTGGGACAACTGGAAACCCAGTCTTGGACCGCCTTGCAAGCCCATCTGGATGACCATGACAGCACCACCAGACTGTTGGTCGTAACCTGCCAATGGCTGGACCGCGCCGCCACGATCGCGCGGCAAAATGGGTGGCCCGATCTGGAGCAGGAGATCGCGACCCACCGCCCCACCGAATTACCGGAGCAAAGCCCATGAGAAAGCCCGCCAGAATAGGCACGTCGATGACAAAATTCACCTATAGTGGGCTCTTAAATTTGCGCAGCAAAAAATCGGGCCAAGCGCGTTGGGTGCGATCTGAACGCCTGACTGGCATCAACTGATCACGAGGTACTGCATGTCCCTATTCAAACGCAATATCAAACTGCACGTCACCATCACTTGGCTGTTCGTCCTGCTGACGCTCCCCGTCATGGCGATTTTTGTCATCGTCAGCTACCGCTCTAACGCGCTGGTCATTGACGACTACTCCAACAAGTTCATAGAAAAGTCCGTCAAGGACAACATCAATAACGCAACAAGGCTGCTCAACCCCATCATCAGCACTGCCCGCTCGGCCGGCACGCTGATGCGCGACCGTCCAGACTATTTCCGCGAGGAATCCTCGAGCGACTACCTGCATGAAATTGTGGCTTCCAACGAAGCGGTGTATGCCGCCTATGCGGCTTTTGAAGACGGTTCATTCCGCCAGGTGCGCCGCGCGGTCAAGGGCAAGACCGTGCTGGACAAGCCCATTGCGCCCGAGACCCAAATCATTGACCGCTACATCGACACACGCAAGAAGTCCGCAGATGGCATAACAACCGACGTCTACCGGTTTCACTCAGAATGGCGCAAGATTGTGGGCACTGACACCGGCCCGGCCGCCTATGACCCGCGCACCCGCAGTTACTACAAAGACGCCCTTCGCCTGAAAACCCTCACTGTTTCTGATGTCTACCCCTTCGCAAGCTCCGGCGAGTTGGGCATTACGGTAACGGCCCCTATCATCAGCGGCGAGCGCACAGTCGGCGTGTTTGCGGTGGACTTGACGCTTAAGACTTTGTCGCGCTACCTGTCGGACAACCGCGTCACTGCCAACAGCATCACCATCATGGCGGACGAAGGTGGTGGCGTCATTGCCCACCCTGAACTGGAAATGGGCATCGCACAAAAGGGGGGTGAACTGGTGCAAAACCGGCTCAGCAAGCTGGGTGATTTTCGCGTGATGGCAGCCCTTGGCGAGCGCCTGCGTAGTGGCAAAGACCATTTCACTTTCACGGCTGGGCCCGATAGCACGGAATACATTGGCACCTTCTCGCCCTTTCCCAAGGACTTCAACAAGCCCTGGGAACTGTTGATACTGACGCCCACCGATGACTTTGTGGGAGTCATCAAGAACACCAACCGCAGACTGCTGATCTTTGGCGTGCTGACTTTCTTTCTGCAACTGGTTCTGATTTATCGATTGTCCAAGGCGATCTCGCGGCCCATGGAGCAACTGGCACACGACGTTTCCAATATCCGCGAATTCCGCTTCGACGACACCAAGGTGGTGCAGTCCCGCGTGGCAGAAATCAACCACCTGGCCAAGGCGGTGTTTTTACTGACCCGTGCGCTAGAGTCTTTCACGTCGTATGTGCCAAGAGGACTGGTGCAACAACTGATCGATTCGGGGCAAGGCACCAAGCTGGGCGTTGAGAGCCGGTACTTGACGCTGTTCTTTACCGATCTGGAAGGCTTCTCCACGTTGTCCGAGTCAGAGCCCTCTCAGCAGTTGTTGGCCCGCGTTTCAGACTATTTTTCCAGCGTTACCAGTGCC
>JBBQBG010000089.1:0-13919 GCA_038317285.1 Burkholderiales bacterium | reverse complement strand
ATTGTGAATGGCGAAGTTGTAGGTGCGTCGGGCACAGTACCGCTGTCGATTGTGATTGGGCGTGCCGATGTCACAGATGTCGAAGTCCGCGGCAAACCCTTTGTTTTGTCGGGTGTTTCCAAAGACAACGTTGCGCGATTTGAGGTGAAGTAATGGATTCCAACTTAGCAGTTGCATTGTCAACTCCCGTGCGACGCAAGTCGCTGCAAGCGCGCGTGGTCTGGGGCGGGCGGGTCGTTACGGTTGGAGGCGATGCACCTGTGCGCCTGCAATCGATGACCAACACGGATACCACCGATGCCATCGGAACCGCCATCCAGGTCAAGGACTTGGCGCTTGCCGGATCTGAGATCGTTCGTATTACGGTAAATACTCCCGAGGCAGCGCAGGCCGTACCCTATGTGCGGGAGCAGTTGGATCGCATGGGTGTAGACGTGCCTTTGTGCGGTGACTTCCACTTTAACGGTCATCGTCTGTTGACCGATTACCCCGAATGTGCGAAAGCGCTGTCGAAGTACCGGATCAACCCTGGAAACGTGGGAAAAGGTGACAAGCGCGACAAGCAGTTTTCACAAATGATAGAGGCTGCCGTGCGTTGGGATAAACCCGTTCGTATTGGTGTGAATTGGGGTAGCTTGGATCAAGAGTTGCTCGCCTCTCTGATGGACGAGAACAGCCGTCGCACCGTGCCTTGGGATGCCAAACCCGTGATGTATGAAGCGCTGATTACCTCCGCAATCGAGTCGGCTCAAAGGGCCGAAGCTATTGGTATGGACCGCAGTCAAATTATCCTGTCCTGCAAAGTCAGCGGTGTGCAAGATTTGGTCGCTGTATACCGGGAGTTGGGGCGTCGGTGCGACTATGCACTGCATCTTGGGCTTACCGAGGCAGGTATGGGCACCAAAGGAACCGTAGCTTCCGCCGTGGCTTTAGGCGTTCTGCTGCAAGAAGGCGTAGGCGACACGATTCGTGTCTCGTTAACGCCTGCTCCAGGTGAGTCACGCTCGCAGGAAGTCGTAGTTGCTTCGGAAATTATCCAGGCCTTGGGCCTGCGACACTTCGTTCCAAGTGTCACAGCATGCCCCGGTTGCGGCCGCACGACCAGCACAACCTTTCAGGAGTTGACCCAACAGATCGACGATTTTTTGCGGGCAAAGATGCCGGTATGGCGTGAAAGTTTCCCCGGTGTTGAAAATCTGAAAGTTGCTGTCATGGGTTGCATTGTCAATGGCCCAGGCGAAAGCAAACACGCGGATATTGGCATCAGTTTGCCCGGTACAGGTGAGGCTCCTGCTGCCCCTGTTTTTATCGATGGCGAGAAGCGTATGACCTTGCGCGGTGACTCCATCGCTGCCGATTTCCAGACAGTCGTTGAAGACTACATCCAGCGTCGATTTGGCGCGACGGCGACCACACAACAACATTAAAACTTCACGGACGCTGAACCCGTTGGCGCAATGGGCCGACAGCCTACAATCCCCGGCTTAACTGAATACTCACATGGCAAATCATTTAGACCTCGAAGAACAAGAACAGCTTGACCAACTGAAGCATTTCTGGAAGCAGTACGGAAACCTGATTACATGGGGACTGATCCTGGTGTTGGGCGCGGTGGCTGGATGGAATGGTTATCACCGCTGGCAACATGATCAGTCGGTCCAGGCCGCAGCCATGTACGACGAAGTTGAAAAAGTTGTGGGGAGTGGCGATGTACAAAGGGCAGAACGCGCTTTCAATGACATGAAAGACCGCTTTGCCAAAGCCGCTTTCACTCAACAGGCTGGATTGCTTGTTGCGAAAATGACCTACGAGTCAGGGAAAGTGGACGTTGCAAAGGCTACTCTGAGTTGGCTGGTGGACAATGCTGCCGATAAGGGCTATGCCTCTGTTGCCAGGCTTCGCCTTTCCGCCGTGCTGGTCGATGCCAAAGCCTACGACGACGCGCTCAAACTGTTGGGTACTGGCATCGCTGACGAATTTACTGCACTGGCCGACGATAGAAGAGGGGATATCTACATCCTGCAAGGCAAGAAAGCCGAAGCCAAAGCGGCGTATGAAAGGGCGTACAAGGCCTTTGATGAACAATCGGAATACCGTCGTTTGGTGAGCGTAAAGCTCAACACTTTGGGCGTGAATCCAAAAACAGATGTGAAGACGGCAGCCGTTGCGGAGGGTGCAAAGTGAACTTATTCAGTCCGAAATTGAAGCAACTGGCCCTCGGTGTCGTGTTCGTGATGGCGTTGACAGCCTGCGCTGGAACCGATAAATCCAAACAATTGGACTTGGGGCCCAACACGCCGTTGATTGGTGTACGGTCCGCGTGGTCGTCCAGCATAGGCGCTGTGGGATTTCCACTGGACATTCGTGCCGTTGGTAATCTGATTTTTGTTGCCAGTTCCGATGGCACCGTTGCTGCCATCGATTCCAGAACGGGTGGTGACTTGTGGCGCGCAGCACTGGGAGTCAAACTGTCGGCCGGCGTTGGTAGCGATGGCCGCTACTCTGCCGTTGTGAGTCGCGAGAATGAATTGATTGTGTTGGACGGTGCTAAAGAACTCTGGCGCCAAAAGTTGGGCGCTGTGACCTTGACCTCGCCCTTGGTCGCCGGTGGGCGCGTGTTCGCGGTTTCAGCAGACCGATCCGTGTCGGCTTTTGATGTCGTCACGGGGCGCAAGCTCTGGCAGCAGCAACGCAGCGGCGAGGCACTGGTGTTGGGGCGTTCGGGCATCGTCATGGCCATTGGCGATACCCTGGTGACGGGTTTGGCTGGTCGCTTGGTTGGTTTGAATCCACTCAACGGAAAGATTCGTTGGGAAGCGCAAGTTGCTAACAGTCGCGGTACCAATGAGGTGGAGCGCCTCGTTGATCTGGTATCTGGCGTCAGTCGTCAAGGTGATCAGGTGTGTGTCCGGGCTTTCCAGTCGGCTATCGGTTGCGTGGACGGCGCCAAGGGCACTTTGGCGTGGAGCAAGACAGCATCCAGTTCCACTGGGCTTGATGGCGATGCGTCCGAACTATTTGGCACTGAGAGCGACGGGCGGGTGATTTCTTGGAAGCGTGCAGATGGTGAGCGCTTATGGGTGTCGGAACGTCTGCGTTTCAGAATCCTGACTGGGCCAGTTCTCGTCGGGCAATCCATTGTCATGGGTGACGAGGTCGGGACCCTGCACTTTTTGTCGCGCAAAGACGGCTCTCCATTGAACCGCGTACCCACCGATGGCTCTGCGATTCAATCTTCTCCTGTTTTGGTCGGTCAAACGCTTGTCGCGGTGACCCAGCGGGGCGGTATTTTTGGCTTCAAACCCGAGTGATGGTCTGAGCCGTACAACATGAAACCTGTCATTGCATTGGTTGGCCGGCCGAATGTCGGCAAATCAACTCTGTTCAACCGCCTAACCAAGACGCGCGACGCGATCGTAGCCGACTATGCGGGGCTTACGCGGGACCGCCACTACGGAAATGGTAAGCAGGGGCAGCACGAATACATCGTCATAGACACCGGTGGTTTTGAGCCCGAGGCCACATCCGGCATTTACAAGGAGATGGCCAAGCAAACGCGACAAGCCGTCGCTGAAGCGGATGTTGTGATGTTTGTCGTGGATGCCCGTGCCGGCTTGTCGGCGCAAGACCATGAAATCGGCAAATACCTGCGCAAGCTAGGTAAGCGGTGTGTGTTGGTGGCGAACAAGTCAGAGGGCATGACAGCCGGCGCCCAACTCGTTGAATTTTTCGAACTGGGTTTGGGCGAGGTTTTTCCGATTTCTGCAGCCCATGGTCAAGGTATAAAACCTTTAGTTGACCTTGCGTTGGGTCCCTTGGTCTCGCCTGACGAAGGCGTAGAAGAGGCGGAAGACGACCCCGGCGTCATCAAGCTGGCCGTTGCAGGACGCCCTAACGTCGGCAAATCCACTTTAATCAATACATGGTTGGGCGAGGAGCGACTGGTAGCCTTTGACTTGCCCGGCACCACGCGCGATGCGATTTCCGTGCCCTTTGAGCGAAAAGGGCAACGCTTTGAATTGATCGACACTGCGGGGCTGCGGCGCAAGGGCCAGGTTTTTGAAGCCATTGAAAAATTCTCGGTAGTCAAAACCCTGCAGGCTATTGAATCTGCTAGTGTTGTGTTGCTGCTCATCGATGCAACACAAGGTGTAACCGACCAGGATGCGCATATTGCCGGCTATATCCTAGAGTCCGGGCGTGCGGTGGTCGTTGCCATTAACAAGTGGGACGCAGTCGATGAATATGCCCGCGAGTTGGTAAAGCGCTCCATAGAAACACGCCTGGGTTTTCTGAAATTTGCGGCCCAGCATTTGATCTCGGCACAAAAGCGCCAAGGATTGGGCCCGTTGTGGGATTCCATTGCGCAGGCCCACAAAGCGGCAAACTGCAAGATGTCGACGCCGGTTTTGACCCGTCTGCTGCTTGAGGCCGTGCAGTTTCAAACCCCCAAAAAATCAGGCATGTACCGCCCCAAGCTGCGTTATGCGCACCAAGGGGGCATGAACCCGCCCATCATCATCATCCACGGCAACTCTTTGGAGCATGTTACGGACGCGTACAAGCGCTTCCTGGAAGGGCGGTTCCGCAAGGAATTCAATTTGGTTGGGACCCCACTACGCATTCAAATGAAATCGTCGCAAAATCCCTATTCGGACAAGGACGATAAATAGGCTTTTTCGACTGCAAAAAACGCTATTTGCATCCCAAATGTCAACATAGCGTCGCGGGTTTCCACCATGGTGTGGTATCGTCCATCCTTCTTAATCTTCTTGAAACACGGAGAATATCGTGAGCAACAAAGGGCAGTTACTGCAAGACCCATTCCTCAACGCATTGCGTAGAGAGCACGTTCCGGTCTCCATTTACCTCGTCAATGGCATCAAACTGCAAGGGCAGGTCGAATCATTTGATCAATACGTAGTATTGCTGCGCAATACCGTTACTCAGATGGTGTACAAGCACGCCATTTCCACTATTGTTCCTGGACGCGCGGTCAATTTCGCTGCGCCCACTGGGGATACACCAGAAGCTACGTGAGCACCCGGGCTGTAACGGCCCTGTTTTCGGTAAGCCCGCTTTCCCTTAGTTAATTTGACAGCAGCGCTTCAAACTGCAAATACACCGACCATCTTGGTTGGTGTGGACTTGGGCGGCCCAAATTTTGACGGCGAACTGGAAGAGTTGGGCTTGCTGGCCCAAACTGCTGGTATGTCGCCTGTCGCCCGCGTAACCTGCAAGCGCAGGGCCCCAGATGCCGCACTTTTTATCGGTTCTGGCAAGGCAGATGAAATTAAATTGCTGGCCACCCAATTGGGCGCCAAAGAGGTTCTGTTTGACCAGACCTTAAGTCCCGGCCAGCAGCGTAATTTGGAGCGACATCTTGAGCTCCCGGTGAATGACCGCACCTTCCTTATCCTGGAGATATTTGCCCAGCGGGCTAGAAGCCACGAGGGCAAGTTGCAAGTCGAGCTGGCGCGACTGCAGTACCTGAGCACGCGCTTGGTGCGAAGGTGGTCCCATTTGGAGCGCCAAAGCGGTGGTATCGGTATGCGCGGCGGCCCTGGCGAAGCTCAGATCGAGCTCGATCGACGCATGATTGGTGAGACGATCAAACGCACCAAGGAACGCCTAAGCAAGGTCAAGAAACAACGCCAAACGCAAAGGCGCCAACGTGAGCGCCGCGATGCTTTTAATATTTCGTTGATCGGCTATACCAATGCTGGCAAGTCCACCCTGTTCAATGCATTGGTGAAAGCGAAAGCCTATGCTGCGGACCAGTTATTTGCCACCTTGGATACGACAACCCGCCAGCTCTATTTAGGTGAGGCGGGGCGCTCGGTATCTTTGTCCGATACCGTAGGATTCATCCGCGATTTGCCCCACGGACTGGTAGATGCCTTCCAGGCTACGTTACAAGAAGCGATTGATGCGGACTTGCTGTTGCACGTTGTCGACGCTGCCAATCCCGATTTTGCCGAGCAGATCAAACAGGTTCAGATGGTGTTAAAAGAAATCGGAGCAGATGGAATTCCGCAGCTTCTGGTTTTCAACAAAATTGATGCTCTGGATACAGAGCACCAGCCCCTCAAACAGGAAGATGAATTTGAGATAGATGGCGTTCAGACGCCGCGTATTTTTGTCAGTGCCAGAGATGCAACCGGGCTACCGGCGTTGCGCAGTCGGTTGGCAGGCATTGCGCGCAGTGCCCAGCCTGAAGCAAATCCTGTAGCCCTTTCCCCCGTAAACCCTGGGGACGATCGCTGAGTAGGCACAATCCGAGACAGATCCATGAAGAACGACGAAATGAAACCTACTGTTCGTAATTTTGCTTTCAACACTTTCTCAGTGTCGCTATGGGCACAGAGATTGTTCAACCTCAACGACTCTCGGTGGGGGCGCGGTGATGACAAGCCGGCTGACAACGGTAAACCAGAAGCGACTCCACCGCCGCCGGACAATGAGCCGCCCAAGCCGCCACAGGACAATGGTTCTTCGTCGAATGGACGCAAGAAAAATACTCCAGCTGGCGGCCCGCCGGATTTGGACGAATTGTGGAAAGACTTCAACCGCAAGCTGGGCGGGCTGTTCGGTAAGCCCTCGCTGCCACCGCGCGGCGGCAGCGGCGGGGGGGGATTTCAGCCCGACATGAAGAACGCCGGCATTGGTGCCGGTTTGATTGTGGCGGTGCTGGCCATTATCTGGCTGGGCACCGGTATTTTCATCGTCCAAGAAGGCCAGCAAGCGGTCATCACCCAGTTCGGCAAATACAAAGGCACGGTCAACGCCGGCTTTAACTGGCGCTTGCCATACCCGATACAGAGCCATGAACTGGTGTTTGTGACGCAGATCCGTTCGGTAGACGTCGGTCGCGACAACGTACTCAAGGCTACCGGTTTGCGTGAGTCCGCCATGCTGACACAGGACGAAAACATTCTCGACATCAAGTTTGCTGTGCAGTACCGGCTGAATGATGCACGCGCATTTTTATTCGAAAGCAAGAATCCGGCGGAAGCGGTCGTACAGGCTGCAGAAACGTCTGTGCGTGAGGTCTTGGGCAAGATGAAAATGGACGCAGCCTTGTCCGATGAGCGCGACCAGATTGCACCCCGTGTGCGCGCCATGATGCAGGCTATCCTGGACCGCTACAAGGTGGGAGTTGAGGTCGTCGGCATCAACCTGCAGTCCGGTGGTGTGCGCCCGCCAGAGCAAGTTCAGGCATCGTTTGATGACGTGCTTAAGGCGGGTCAAGAACGCGAAAAGGCCAAGAACGAGGCCCAAGCGTATGCCAACGATGTCATCCCGCGCGCCGTAGGTTCCGCCTCCCGCCTGAAGGAAGAAGCTGAGGCCTACAAGGCCAGTGTGGTAGCGCAGGCTCAGGGCGATGCACAGCGGTTCCGGTCCGTTTTTGCGGAATACCAAAAAGCGCCGCAGGTCACTCGGGACCGTATGTACCTCGATGCCATGCAGCAAATTTACAGCAAAGTGACCAAGGTCCTGGTGGATTCCAAACAAGGCTCCAATCTCTTGTATTTGCCCCTGGACAAAATAATGCAAATGAGCGGTGCAGCAAACGAGTCCGGGGCTGCCACGTCGACAACCGCCATTCCGCCCGTTCACGTGACGCCACCCGCCGCAGCGGGGAACGATGTGCGCAGCCGAGATGCTGGCCGAACACGCGACCGCGAATCCCGCTAGGAGCTACCCATGAATCGCATTGGATTGATTTTTTCATCTGTATTGGTGCTGATTGCGCTAGCCAGTTCTACATTGTTTGTTGTTGACCAACGCCAATTTGGTGTCGTCTACGCTTTAGGGCAGATCAAGGATGTGATCACCGAGCCCGGTTTGAATTTCAAGCTGCCCCCACCGTTCCAAAACGTGTCTTATCTTGACAAACGTCTGTTGACGCTGGACAGCTCTGATACCGAGCCCATGCTTACTGCAGAGAAGCAGCGCGTCGTGATTGACTGGTATGTGCGCTGGCGCATTTCTGAGCCCACCGAATACATCCGCAATGTTGGTCTGAACGAAGGCGCTGGCACTGTCCAATTGAACCGTGTGGTCCGCAACGCGTTCCAGGAGGAAGTGAACAAGCGGACCGTCAAAGAATTGCTGTCGTTGAAGCGCGAAGATTTGATGGCAGATGTCAAGGCTGAAGTACTGGCCAAGGTGAAGGGCGCCAAGCCCTGGGGCATCGACGTTGTGGACGTGCGTATCACCCGCGTGGACTATGTCGAAGCGATCACCGAATCCGTGTATCGCCGCATGGAAGCTGAGCGCAAGCGGGTCGCCAATGAATTGCGTTCTACTGGCGCGGCAGAAGGCGAGAAGATTCGTGCAGATGCGGACCGCCAACGCGAAGTCACCATTGCCAACGCGTATCGCGATGCGCAAAAGATTAAAGGCGAGGGCGATGCCGAGGCTGCGCGCATTTACGCCGAAGCCTTTGGCAAGGACCCGCAATTTGCCCAGTTCTACCGAAGCCTGGACGCCTACAAGGCGACCTTCGCCAATAAGAGCGATGTCATGGTGCTGGACCCATCGTCTTCCGAATTCTTCAAGGTGTTCCGCGGAGGCATAGCCCCAGTTGCCAGTGGCAAGAAGTAAAGGTGAACAGCGACACCATCTGGTTGGCCATCGCCTTGGTACTGGTCATCGAAGGTTTTTTCCCTTTTTTGTCACCCGCGGGCTGGCGCAAGATGTTTGCCCAATTGCTGTCGCTCAGTGATGGGCAAATACGCTTTTTCGGCGTATGCAGTATCTTGGGTGGTTTGCTGTTGATTTGGCTGGTAGGGACCTGAAAACGGAGCGCCAAGCCCGGTAAAATCTAGGTTTTAATAGCCCCCACTTTTCACATGTCCGCCTGGGTCTTACCGGATCACATTGCCGATGTGCTGCCTTCCGAGGCTCGCCACATCGAAGAAATACGAAGAGACCTGCTGGACATGGCTCGGTGCTATGGCTATGAGCTGGTTATGCCCCCGATGCTTGAACACCTTGAGTCGCTGTTGTCGGGCGCAGGTGAGGCGCTGGATTTGCAAACATTCAAACTGGTGGATCAACTTTCGGGGCGCATGATGGGCTTGCGGGCCGACAGCACACCCCAAGTGGCCCGCATAGACGCGCACTTGCTCAACCGAAAAGGCGTCACCCGCTTGTGCTACTGTGGCCCCGTCTTGCACACCCGCCCCGATGGTCCCCATGCCACCCGTGAACCCCTGCAGTTCGGCGCTGAGATCTACGGTCATGTGGGCCTGGAAGCCGATCTGGAAATTCTGACACTTGCGCTGGATTGCCTCAAGGCCGCCCACATCGGAGACATCGGTGTGGATATGGCCGATGCGCGCATCGTGCATGCGCTGTTGAAAAATCTGCAACTCGATGCTGGCCTTCGGGCGCAGGTCCATGCCGCACTGGCGGCAAAAGACGCCAGCGAACTCAAGACCCTGCTGCGTCAGACCCCGACCGCAGCCTCACAACCCCTTATCGATCTGCTGCAAATGTACGGAGATGCGTCAGTATTGCAGGAGGCACAAAACGTGTTGCCTGGCACGCCCGATATCACTGCTGCCTTGGCCCATCTGAAGTGGCTGTCAAGCCACGTTGAGGGTGCCAGTGTCTCGTTTGATCTGGCAGATATGCGCGGCTATGCCTACTACAGCGGTGCCATGTTCTCCTTGTATGCGCCCGGTGCTAGCGATGCCTTGGCCCGTGGTGGACGTTATGACGAAGTGGGCCAGGTGTTTGGCCGCAGGCGTCCCGCTGTGGGCTTCAGCCTGGACATCAAGGCGCTGACCGCTGTGGCTGCGAAACGCCCGCTGCGCGCCGCCATCCGCGCGCCTTGGGGTGAGGCTGCCGATTTGCGTACTGCCATCGCCGCTTTGCGCCGCCAGGGTGAAACCGTGGTCTGCGTGCTGCCCGGTCATGAGAGTGAAGTTGATGAATTCCATTGCGACCGCGAGCTGCAACAGTCCGCTGGTCAATGGCTTGTGAAAACACTATGACTACGAATAACCTTGTGGGACAGGCCGTAGCGCAGCGAAGCTCTGTCCCCAACTAATTAGGCAATGAAATGAACACAACCAAAGGACGCAACGTCGTCGTCGTCGGCACGCAATGGGGCGATGAAGGCAAAGGCAAGCTCGTCGACTGGCTCACCGAAAGCGCCCAGGGCGTGGTGCGCTTCCAGGGCGGTCACAACGCAGGCCACACCTTAGTCATCAATGGCGTGAAGACCGCTTTGCACCTGATCCCCAGCGGCATCATGCGCCCCGGCGTCAAGTGTTACATCGGCAATGGCGTGGTGTTGTCAGCGGCCAAACTGTTCGAAGAAATCGAAGGCCTTGAAAAAGTCGGTGTAGAGCTGCGTTCGCGCCTTCGCGTTAGCGAGGCCTGTCCGCTCATCCTGCCATTCCACGCTGCGCTGGACGTGGCACGCGAGGCATTCCGCGAAAAGGGTGGTACCGCCAAGATTGGTACAACCGGCCGTGGCATTGGCCCTGCCTACGAAGACAAGATCGCCCGCCGCGCCTTGCGCGTGCAAGACCTGAAATACCCCGAGCGTTTTGCTGCTAAGTTGCGGGAGTTGCTGGAGCTGCACAACCATGTGCTGACCAGCTACTTGGGTTCCGCCGCGTTTGATTTCGGCCCCACACTGGCGCCCTACATGAAGGATGGTCAGGTGCTGTTTGAACCGGTGTTCGCCGAGGCCATGCACCACGCCGAATTGCTCAAGCCCATGATGGCCGATGTGTCCCGCGAATTGAACGAGGCGCACCTCAAAGGTGCCAACCTGTTGTTTGAAGGTGCACAAGGCACGCTGCTGGACGTGGACCATGGCACCTACCCCTATGTGACATCGAGCAACTGCGTGGCCGGCAATGCTGCTGCTGGGGCCGGCGTGGGCCCGGGCATGCTGCACTACATCCTGGGCATCACAAAGGCCTACTGCACCCGAGTGGGCGGCGGTCCTTTCCCCACCGAACTGGATTGGGAAACCCCGGGCACCCCTGGATACCACATGAGTACCGTGGGCTTCGAGAAGGGTGTGACCACCGGCCGTTCTCGCCGCTGCGGCTGGTTTGACGCGGCCTTGCTCAAGCGTTCCGCCCAGGTCAATGGCCTGTCTGGCCTGTGCATCACCAAGCTGGACGTGTTGGACGGCTTGAAAGAGCTTCTGCTGTGCACCGGCTACGAAATGGATGGCGAAGTCATCGATATCCTGCCCATGGGCGCAGACGACATCGAGCGTTGCAAGCCGGTCTATGAAGTCATGGAAGGCTGGAGCGACAGCACCGTGGGCGTGACCCAGTACGACAAGCTGCCCGTGGCCGCCCGTCTGTATCTGCAGCGCATCGAACAGGTCACCGGCGTGCCCATCCATATGGTGTCGACCAGCCCCGACCGTGACCACACCATCATGATGCGCCATCCCTACCTGGCTGAATGATTTTGATCGATACCCTTAAGAAAAATTGGGCGCTAGCCCTCGTGGACATTGCGTAAGCAGCTATAAATACAGGAGCAACCTATGTTGACAGAAGACGGCAAGCACCTTTATGTGAGCTATGACGAATACCACAACCTGATCGAAAAACTGGCCATCAAAATCCACCAGTCGGGCTGGGAATTTGACACCATCCTGTGCCTGGCACGTGGTGGCATGCGCCCAGGTGACATCCTGTCACGCGTGTTCGACAAGCCCTTGGCGATCATGTCCACCAGCTCCTACCGCGCCGAAGCCGGTACGCAGCAAGGAAAGCTGGATATTGCCCGCTACATCACCACGCCCAAGGGCGAAATCGCAGGCCGTGTGTTGCTGGTGGACGATTTGGCGGACTCCGGCCACACGCTCAACGCGGTTGTGCACCAGCTCCGTCACGACTACGAACCCATTAGCGAATTGCGCAGCGCCGTCATCTGGACCAAGGCCATGTCGACGTTCACGCCCGAATATTCGGTAGAATTTTTGCCCACCAACCCATGGATCCACCAGCCATTTGAAGGCTATGACGCCATGCGCCCTGAGCAGCTCATTCAAAAGTGGAGCGTGTAGCTGTAAGGATTGAGATGAAGGACCACATCACGGGCTTGATTCACCACCCCTATCTGCCGCCAGAGGGGTTCGATGCGCCCCAACCGGGCGTGTTCAAAGCCTCCACTGTGTTCTTTCCCACTGTGGCCGCCATGCGTAGCCGGGAGTGGAAGGACAAGACGGCCTACACGTATGGTCTACATGGAACACCAACCAGTTACGCGCTGGAAGAGCGCTTGTGCACACTAGAGGGCGGGCAACAGTGCTTGTTGGTACCCAGCGGACTGGCTGCGTTGGCGCTTGTTGCGACTTCCCTGCTCAGGAGTGGCGACGAAGTGCTGCTGCCCGACAACGTCTACGGCCCCAACAAGTCTTTGGTCGAAGGGGAACTGATGGGCTGGGGCATCACCCACCAGTATTACGACCCACTAGACCCACAAGACCTGGAGGCGCAAATTTCAAGCCGTACCAAGCTGGTCTGGCTCGAGGCGGCAGGGTCTGTCACGCTGGAGTTTCCCAATATTGTCGAGATGGTGCGCATCTGCGAACGCCGCAAGGTGCTGACAGCACTGGATAACACCTGGGGCGCCGGGCTGGCATTCAGACCGTTTGACCTGGTGCCCGGCGAATCACCTGCAGTGGCAGTCGACATCTCGGCCCACGCGCTCACCAAATACCCCAGCGGCGGTGGCGATGTGTTGATGGGCAGCGTCATCACGCGCAATCCTGGCCTGCACCTCAAGCTCAAGCTCACCCATATGCGCTTTGGCATCGGCGTTGGTATGAACGATGTGGAACTGGTGCTGCGTTCGCTGTCCAGCATTGCGTTGCGATACGCCGCACACGACGCAGCCACGCGCGAACTGGCCTCTTGGGCGCAAACCCAGCCCGAGTTTGTGCAGGTGCTACACCCAGCGCTACAAGAGTCTCCGGGCCACGCGCACTGGCTGGCCCTGTGTGGCGATGCATCGGGCCGTGCAGCAGGCCTGTTCAGCATCATCTTGGATGCACGTTTCACACAAGCCCAGACAGACGCGTTCTGCAACGCGTTGAAACTGTTCCGCCTGGGTTACAGCTGGGGTGGACCTATCAGTCTGGTGGTGCCCTACGCGCTGGAGAGCATGCGCGCGGGTTGGCCCGCGCATTTGCTGCGCGGCACGCTGGTGCGTTTTTCTGTTGGTTTGGAAAGCGTGGCGGACCTGCAGGCCGACATTGCCCAAGCCCTGCACGCGCTGCGTTAGACCTTTTCGGGGCAGCGCCTGTGCGTGTTTTCCTCAGTAGCCAGGTGCCGGTGGCGCCGTTAGGCTATGGAGCATGCAAGCTGCACCCCCCAAGCCAGAGGCCTATGTGCCCCCGCCCTCAGAGGCGCCTCGCAAAACCATTGTTGCCCTGAATTTTCTGCAGCCTTTCGTATGGTTGCGAAAAGGGGCGGCCGATCTTATTGCACATCCTGGCATCGCCGCCTTCTACGGTTTATCGTTTTGCGCGATGGCCGGAGTGCTGGCTGCAGTATTCAGGTCCAAGCCTGAATAGGGGTCGACTCAGAAAACGGAAAATAAAGCACGTTAAGCTGGTTTCAGCGGTCGTAGCGGCCTGAATTTGCCCACGCCGACCTTGGCGCTGCTGCGCCAGAGGTAATCGCCGGTCAGGTTGATGTGTTCCCAGCCCAGTGGCGACAGGTATCGCAACAGCGCATCATCGACAGCGTGGTCGTTCCCACTCAAGGCGTTTGCGGCGCGTCCCAGATAGACGGTGTTCCACAGCACGATGGCAGCCGTCACAAGGTTGAGACCGCTGGCCCGGTAGCGCTGCTGCTCGAAACTGCGGTCGCGGATTTCGCCCAGGCGGTTGAAGAACACGGCTCTGGCAAGCGCGTTGCGCG
>JBBQBG010000088.1:0-13928 GCA_038317285.1 Burkholderiales bacterium | reverse complement strand
GTAGCGCTGCTACGTTCCGGTGGGTCGACACCCGCGCCTAGCCACACAGCCGCTCGCTACGCTCCACATGGGGGCGTTGTTTATTTCAGGAGAATTTTTATGAGCAAACAATTCGACGTCATCGTCATCGGCGGTGGCCCTGGCGGCTATATTGCCGCCATCCGTGCGGCCCAACTGGGCTTCAACGTGGCCTGTATCGACGAGTGGAAGAATAGCAAGGGTGGCCCAGCGCTGGGCGGCACGTGTACCAATGTGGGTTGCATCCCATCGAAGGCGTTGTTGCAGTCGTCCGAACACTTTGACCATGCCAACCACCACTTTGCGGAGCACGGCATTTCGGCTTCGAACGTTTCGATGGATGTGGGCAAGATGTTGGCCCGCAAGGACATGGTCGTCAAGCAGAACAACGACGGCATCCAGTATCTGTTCAAGAAGAACAAGATCACCTTCTTCCATGGCCGCGGTTCGTTTGTGAGCGCTGGTGCCGATGGTTACGTCATCAACGTGGCGGGTGCAACGGAGGATTCGCTGCTGGGCAAACACATCATTGTGGCCACCGGCTCCAACGCCCGTGCATTGCCGGGTGCGCATTTCGACGAGGAGCGTATCTTGTCCAATGACGGCGCCTTGCGCGTGGGCGCCGCGCCAAAGAAGCTGGGCCTGATTGGATCGGGTGTCATTGGCCTGGAAATGGGGTCCGTTTGGCGCCGCTTGGGCTCCGACGTAACGATTCTTGAAGGGCTGCCGACTTTCCTGGGCGCTGTTGATGAGCAAGTTGCTAAGGAAGCTTTCAAGGCCTTTACCAAGCAGGGTTTGAAGATCGAATTGGGTGTCAAAGTCGGCGAGATCACGTCCAACAAGAAGGGCCTGTCCATCGCTTATACCAACGCCAAGGGCGAGGCGCAGACGTTGGATGTAGACAAACTCATTGTCTCCATCGGCCGCGTGCCCAACACCATTGGCCTTGGTTCTGAGGCGGTCGGCTTAAAGCTAGACGAGCGCGGCGCCATTGTGGTGGACGCCGATTGCAAGACCAACGTGCCCAATGTGTGGGCGGTGGGCGACGTGGTGCGCGGCCCCATGCTGGCGCACAAGGCGGAAGAAGAGGGCGTTGCCGTGGCCGAGCGCATTGCGGGTCAGCACGGACATGTTAATTTCAATACCGTGCCCTGGGTTATCTACACCAGCCCCGAGATTGCCTGGGTCGGCCAGACGGAGCAGCAGCTCAAAGCCAGCGGCCGTGCCTATAAGGCGGGTTCCTTCCCGTTTCTGGCCAACGGCCGCGCGCGCGCCTTGGGTGACACCACGGGTTTCGTCAAGTTCCTGGCGGACGCCACGACCGACGAGATTCTGGGCGTCCACATCGTTGGTCCACAGGCCAGCGAGCTGATTTCTGAGGCTGTCGTTGCCATGGAGTTCAAGGCCAGTGCCGAAGACATCGCCCGCATCTGCCACGCCCATCCCAGCTTGAGCGAGGCGACTAAGGAAGCCGCGCTGGCGGTTGACAAGCGGACCCTGAATTTCTGATTGTCATTTCGTTGAAGTGGCCCCCACGCTCCACCGCTGTGCGGGTCGCTGCGCCCCGAGGGGGTGCACTTCACCTTGGGGCGGCCCGTCGGTGAAGAAAATAGCCGCTAGCGCTCGTGGAATGAGCGTGAGCAGCTATTGAATTGGTAGCAATCAGGAAGCCCTTGTTTTGAACGTCAAGCAAACCTACGAAGCCGAATTGGCCACCCGGGGCTATGTGGCCGATCCGGCCCAACTGCGCGCCGTGGACGCGCTGGAACGCTGCGCGCAAGAGTGGGCGGAGTTCAAGGAGCAGCGCTCCAACGCCTTCAAGAAACTGATCAATCGGCCCGAAGTCCCGCGCGGAGTCTACATGTACGGCGGGGTGGGGCGGGGCAAAAGCTTTTTGATGGACTGCTTTTACAACGCCGTGCCACTGCGCCGCAAGACGCGTCTGCATTTTCACGAGTTCATGCGTGAAGTGCACCGCGAACTGTCCGAGTTGCAAGGCACGGTCAATCCGCTCGACGAGCTGGGCAGGCGCATGGCCAAGCGTTTTCGTTTGATCTGCTTTGACGAATTCCATGTGTCCGACATCACCGACGCGATGATCCTGCACCGCCTGCTGTCCGCACTGTTCGACAACGGCGTAGGCTTTGTGACCACGTCCAACTTCAAGCCCGATGACTTGTACCCTGGCGGCCTGCACCGCGACCGCGTACTACCGGCTATTGCCTTGCTGAACGACAAGCTTGAAGTGATCAGTGTCGACAATGGAACCGACTACCGCCGACGCACGTTGGAGGCGTTGACGCTGTACCACGTGCCCAACGGGCCGACGGCGGATGCCGAGATGGAAAAAGCCTTCAATGCCCTGGTGGAGACCCAGGATGAAGAGCCTGTGCTGCATATCGAGTCGCGCAATATCTGGGTCCGGCGCAAGGCCGGTGGCGTGGTGTGGTTTGACTTTAAATCGCTGTGCGGCGGGCCGCGTTCGCAAAACGATTACCTGGAGATTGCATCGCAGTTCCATACGGTGTTCTTGAGCGACATACCGCACATGCCGCTGCGCATGGCGTCCGAGGCACGGCGCTTCACATGGTTGATCGATGTGTTGTACGACCGTCGCGTCAAGTTGGTGGTTTCGGCCGAGGTGCTGCCCATGGATCTGTATACCGATGGCCCCATGGCCCATGAATTTCCAAGGACGGTGTCGCGTTTGAGCGAGATGCAGACCTCCGAGTATTTGTCGCTGGAGCGGCGCATGGTGGATACAGGCTTGACATGATTTGGGTACGGGTCACCGCGCTGTCGTTGCTAATCGCATTGGTTTCGCGTGCCTGGGGCCAAGATGGTTCAGGTGAGGCGCACGCGCGCATCGACGCTATTCGGCAGCAAAGAACAATTGAGCTGGACGCTGAGGACGCGGCCTGTATGTCGAAATTTGCCGTGACGGATTGCCAAAGTTTGGTGGGTACGCGCAGACGCCAGATGCTCGCCGACCTGAAGCGCCAGGACAGCGCGCTCAAAGCTTTCGAACGGCGGCAAAAGGGCTTGGAACAATTGAAACAGTCAGAAAATAGAGCGGCTGAAAGTGCACAGCATGAGCGAGATGGGCAGGGGCACATGGAGCACACGGCCGAACAAGAGCGCCAAAAAAATCCGGAAGGGAAGGTGCGTAGCCACCAGGACCAGGCCAAGGCAGCTTCAAGTAAAACAAAGGGTGGCAAATCTACGTCGGCGTTGGATGCTGCGACCGTAGAGAAAAACCGCACGGCCTACCAAGACAAACTCAACGAACTGGAAAAGCGCCGTCGGGAGCGAGACAAGCGCTTGCAGGATTCCGGCAAAGGGGTTCCGCCGCTACCCCTGTCGCCATAGAACACTCGGCGCCACGCCAGAAGAATGCGGTGAAGCTCTAGGGTGTCAACGGTTCAAGCTTGACGATGACAATCGACAAGTTGTCGCCCACGCCGCGTCCGCGGGAGCGGGCTTTTTCGATCAGAAACTCGGTGGCCTCCCGCGCGCTTAGCGTGGACAAGACTGAGCCCAACTCGCCGGTGTTGAAGTAGTGCCACACGCCGTCACTGCAGGCCATCAGCACATCGCCGGGGCGCAGTTGTGGAATGAAGTGAAAGTCCACCGGGGGATCATTTTCCGTGCCCAGGCAGCCCATCAGAATGTTCGACTGCGGGTGCACGGCAGCCTGTTCCTCGGTTATCTCACCGCGGTTGACCAGTGCCTGCACATAAGAGTGGTCCATGGTGCGCTTGACGAAGCGGTTGCCGTGAAAATGGTAGATGCGCGAGTCGCCGGTGTGGGCCCAGTGACAGTCGCCAGCCGCATTGATCAGAAATGCGGCCAAGGTGCTGTGCGGCTCTTCTTCGGAGGATATGGCGGTCAGCTTGATGACCACGTGCGCTTCTTGTATCACTTGCGCCAGGATGGATGATGCGTCGTCGGTATCGGGGTCGTAGCGGTCAAACAATTGTTTGGAGGTCATCATGACCTGGTCCGACGCCTTTCTGCCGCCGCTGCGTCCGCCCATGCCGTCGGCAACGATGGCCAAAATGCAGCCGTTGATCCGAGGGTGTTTCAGTAGCGCGATCTGGTCTTGCTGGTACTCGCGGTCGCCTTTGTGGATGCCGGTTGAGGCAGTGAGTCGGTAACCTGTGGCCATGTTGAGTTGCTTAGGAAGCAATACTTTCTGCAAAAGGACAGTAAGGTCGTATTATCAAGCCAGCACGACCTTTGGTCCTGTAGTTTAAACCCGTACTTACTCACATTGCCCTTGGTAACAAATCTCCACTCGCCAGAACGCCATTTGATCGAGTTGCGCATAGAGCATGCCGATCTGGATGCACTGCTGGACCGGGCAGCCACCGATTCACCTGTTGATGAGCTGATGATGCGCCGTCTCAAGAAGCGCCGTTTGATGTTGCGCGATGAAATTGCCCGGGTAGAGCGTGAAATAGAGCCCAAAGAGCCGGCCTGAGACATGGGCTTGCAGGAACTGGTGGCGCATGCGTTCGGGCCCGAGGGGGCGTTGGCGCAATGCGTTGAAGAGTTCAGTCCGCGCAGCGGCCAGACCGCAATGGCCCAGGCCGTGGCCGCAACGATGGCGGCTGGTGGGGTGCTGGTCGTCGAAGCCGGAACGGGCGTTGGCAAGACCTTTGCATACCTGGTGCCCGCTTTGCTCAGCGGCGAGCGCACCCTGCTATCGACCGCCACCAAAACGCTGCAAGATCAGCTGTTTGGCCGGGATATACCGCGTTTGGTGAAGGCATTGGGCATTCCTGTGCGCACGGCGTTGCTGAAAGGCCGCAGCAGCTACCTGTGCATGCACCGCCTGATCGGCGCGCGCGAAGATGCGTTGGCCCACAAAGTGGCAGTGCAACGCGATCTGAGCCGGGCCGAAGCCTGGTCCCACAGCACGCGCACTGGCGATATCGCAGAGTTGACCCAAATGGATGAGCGGTCACCGGTCATACCCCTGATTACGTCTACACGTGAAAACTGCCTGGGTGCACGTTGCCCGCAGATTCAAAACTGCCACGTTAACCAGGCACGGCGCGAGGCGATGGCTGCAGATGTAGTGGTCATCAACCACCACCTGTTCTTTGCCGATCTGAATATCCGCGAATCCGGTGTCGCGGAGTTATTGCCCACTGTGCATTCGGTGGTTTTTGACGAGGCGCATCAGCTCAATGAAATCGGTGTGCAGTTTTTGAGCCGCCAGTTGTCAACCCACCAGTTGGATAACTTCGCGCGTGATTTGGCGCAGGGGGGACACAAAATGACCCTGGCCCACTCGGGTTGGGCGGGCATGCTGACTGAGCTGGCGCGCAGCGTCGCTTCCTTGCGCACACTGTGCGGCGTCGGCCGGTCTGCCGAACGTATTTCTTGGCTTGGAGAACAGCCGGCCGGTATTGATACGCAAGAGTGGCAGCGCGCGGTTGCAGCTATACACACCGTGCTACAGCAGACGGACGTGGTGTTGCGCAGCTTGGAGGAGCTATCTCCTGAGCTCAAAAGCTTGCATGAACGCGGCTCACGCTTGGTTGCGGAGCTGGACATCTTTTCACATGCAGTCATGCCTGGCGCGGTGCGTTGGCTAGAAGTAGGGGCCACACAGGTTCGGTTAGTCCAATCACCGCTAGATATTGCGCTAGCCATGCGCTCGCGCGTCATGGTGCCCCAAGCAGATGCCGGCGGCAGAAAGTCGTGGGTGTTTACGTCGGCCACGCTGGGGCATGATTCGACTATGGCGCATTTTGTCGAGTCCTGCGGGCTGGAGGGTGCCCAGGTGCTGCAGGTGCAAAGCCCGTTTGACTACCTGGCTCAGGCTGCGCTGTACATACCTGCGCATATGCCCAAACCGGGTGATCCGGGGCACAGCGCCGCAGTCGCCCAATTGGCTGCGCAAGGTGCCGCTGCATTGGGTGGAAGGACGTTGGTGTTGACGACGACGTTGCGGGCCATGCGCGACATCGCCGCGGCCTTGCGCCAGCACTTTGATGCGTTTTCGTTCATCGATGTGCTGCTGCAGGGAGAGTCACCCAAACGGCAGTTGACGGAGCGATTGGTGCAGGGCACCGTGCCAGGTAACAACGGATGTATCTTGGTCGGTTCAGTGTCGTTCTGGGAGGGAATCGACGTGCCAGGTGATGCCTTGCAATTGGTGGTGGTGGACAAACTACCGTTCTCGCCCCCTGGCGATCCCGTTGTTGAGGCGCGGGCGAGACAGCTGGAAGACGCTGGCAGCAACCCGTTCCACCATTACCACGTACCGCAGGCAGCGATTGCCCTAAAGCAGGGGGCCGGGCGGCTCATCCGCCGGGAAACGGACCGTGGAATTCTTGTTGTTTGTGACGTGCGCTTGACCCAGATGGGCTATGGGCGCAGGATTTTGGCCGCCTTACCAGCCATGCAGCGCATTTCCACGCCAGACCAGTTCGCCGAGGCGCTTACAGCACTTACCAAACCTTCCACCACGGGTCATTGATCGCGCGGGAGCCGTGAACCAGGAAATCAGACTTGGGGTAATTCTTCTCTAGCACGCGTTTGGTGTCGTCGCGCAACTGGGTCATGCCCAGAGCTTCGTAAGAGCGAAACATGATGTACAGGGCTTCTTCGATGGCATCCACCTCACGGTAATCCGAGACCGCCACTTGCGCCCGGTTCACGGCTGCCAGGTAGGCTCCACGTCTGAAGTAGTACCGGGCAACGTGCACTTCATATTGCGCCAAGGAACTGACGATGTAGTTCATGCGCTGGCGTGCATCGTTGGCGTAGCGGGAGTTGGGGAAGCGATCCACCAGTTCCTTGAAGGCCTCAAACGATTCCTTGGAGGCCTTTTGATCCCGTTCCGTTAAATCTTGGCGTGTAAATTTGGCAAAAAGGCCCAGGTCATCGTTGAAGTTGATGACGCCCTTGAGGTAAATCGCATAGTCCAATGCAGGGCTGACCGGATGAAGCTTCATGAAGCGTTCCAGCGTTGCCAGGGCCTGCGCGGTGTCTGCAGATTTGTATTGGGCGTAGGCCTTGTCCAACTGGGCCTGCTGCGCGAGCGGCGTGCCAGCAGCGCGCGATTCAAGCTTTTCAAGCAAGGGTATGGCCCGCTCCCATTGGCCTGCTGCCATCTCTTCCTTGGCCTCGGCGTAGATCTTGGTCGGGCTCATCGCGGCAGTCTTGTCCACCGGCGTGCTGGAGCAACCGGCTGTCAAGAGTGCGACGGTCGCCAGCAGGGAAAAGCAAACGACCGATAATTTGTCACGAAGCATGTTAGGAAACTTTCTTGAAACAGAGCACGGGAATTATATCGAGCGACTCAGCGATGATCGACTCTGAAGAGGTAGAGGATGCCACAGCCGAGGTCGAATGGCGCAAGCTAAGCGTTTCAGTCGCTCAGCATGGGGTGCGTTTGGACCGCGCCTTGGTCGATGCTGCGCCCGAGTTTTCCAGAAGCTATTTGCAGCAGCTTATTGAAGCCGGGCTGGTGGCTATCAACGGACAGACTGCCAGTAAGGCCTCGCACAAGGTAAAGGCGGGCGACGCACTGGTGGTTGAATTGCGCCCAACTCCCCAGAGCCAGGCCTTCACGCCCCAGGCTATGTCACTGAATGTGGTGTTCCAGGATGAACACATTCTGGTGATTAACAAGCCTGCGGGACTGGTAGTGCATCCCGCACCCGGCAATTGGAGCGGAACGCTACTTAATGGTTTGTTGGCGCATGACCCGGCCATTTCTTCGGTTCCTAGGGCGGGCATCGTGCACCGCCTGGACAAAGACACCAGTGGCCTGATGGTAGTGGCGCGCAGCCGCACCGTTATGGATACCCTGGTGCATTCGATTGCCGCGCGCGATGT
This sequence comes from Burkholderiales bacterium, assembly GCA_038317285.1. GTDB lineage: Bacteria > Pseudomonadota > Gammaproteobacteria > Burkholderiales > Burkholderiaceae_C > Allorhodoferax. The sequence goes on along the minus strand of JBBQBG010000088.1, from coordinate 6,053 downwards.
CAGCCGACAATATTTCGCCGTTGCCCACCGGACTTGGACCGGGCCAGCAAACAAAACCGTCGATGCGTCCATCGGACGTGACCCCCGCAATCGTTTGCGAATGGCGGTGGTTGACTTGGAGAGTCAATCGGGAAAGACCGCCAAGACCGACGTAGTGCTTTTGGACAACACGGAACGCGGCTGCTTTGTGCGCTGCATCCTGCACACTGGCAGAACCCACCAGATTCGGGTGCATATGGCCTCATTGGGGCACCCATTGGTGGCTGATGTTGTCTACGGCGGCACCGGTGTGGAGGGCATGAACCGCCAAGCATTGCATGCGGCTCGGCTGGCTTTCGCGCACCCGGTTACGGCACAGCCGTTGGTCTTTGAAGCTCCCCTCCCAGAAGATTTTGAAGCCCTTCTCGCCGCTTGGGGCCTGCGCTACAATCCGGGCTCACGGGTTAAAAACCCGTAAGCGCCGCGGAATATTGCCGCGGCGAGGCACGGTGAATTCTCACATCTGCTGCCGTCCGTTTGGAATCTCATTGATTGGTCACCGTGATGGTGGCGTTTCCGATAAAGCCTGATTATGAACATGGCAGACGCAAAACGGGTCTTGGAGACCGCGTTGATTTGCTCACAGCAACCTTTGCCGTTGCGCGACATGCGTTCGCTTTTCAATGAGGCATTGGGAGCCGACACGGTCAAGAGTCTGCTTGAAGAATTGGGCAACGACTGGTCAGGCAAGGGCATTGAATTGGTAAATATTGCCTCCGGGTGGCGTTTTCAAAGTCGGCCAGAGATGCGGGAATACCTTGATAGGCTGCATCCTGAAAAACCGCCGCGGTACACACGGGCAACCTTGGAGACTTTGGCCATCATTGCATACCGTCAGCCGGTGACGCGTGGCGATATGGAAGATATCCGTGGCGTGACCATCAACTCGTTGCTGATCAAGCAACTGGAAGACCGGGGTTGGGTCGAAGTTATTGGCCACCGCGAGGCCGCTGGTCGGCCGGCCTTGTATGCCACAACGCGCCAGTTTTTGGATGATCTGGGCCTGCAGTCGTTGGATCAGTTGCCACTGCTTGAGAGCATGGCTAACCAAGACGGCGGCTTTGGTGCACTGGTTGCATCGGCTGAAAAAATCTTGCCTGCGGCAGTGGCCGAAGGGCCTTCGATGGGCAACGAAAAATTGCAATTGGATATGCCGCTGGAAGGCACTGACCTTGATATGCCGCCACTTATGAATGGATTTTCAGAATGAACGAAAACACGCATACTGAGCCGTCGCCCAAAGACATTGTCCCCGTCAGCATTGCCGACACGGCGGTGCCGAGCGTTGGCGTTGACGAGGCGTCTATCTCTGGGCCGAGCGAGTTAACTGATTCACAGGCTTCGGTTGTTGATGCGCTCGCAGGACCTGCGGAGTCTGTCACAACCACTCTGGGCAACCGGTTCAGCGATGTTATCTCCGGTCAATTTGATGCTGATGAAGAATTGGTCGAACTGGCGCCGCCCAAACGCGTGCTTGCGCCGATGGCGGAGACGCCTAAATTGCACAAAGTGTTGGCGCAGGCCGGCATGGGTTCGCGGCTGGAAATGGAGCAACTCATTATGGAGGGGCGTATTTCTGTCAACAACGAGCCCGCACATATTGGTCAGCGCATACAGTTTGGCGACAACATAAAGGTCAATGGCAGGCCGATCCGCTTTCGCATTGACCCGCCACCCGCACGGGTGATTGCCTACCACAAGCCAGTCGGGGAAGTTGTGACCCACGATGATCCTCAAAACCGCCCCACTGTGTTCAGGCGCTTGCCCAAGCTGCACCAAGGCAAATGGCAGTCAGTCGGTCGATTGGATTTGAATACCGAAGGATTGTTGTTGTTCACCAGTTCCGGTGAATTGGCAAATAATTTAATGCATCCCCGGTTCGGCTTGGAGCGCGAATATGCGGTGCGGGTGCTAGGCTCCTTGAACAAGGACGAGAAAAAAATGCTGCTTGAAGGCGTCAAGCTCGACGACGGTATGGCGCAATTTGGTTCCATTGAAGACGGTGGCGGTGAGGGTTCCAATTGTTGGTACCGCGTGACAATTTCCGAGGGTCGCAACCGCGAGGTGCGCCGTATGCTGGAAGCCGTGGGTCATGCCGTCAGCCGTTTGATCCGTATTCGTTATGGCGCAATGGTGTTGCCCCGCGGACTCAAGCGGGGCGCATGGATGGAGCTGGATGAGGCTGATATTCGGTCACTGGTGCAGGCTGCGGGTGGTGGTCGTGCGCCTTCAGAGGGCGTTCGGGAAGAGGGTGTACCACGCAGTAGTCCTGGCCGCGGCCCGCAAGGTAACGGCCAGCGCCGTGGTGGCCGCACAGGCGGGCCCCGCGGGGCCAATGCCGGCGGTCAGCCAAATCCAACTCAAAGCGGTTTCAAAGGTAGAAATGGTCAGGCAGGCGCCAAGGGCGGTGGTCGCCCGGATGGCAACCGCTTTGATCCACAGAGGGAAGGGCGCCCTGGAGCGGCCCAGCCGGACCCTATGAAAACCGCTTTTGGTTACATCGGCGCGGACAGCTTTACGCGCCAGCGCCAAGATGCCGGACAAAGGCCCGCGGGCGGTCCTGGTGGACAGCGGCGCAAAGGCCGTAGCCGTTAGGCGTCCGATGCTAAAATCGGAGGCTTTGCCCCGCTTTGGGGTAATAACGCAGATTACTCAATCAGTTCAGGAAATATATGACAATCGAACGCACTCTCTCCATCATCAAGCCTGACGCTGTCGCCAAGAACGTCATTGGGCAAATTTACGCACGTTTTGAGGCCGCTGGCCTCAAGGTGATCGCGGCTCGTATGGCCCATTTGTCTCGTGGTGAGGCAGAAGCTTTCTACGCTGTTCACAAAGCACGTCCTTTCTTCAAAGACCTGGTGGACTTCATGGTTTCCGGCCCGGTCATGATCCAGGCGCTGGAAGGCGAAAACGCAATTTTGAAGCATCGTGACCTGATGGGCGCTACCGATCCCAAGAAGGCGGCGCCTGGCACGATTCGCGCCGACTTCGCGGACAGCATCGATGCCAATGCCGTGCACGGTTCCGACGCCGCTGAAACAGCCGCCATCGAAATCGCGTTCTTCTTTGCCGGTATGAACGTTTTCTCCCGCTAAGTTATGCGATGACGGCCAACCTGCTTGATTACGATCTAGAAGGATTGGCCGCCTTTTGTGAGCGGCTTGGGGAAAAGCGCTTTCGCGCTACACAGCTTTTTCGCTGGATTCACCAAAAGGGCGCCGCGCAGTTTGAAGATATGAGCGATCTCGCCAAATCTTTGCGCGAGAAGCTCAAGACCACCGCACGTGTCGAGGCACTACAGGTGCTGTCGCAGCATATTTCTGCGGATGGCACTATCAAGTGGCTATTTGATGTTGGCGGTGGAAATGCTATCGAAACAGTATTTATTCCGGAAGATGATCGGGGCACACTGTGCGTCTCGTCCCAGGCCGGTTGCGCTGTGGCGTGCAGATTTTGCTCGACCGGGCACCAGGGTTTTAGCCGCAATCTGACGGCTGGCGAGATTGTTTCCCAACTTTGGTTTGCTGAGCACTTTTTGCGGCAACATTTAAAAAAGGATGAGCGCGTCATTTCCAATGTGGTGATGATGGGCATGGGTGAGCCTCTGCAAAACTATTCGGCGCTGGTTCCTGCGTTACGCGTCATGTTGGATGACCACGGTTACGGCTTGTCGCGCCGACGCGTCACAGTGTCTACCTCGGGTGTAGTGCCGATGATGGATCGTTTAGGCAAGGATTGTCCTGTGGCGCTGGCGGTTTCGTTGCATGCACCCAATGATGCGTTGCGCGATGATCTGGTTCCATTGAACCGTAAATATCCCATAGTTGAGTTGCTGGAGGCCTGCAAGCGATATTTAGAGGTCGCTCCCCGAGATTTCATTACATTCGAGTATTGCATGTTGGATGGTGTCAATGACACACCTGAACATGCATCGCAACTGGTGAAGCTAGTGCGGTCGGGCTCGGGTGAGCGTGCTTGGTGCAAGTTCAACCTCATCCCATTCAACCCCTTTCCCGCCTCTGGTTTACTGAGGTCTTCGCAAGCGGCGGTCATCGCTTTTTCCAAAGTATTGAGTGACGCGGGCATCGTGACGACAATCCGCAAGACGCGGGGCGACGATATTGACGCTGCCTGTGGTCAACTAGCAGGTGACGTACAAGATAGAACGAACGTTCAGACGCGAATCAGCAAGCGCCGAACTATCATCATCAGGCCCGAAAATGAAATGTCTCCGCAGCGGAGAGAGGACACTGTAAATGACTCATAAATTACGGATCGGCGTTGCGGCGCTGACTTGGATAGTGTGGTTGTGTTTGGCCGGTTCTGCGGTTGTGGTGGTTTCTGGCTGTGCATCTACCCTGGCAGGCGCCAGTTTGAATTCGGATCGGGTTACCGAATCCGATGAGTCAGACGCGCAAAAACGGGCGCGGTTGCGGTTGGAATTGGCTGTGGCCTATTTTGACAAGGGGCAAACAACAGATGCCTTGGACCACCTCAAACAGTCCATCACCGCAGACCCTACGCTATTCGAGGCCTACAACCTGCGCGGCTTGATCTACATGCGTTTGAACGACATTCCCCTCGCAGAAGAAAGCTTCCGCCGCGCACTGGCTATCAATCCGAAGGCCGCATCTGTGCAGCACAACTATGGATGGATGTTGTGCCAGCAATCCCGATACCCTGAGTCGACGCAATTGTTCGGCAGTGCGCTGGCCAACCCTGCCTATGGTGAGCGTGCCAAGACCTTCATGGCCCAAGGTTTGTGCCAGATGAGGGCGAATCAACTTGCCGAGGCAGAGAGCAGTTTTGTGCGTTCTTACGAGCTGGACGCAGGCAATCCGATTACCGCTTACAACTTATCGCAACTGTTGTACCAACGTGGTGAGTTTGTTCGGGCCCAGTTTTATGTACGGCGTCTAAACAACAGCGAACTTGCAAACGCAGAGTCCCTGTGGCTAGGGATAAAGGTTGAGCGGCGCATGGAAAATCGCGATGCGATGGCGCAGCTGAGCGCGCAATTGAAAAAACGCTACCCACAATCCCGAGAAAATCTGGCTTTGGAGAGAGGTTCCTTCAATGAGTGATGCTGGCTTCTCCGAAGCAGTCGGTGCGAGGCAAGAACACACGCCACCGGGTGAAATTTCAGCCGGAACGATGATGCGCAATGCGAGGGAGGCGTCCGGATTGCATGTGGCGGCGCTCGCAGTATCAATGAAGATCCCGGTAAAGAAGCTGGAAGCTTTGGAGGCCGATAGACTGGATCTACTTCACGACGCCGTATTTGTGCGGGCATTGGCGGCCAGCGTATGTCGTGCCCTAAAAATAGATCCTGCGCCTATCCTGAACAAGTTGCCGTTGAACACCGCGCCTAGGTTGAACGCTGTTGAACGCGGCATCAACGCACCATTTCATTCGTCCAATGATGTGACCGGAATGGCATTTTCAGAAGTATTGAAGAAACCGTCGACACTCATTGTTCTCGCATTGGTGGTTGCGGGGATTGCAGTCTACTTTTTCCCTGACATCAAGATGCCAGATTGGTATGGCGAGCTGTCAAACCAATCGACAAAGACGTCTGACGGTACAAACCAGGTACAGGTATTGCAGCCATCGGTAGAAACCATCACTGAATCTGTTACCTCAACAACTTCGAACCAAGGAGTGCCAAATTCTTTTAATGCATCCGGTGCAAACGAAGTTGTTGTGATGCCACCCGTATCAGCGGCAACGACCAGTTTGGAAGCGCCTAAGTTAAAGGCTTCGGCATCGGATCCAGCTTTGGTGGCTACCAGTCAACCGGTTATCACTGCGAATCGGTTGGTTACCGTTGCGAGTCTTCCATCTACGCCTGCCAGCGTGCCAGTTCTTGGGGCAAGCCACCCCACCAACACTCCAGTTTTACCGTCCACGGGTATGGTTGTTTTCAAAGCCAAGGGCCCTACATGGGTGAAGGTTGTCGATGCCAAAGGTGTTGTGCAGTTGAGCAAGACCATTGTGAATGGCGAAGTTGT
>JBBQBG010000087.1:0-13931 GCA_038317285.1 Burkholderiales bacterium | reverse complement strand
CGGGAACCAAGCTCACAATTAGCCACTTTTGCAACACGATCTGGAACTTGGCAAACATGGGGAAAGCCGTGAAAACGGCCAACGCCACCGTGATGAAGGGCACCAGTGCAATCGTGGTGGTGAAGGTAAGGCTGCTGGCGGTCAGACCCAGGCGGTCCTCACGAAAGCGCTCACGCAGGGTGCGGATGGCGTCGAGCCAGGGGATTTGGGCGACTTCGTGGAGCCAGCCTCTTAGACGTTCGAGTTGTTGCATCCCGCTATGATGCCACCGAGATGAATACGCCTCACCACACTTCCACCCCTTCCCACTCCGTTAATTTCACCCGCTGGCTCGCCGTGGGCAGTGTGCTGGCCTCAATTGCGCTGGCCATGGCCTGGGAGCTCTATCTAGCCCCCTTGCGTCCCGGTGGTTCGTGGCTGGTGCTGAAGGCCCTGCCACTGTGTATTCCACTCGCTGGTCTGCTGAAAAACCGTTTGTATACCTACCGTTGGGTCAGCCTGGTGGTGTGGCTCTATTTCATTGAGGGCGTGGTACGCGCCTGGAGCGACAAGGCACCGAGCAACTACCTGGCCATGTTGGAAATAGTGCTGTGCATCACCCTTTTTGTCGCCTGCACGCTGCATGTGCGCCTGCGCCTCGGGGCCCGTGGTGCCAACAAAAACCCGGATAGCCAAGAGGCAACACCATGACCACCATTCACAGCAACTTGCTCGCACAACTGCGCAGCATCGTCGGCGCAGAACACGTGCTGACCCATGAAGACCCCACCACCGACCTGAGCGCGTGGGAGCAAGACTGGCGCAAACGCGAACACGGCCAGGCTTTGGCCGTGGTGCGCCCCGCCAATACGCAGCAAGTGGCGGCGGTGGTCAAAGCCTGCGCCGCGGCGGGTGTCAGCATCGTGCCCCAGGGCGGCAACACCGGCATGGTGGTGGGCTCTACCCCGGACGCCAGTGGCACACAAATAGTGCTCAGCCTGTTGCGCATGAACGCTGTACGCGCAGTAGACGGTGGCAATCTGACCGTGACAGTAGAGGCTGGCTGCGTGCTGCAGACCCTGCAAGAAGTGTGTGAAAAGGCAGGCTTTTTGTTCCCACTCAGTCTGGCCGCCGAAGGCAGTTGCACCATCGGTGGCAACCTAGGCACCAACGCCGGCGGCACGCAGGTGGTGCGCTATGGCAATACCCGCGAGCTGTGCCTGGGCCTGGAAGTGGTGACCGCGCAGGGCGAAATTTGGGACGGCCTGTCGGGCCTGCGCAAAGACAACACCGGCTACGACCTGCGCCATCTGATGATTGGCTCAGAAGGAACGCTAGGCGTGATCACCGCCGCGACGATGAAGCTCTACCCACTGCCCGTGGCCCAACTCACCGCCTTCGCTGCCGTGCCGTCGTTGGACGCGGCCGTGCAACTGCTCGGCCTGGCGCACCAGCACCTGAGCGCCGGGCTGACCGGGTTTGAGGTGATGGGTAAGTTTGCTTTGAGTCTGGTGACCAAGCATTTTCCGCAGCAGCGCGTGCCGTTGCTGGAAAGTGAGGCGCCGTATTGTGTCGTTCTAGAGAACTCCGACCAAGAATCCGAAACCCACGCCCGCGAACGCTTCGAGCGCCTGCTGGAGGTGGCCATGGAACAAGGCTGCGTGCTGGACGCCGTGGTGGCCGAAAGCATCACCCAGGCCAGAGCCCTGTGGCACATCCGCGAGAGCATCCCGCTGGCACAGGCGCAAGAGGGCCTCAACATCAAGCACGACATATCCATCGCCGTGTCCCGCATCCCAGAATTCGTGCGCCTGACCGACGCCCTGCTGCAAGCCGCCTACCCCGGCGCCCGCCTGGTCAACTACGGTCACCTGGGCGATGGCAACCTGCACTACAACGTGCAAGCCCCTGAGGGTGCGGATGCCGAAGCCTTTTTGCGCGAAGATGAAAAAGGCGTCAACGCCATCGTCTATGACATGGTGGATCAGTTCAAAGGCTCTATCTCCGCCGAGCATGGCGTAGGCAGCTTGAAGCGCGACAAGCTGGTGCAGCACAAATCGCCCGTGGCGCTGGGCATGATGCGCGCCATCAAGCAGGCGCTGGACCCGTTGAATACGATGAATCCGGGGCGGGTGTTATCTATTTGGTAGCGTGATGCGTATATTTAGTGAGGGCGAGCCCTCCACACATCACAAGCTAAGTGCCGAAGTCGGCGACACGCTACATAACCTCCTTCACGGCCTCTTGAACCCCTGTTTGAACCAGGCGGACAAGAATATCCACCTTTTCACGCGACGATAGTGCGTTCCATGGATGAATTTCATTGGCTTTGTCACCAGAGATATTTACGACTGACTTTTTAACGACGACTTCTGGTTATTCGCAAGACTAGCCTGCGTCTCATCGGCAAGATGTGGCTTGAAAGAGGGGAGTTTCCGAACGATTTGGCCATGGGGGGCGTTATCCCGCGCTGGCGGGCTTCAATCCCAACGACAACTGGTCTGGCCTCGAACCCTAAAAAATAAACCGCTTCAGCGCCACCGTGCCGCCATCAGGCAACACCATGACAGCGGTGGCCGATGAGGTGAAGGTAAACGACATCACCCCCGCGCTCGCTAAAGCTGTGGGAGAGCGGAAAGCTCCCGTTAGGCTCTGACCACCCGTGTACTGAGACAGTGTGCCGGTAACGAACTGCGCACCAAACAAGTTGGCGCTACTCACGTACCAAGTGGGCTGACCGCTCACGTCGTACATAAAGCTGCCCACAAACGCTTGGCTGCCTTGGACTTCCACAAAAAAACCGCGCCCGCTCTGAGATTCATTCCACCACCAACCGCTTTCAAAACTGCTGGTCGGGTTTGAGAAACCAGGCGACGAAATCGGGAACCGCTGTATTGAGATGACCTTGCTGGCGCTAAGGTCGGTTGGCACTACCGACAGCGTGCCCACTGTCGTGCCAGTAAAGCTTAAGGTGGCATTGGCAACAATCAAGGAACTGCTGGGCGCTTTGTAAGTGCCAGTGAGGGTTTGCCCCCCGGCATTGCGGGTCATCGCGCCGGTATAGCTGCCGTTGGGCTGCTGTGTCAGCGCGGACACGTACCAGGTGTTGATGCCGCTGGTTTCGTACAAAAACGCAGCCAAAAAGATCTTGTTGCCCTGGCGTTCAATGGCAAAGCCTCGGCCACTCTCTTCCGGGTTCCACCACCAGCCGCTTTGCGGCAAAACTGCCCCAGCGGTCGTGGCGGTTTGCAGGCTGACGTTGTCAATATGGAACGACGTGGAGTTACTGAAATCGCCGGTACCCGTGAACAACAACCGCACGGTTTTCCCCGCAAAGGCCGATAAGTCAGCGGTAATTTTTTTCCATGTACCGCCAGAACTTAGATTGGAGAGGGTCGTGATCAACAGCAAGCGTGTCGCAGTAAAGGCGTTTCGAATCTCGACCGTCAAGCTGTCGTAAACACGGGTGGTCGTTGTTTCGGCAGTTGTAACCAGGTAATTGAAACTCAAGATGGCTGAGTTCACATTGCTGCCAATGGTGAAGTCCTGGTACAGCGTATCCGCGCAATCGTTGTAGCCGCATATCCACGCCGCGCGTGCACTGCCCGCAATAGATGGCGTGATGGAAGTTGCATTGCTGTCAATGATGTTGGTGGGCGACTGCACCCATCCCGCGCTGCCGTTTTCAAACCCGCCGTTCACAATCACATTGGCTTGAGCACTGGAACCGACAAATTGCACGTTGTCCACCCAGCCGGTGTCCTGCCCCACGGCATCGGCAAAGTCTTTGCTGTAAACCCAACTCACCGTGTGGACACCAGAGGGAATCGTCAGCACCGAATTGAACCAGACTGACTCACCAGTGATGCTGTTTTGATTGACACCATCCAGCTTGACGGTCAGAAAATCGTAATCCGCCTCGGATGACACACGCCAGTCAAACGACAAGGTTCCGGGGCCGGTGACGGTGGCAGTCAGGGTGCTGCTTTGGCTGTCCAACACCTTGCCAGCCTGGGCTGCAGAGCCACCCGTGGTGGAGTTCAGGGTCTGGCCAAAAAAGCTGGCGTTGCCGGATGTTGATAAGGCGAGTTCAGTGTTGTCCAACGCCTTGTTCAGGCTGATGGTAGGTATAAAGAAATCGGCCGTCACACTCTTGGCGCTGGATAGGTTGACGACACATCCACCAGTCCCGGTGCACGCCCCACTCCAGCCGGTAAAGGTGGAGCCAGCGGCGGGTTGAGCGCTGAGAGTCACATTTGTTGCAATATCAAACGCTGAGGTGCACGCCGAGCCGCAGCTGATGCCCGCTGGCGACGATGTCACGGTGCCCGTGCCGCCGCCAGTTTTGGTCACACTGAGCGGCGCTTTCGTCCCTGCGTCCAGCCAGGCGCTCAAGGCAGCGTTGTAGGCCCGATCCAGGCGACCGTAGGTATTGCTGCCGCTTTGATTGGTGCAGCTTGCACTGCCGCCATACAGCTGCCCCACGACGTACCTTGAGCCATTGAGCGTCACAAAAGCGGGTGAACCGCTGCTGCCGCCTTCGGTCGTGCCACTGGTGTAGTTAATGTCGAAAAAGCTGCTTTGAGTGACATCGGATGTGCTGCAGCTGAACAAACCCGAGTCGACCGTGCTTGAGCCGCAATTCTGGAATTTTCGCACCGTGCCAAACGACACTTTTTGCAAATCACCCACAGGGTGGTGGACACCTGTCATGGTGTTGCCAATGTCAACCGCATTAACCGACCAGCCGGCATACGAGGCACCTGCGGGGGGTGTGGAATTCAAACGCAAAAACAAGGTGTCGGTCAATGAACTGGCATACAGCAAGGTGGCACCGCCCGAGCGAGAAACGCTGGACGAACTGAGCTGCCCGCTGTTGCATGATGATGAGGTATAAAACCAGAACGTCTGCAAAGTCGAGGCTTCCGACTGCTTGGAGAAGCAGTGGTTGGCCGACAAAAAGTACGGCGTAAAGCTCGAAGCGCGATCCGTCAGCAGCGAACCTGAGCACAGGAACGAGCTGCCACCTTTTGTATAAACCATTTTGGCCACGGATTTACTCAAAGCGCTCACGCTTGAATTGCAACTCACGTCCAGGTTGCAACTGGCGCCATCGCCAATGGCCTTGGCGGTTGAGGCATTGGCGTGGGAAGAAGGCGACTCAAAAAAGTGCGACAACTGCCCAACGCCCAGATCAAGTTGATCCTCGGAAACGCCCGCTGGCAACTGGATCTCGAACGTTATTTTTTCACCCGGCACGATGGGCGACCAATAGGTTTTGGCGTCGACCGATGTGTCGCCCGAAGCGCGGTTCAGCCGCATCAGTTCCAGCACTTCCTTGGCGGGTACCTCATGCGCCATAGTGTCTTGCGGCGCATAGAAGCGAAACACCGTAGTAGGCGGCAACTGCTGCACCTGAATGCCCAAGCGCAGGCTCTCGGCCCCGCTACTAGCGAAGGTGATGGCTGCTACCCGGTTGCCATTGATTTGCGTAGACCATTGCAATTTGGCGCGCAAATTGGCGCTGGATTTGGTTTGCGCAAGGCCACGGCTCATGCCAATCTTGCGTGGGCTCACGGCGTCGGTTGATTGGGCCTGTCCGGCTGATCGAACCGACGCATCCATGGGCCCCAAATCAACATCTGAACTGCGCGGGGCCCGCTCTGCAAGTGCCATGCGTCGCATGATGCCCGGCCCTTCGGTTGGGGCAGCCGGGTGCTCACTTGAAGGCACCAGAACGACTGGTGCAGGGACAACTTGCGCCACTGCTGCCGGGGGCGGGTTGTTGCCCAAAGGATTGCTCAACGGCTGCGGCAGGACCTGGGTCACCATGCCTGCCGCACTGGTTGTTGTTGAATTGACTGCGCCGCCTGGGTTGGTTGGATTGCCAGGGGACTGGCCCCCGCCACAGGCGACAAGCAATACGCTCAAAACCAAGGGCAACGTCGCAATGAGGCGAGTCACAGGGCGGGAGGGTAGATTCATATTGATTCTCAGATTTAGCGCTCGAACGCAGGTCAGCAGGCCTGGCTACAGATGATTCAGCTTTGATTCGACACGTCCAAAGAGCCAATCATCAAAGCCCGCCTACTCGCTCAATGTAATCCAATTTACAGTAGCGTCCCAACGTTCTTCAGAGGAGATCGAGCTGATTTGACTCGGTATCCGACACTGAATTTTTTGAGGTGGCGTAAGTAGTTGATTTATTGGCATATTTCCAAACATTGACAAACTCAAGAAGTGTAGTATCTCATACAGGCTGTGATGATCAAGATACACGCGTTTTTTGGCAATGGCGATCAACAGGTCCGTGGAAATGGTAATCCAGATCTGCGTCCTCACCGCGTTCTCGCTGGTGCCAAAGAACACCTTGATGCGCAAATGCGGCTTGATCCACTTGAAAAACAACTCCACCTGCCAGCGCCGGCGGTACAGGTCGGCAATCAACTCCGGTTTCAATATGAAGTTGTTGGTCAGAAACACTAGCCGCTTGCCGGTTTCGTCCCTGACCACCACCCGGCGCATCGCCGTGGGATAGTCCTTGCCCGCAAGATGCCCCGACAACACGCCAGTCTGATCGCACAGCACCGTTGTTCCAGCCAGATCCACAGGATGTGGAGTAGCGCCGCTTGAACTTGGTGTTGCTCTTGGCGCGGGTCACGAAGAATGCTTTGGCCACGTGAATCTCGAATAGACGTGCAAAGTCCTGATAACCCCGGTCCATCAAATAGAAAGCCCCGGCCCCAGCGCCAATCGTCCATCACGTTGCACTCGTGGGTCTTGCCGTCGGTAACGTGAATGAAGCTGGGAATGTTGCCCCTGAGGTCCTGTAGCGTGTGCGGCTTGATGGCGGCCTTGGTCAGGCAAAACGAAGCCCAGGCAAACACCGACAGGCACAAGTCGATGGTGCTGGCATCAAACGCGTAAATCGCTGCGTCGGGTTCCACGCCAAACGGATCCTTGGCATACAGAGGCCGCCCCAAGCCAATCAGATGTTGCGCGAAATCGTCTGACAGCGAAACCCCATGTGGTACAGCCGCTTGGCTTGAGCACGCAGGTTGACTTCCATGTCGCGCAGCGTTTCGCGGTATCTCAACTGGGCAAACGCCATGGCGAAGAACTGGTCCAGACAAGAGGCGTCTTTGACCTTGTGTTCCCCGTTGTGATCGGACACACAGCGACGAAAGGTACTCAGCGGCAGGTAGACCATAAGTTGCGCAAATGCGAGCTTGCCTTGAGCACAGGATTTTTGCGGATTTCCGCCAAAAAACCCCAAGTCTGATCAAAAAAGATGCGACAACTGACCGACTGCAATGTCCAACGCTGCGGGCGGTGTGTTGGCAGGCATTTGAATCTCAAACGTGATTTTCTCGCCCATCACTATGGGTGACCAGTAGGTGCGCGCATCGACCGACGTGTCGCCAGATGCCCGGTTAAGCGCCATGAGGTTCAACACCTCAGCGGCAGGCACCTCGTTCGCCAGGGCAGCTTGAGGGGCGTAAAACCTCAGCAGCGTCTGGGCGGGCAAATGCTGTACCAACACGCCCAATCGTAAGCTCTTGGCGCCGAGGCTGGTGAAGGTGATAGCCGCCACGCGATGACCACTGGGCAGCGTCGTCCATTGAAGAAGCCCGCGCATACCAACGGCGGTCTGGGTTTGTGCAATGGCCCGGCCAACGCCCACTTTGAGCGGGCCCGGTGTGCCCGCTGATGGTTTCTGTGCACCGGCCGCATCCAGTGGGCCCAACACCACGTCTACCGAGCGCTGTGCCCGCTGCGCATCTGCTACAGGCCGCATGATGCCCGGGCCAGCCGTCGGTGCCATCGCGGGCAGGCCACCCGGCACGCTACCCGGCGGTGGCGTGGGCGCGCCAGCCCCAGGGCTGGCTATTTCCGCCGAGGCTTGCGGCCCTCCGCAGCCCACCAAGACCACGTTCAGCCCCAAAGCCAAACCCAATGAAACAACTGTGTGACCACTCAAGCGCATGGGCGGAAAGAAAGACGTGTTCAAACATTCTCCGTTGAGTTAACAATCAAGTACCACGATTGCCCCTTTATTTACTCAATATCTCGCTATTACATAGATAGCAACTGCATTGAGTCATCATACACATTGGGATGCCGCTTTGTCGAAAGGTCTACGCGGTGCGGGTGAGGCATTTGCGGGAAGACGATGCGGTGATTGAATGCCTGGATCAACTGGGGCGCTACCTGGCATGGCGGATGTCAGCCAACGACTTCTTGCCTGTGCCGGCGCTGGCCAACCGCTTGGCCAACCAGCACCGAGGCTCCAAGCCGATTGACGGCTGCGGCCATGCCGCTGTGTCGGCCACCTATGCCATGGCCAACGCCGTCAATGGCAAAGCGTTGGATGCCGCCAGTCACACCGCTAACGCACAGGTTTACGACAACGGTAGCTATGCTGCAGTGGCCGACCGCGAATAGTTCGAGCCAGAGTGCCGTTCCAGGACAGTGCTGCGCCGTACTGTGTGGTGCTTGAGAATTCGGACCAGGAATCCGAAGCCCACGCCCGCGAGCGTTTTGAGCGCCTGTTGGAAGTCGCCATGGAAGACGGCTGCGTGGTCGACGCCGTGGTGGCCGAGAGCATCACACAAGCCCGATCCCTGTGGCACATCCGCGAGAGCATTCCGCTGGCCCAAGCGCAAGAGGGCCTGAACATCAAACACGACATCTCCATAGCCGTATCCCGCATTTCCGAATTTGTGCGCCAGACCGACGCGCTGTTGCAAGCCGCCTACCCCGGTGCCCGCTTAGTCAACTACGGCCATCTGGGCGACGGTAACCTGCACTACAACGTGCAGGCCCCAGCCGGTGCGGACGCCGAAGCGTTCTTGCGCGACGATGAAAAAGGCGTCAACGCCATCGTCTATGATATGGTGGACCAGTTCAAAGGCTCCATCTCCGCCGAGCATGGCATCGGCAGCTTGAAACGCGACAAGCTGGTGCAGCACAAGTCGCCTGTGGCGCTGGGCATGATGCGCGCCATCAAGCAGGCGCTGGACCCACAGAACACGATGAATCCTGGGCGGATGCTATCAATTGAGTAGCGGTATACGATTATTTGGCGAGGGCTAGCGCCTTGTTTTACAAATGAAATTGCCTGCTGCGCTTCTCCACATCGTATTTACCCTGGGCGCATTGCACGGGATCGTGGCGTGTAGTGATCCGCCCGTCTACCCTGGCGATTTCTCGTGTGACGACAAGCGCCAGGTAGCAGTCTGGCGCGCGCATATTCGAGAATTTTTCTAACGGAGCACGCATTGCCAACGACCGCGATGAGCGCAACCCCGGTGTAGCCTTGCGACAAATGCGTGATCTGCACTTGCAACTTCGGGACTACTTCCAAAGTGAACCCATGCCTGTATGCATGCGGGCGGCTATTCGAATCTATGTCGATGGCACCCACGCATTGCAAGACAAGGACTCGGACATGACGGCTGCCATGCGGCATATGAGCGCCACGATTGATCGCTTTTCGCAGGCCGTTCAGGCCGCCCAACCAAACCCTTTGTAAAGAGTACCGATGAAGAAAATATTGCTCTTTGCGTTTTCAGGGTTGCATGAAGGCGAAATACTGGCGGCGATTGCGGAGCTGTCCAAAACGAAGGTGGCCAGTGTGCGGTAAGTACGACCGTCACCCAGTGCATGATTGACCTCAGCGCTTGAACGGCAACTTCAGCACTTTCAGCAATTCATTGCTATCGGGGTATTGCGAAGCCTCGGTCACGCCAAGCGCTGCCGGCATGCGACCAGGGTGGTACTCAAAAGTGCCAAAAACCAAGTCCCAAAACGGTGTGAGCACACCATAATTCCTGGCTTCACGGATATCGGCGCTATGGTGGAAGCGGTGCAGTTCGGTGCCCACCAGCAGGTAGTTCAATGGGCCAGCCTTGATGTCCACGTTGTAATGCGATAGCAAGCCTTGCAAGCCCATCAGCGCGTTGAACAAGAAGATGGATTCGGGCCTGGCGCCAAGCACCACCATTGGCAATTGCACAATAGCCAGTGATACCAAAAAGTTGAGTGGATGACCCACTGGGTGCATCAGCAAATACACCTTATCCGGCAGGTGGTGCGGCACGTGCACGCTCCACAGCCAGGCGCCCCAACGGCCTGATCCCTCATGGCTTAAGCGGTGGTACCAGTATTGAAAAAACTCGAACACCAGCAGCAGGGCCAGAAACTCTACGAAGATGGAATTGCCCGCGACGATGCCGGTGTTAAAGCGGCTCATGTCCAGAGCCCACCAGCCCAAGCCCAGCTTGACCAGACCGGCAATGCCGCCATTGACAGCCATGTATTTCAAGTCGCGCCGAAAGCTCGGCCATGTCATTTTCCACTCAGGCTTGGCTGGGTATAGAAACTCGACCGCCAACAGCAACAGCATGCGCGTGCCTGCCATCCACGCAAAAACGGTTGCCAGATTCCAGCCATGCTCTAGTGCGCCAAAATACAGCGCCAGCGTGATGGCAAGCAGCAGCGGGTAGAAAACGTGGGACACAAAGGTGGCCATGGCGCCCTTGAGCGCAAGCCCTGGTTGAACAAGCGTGTTTGTAGTCATATTCATTTCACCGTGATGTTGAGGGGTTTGGCATCGGGTCCGACGTCGAATGCCAGTTTGTGCGCGTTGGGCATGCCCGAAAACAAAGACATTTCAAAGCCATTGGAGAAGCCCAGTGGCTCTGCCGGAAAGCGAAACACGTTGTGGTCCAAGTCGTTGTTGCCATTGATGTCATGGAACACCACCACGGCGTAGCGCCCTGCCTCCAGGTTCGCAAAGCGCAGCGTGCAGTGTTTGTCGGCAATCGCCTGCGCTTGCTTGGCGCGCGATGCGCCAAAGACGTCGTCACCTTCTTTGAATAAATTGGCGATGACTTGGCCTTGGCTGCTTTGCAGGCCGAGCACCTGGACATCGAGCGTGTAGTGGGCTGGCACTTGCGCGTGCGCGGCGCCATTGGCGAAGGCCCATGCGTGCAGCAACGCAAGCAAGTACGGACGCCATGGGCTCTGCCGTCGACAAGCACGGGGCGTAAAAAATTCAGGTTTGATAGTAGACATAGTGTTCAATAATTGACGTAGTGGCCACTATCTTGCGATGGGGCTGCACGCCTGCCAAGTGCCTTAGGGCGCAATGTGTTTGATACCAGACAGAACACGCGTTTGTGTTCCGGAGACCACCATGAAACCACGTTTGCCCACCGATGGGGCTGTGATGGACCGCCGCGTGCAACGCACCCGCGACGCCCTGCGCGAAGCCCTGATGCACTTGATGGTGGAATGCGGCTGGGACGCCATTGACGTGCAGACGCTGTGTGCGCGCGCCAACATTGGGCGCTCCACGTTTTACCAGCACTACCCCAACAAAGAGGAGTTGCTGAAGGCCAACTTTGCAGTGCTGCGCGAGATTCTGCTGACGCAGGCCAAGACGGACTCTGCCCAGCCCGAGCCGCTGGGGTTTGTACTCGGGCTGGTGGCCCATGTACATGAGGCGCAGGCCGTGTTTCGCGCCTTGCTGGACCGTCGATCCGGCCAGTATGTGCAAGACCGGTTCCGGGAGCTGCTGGTGGAGCTGGTGCAATCGGGCACACCGCCATCACGCGCCTGGCAAACATCGGCCAGAGCGCACTACCTGGGCGGCGCGCTGTTTGAAATGCTCGCCTGGTGGTTGGGCAGCAACCGGCCACAAAAGCCGGAAGAAGTCAGCCGGCTCTTTTTGCTGTGGAGCCGATCCATTTTGGAAACGCCTGTCGCCTGAACCCTGAAGCGGCCAGGCGCTCACCATCTGGCTGCACAGAAGTCGCTTGCCAGAGCGAATCATTGCTATACAATATGTAGCGGCATACGCATATTCCACGAGGGCTACAGACCGATTTATCTTAGAGCCCTTATCAACAGCCCCATAATGGGTAGAAACTTAACCCCGACTACCCCCGCTCCCCCGTCTGCAACCGCCACAGCGCCGCATAACCGCCATTGCGAGCCACCAACTCATCGTGCGTGCCGCTCTCCACAATGCGCCCGGCCTCCAACAGGTGGATGCAATCCGCCTGGCGGACGGTGGACAGGCGGTGGGCGATGACGATGGCAGTGCGATTGCGGCTGACGACGTCTAGCGAACGCTGGATGGCGGCCTCGGTCTCGTTGTCGACCGCGCTGGTGGCTTCGTCCAGTATCAGCACCGGCGGGTTCTTCAGGATGGCGCGGGCCAAGGCCAGGCGCTGGCGCTGGCCGCCGCTGAGCTTCTGGCCACGCTCGCCGATGCGGGTGGCAAAACCCAGCGGTAGCTTGTCGATGAACTCGGTGCACTCGGCTGCGCGTGCCGCCTCGGCAATTTGCACGTCAGTTGCACCGGCTGCGCCATAGGCGATGTTCTCTGCGACCGTGCCGTCGGTCAGAAAGGTGTCTTGCGACACATAACCCACCGCGCGGCGCAGGTCTTGCAGATTGAGCCCGTCTATGGCCTGGCCGTCCAACAAAATGCGGCCAGACTTGGCCGTGTAAAAGCGCAGCAGCAGTTTGACCAGGGTGGACTTGCCCGAGCCGGTGGAACCGACAAAGGCTGTGGTCTTGCCTGCGGGGATCGTAATGTCGATATCTTGCAGCGTGGGTGTGCTGGCGGGTGTTTCGTCGTAGGCAAAACCCACATGCTCAAAGCGCAGCTCGCCCTTCACATTGGCAATGGGAAAGTGTTGGCCTTCGTAGGGGATGTTGATCGGGGTCTCCAGCAGGCCCATGGCCCGCTCGATGGACGACATGGATCGCTGGTACATATCGGCCACCTCGGCTAGACCCGTCAGCGGCCACAGCAGGCGCTGCGTCAAAAACACCAGCACCGAATACGCGCCCACGGCCAACTGGCCCTCAATCGTCAGCCAGCCACCGTACAACAACGTGGCGGTGAACCCGGCCAAGATGGCGGTGCGGATCACTGGTGTGATGGCGGCGCTCAGGCGTATGGCACGGGCATTGGCCACGCGGTAGCTGTCGCTGGCCTGGGCGATGTGGTCGGCCTCTACGCCTTCGGTGGCAAAGGCCTTGATCGTGGCCAGGCCCAGCAGGTTGTTGTTGAGCCGGGCGCTAACATCGCCCGCCGCCTCGCGCACCTCGGTGTAGCGCGGCGCCAGGCGGTTTTGGAACCAGAAGGCGCCAAACAGAATGGCGGGCACGGGGAGCAACGCGATTAGTGCAATGCCGGGCTGCATCGCAAAGAACACCGCACTGATCATCAGCGACGAGCAGAACACCTGGATGATCTGGTTGGCCCCGCCGTTCAGAAAGCGCTCCATCTGGTTGATGTCGTCGTTCAAGATGGACATCAGATTGCCGGTGCGCTGGTTCTCGAAGTAGGCCATTTCCAGCTTCTGCACGTGGCGGTAGGTGTCTAGCCGCAGGTCGTGCTGGATGTCTTGCGCCAGGCGGCGCCATTTCAGGTGGTACAGGTATTCAAACAACGACTCGCCGCCCCAGATCACCACGTTCAACATGCCGAGCGCCAACAACTGGTGCCAGGTGCTGGTGATGCCAAATTCGCCTAAGACGTTGCGCGCCAAAAAGCTCTGGTCGCCTTTGATGACAACATCCACCGCGGCGCCAATCAGGACCTCGGGCAGGATGTCAAAGAATTTGTTGAGAACGGAATAGACCGTGGCTAAGCGGATGTCACGGCGGTAGGGGGCGGCGTAGCGAAAGAGCTTTTGTATGGGGTGCATGGTGGGGCTATTTTGACAAACTCCAGACCGGCAATTTCTAGCAGAACACGTATGGTGCGGATGCTGAGGTGGGGGGCATCAGAGGGTGTCCTGAATTTTGTGTAACCGGGACGTAGAGATTATGGCTTGGGCATCCTTTCCTCGAACATGATGGTAAATCGGATCAACGCACCTTTCCAATCCCGAAGCGGCATCGTCCATTTTTTGCTGATGTTGCCCAGC
>JBBQBG010000086.1:0-14003 GCA_038317285.1 Burkholderiales bacterium | reverse complement strand
GGCTGGGTGTCAACATCGTCGGACCCTGCTACCTGGGGAGTGTTGTCTTTAATGAAGTTCGACAGCGATTTACGCAAATCGTCGATGTTGGCCGAGCAGGCGCGCAGCACCTCAGCTGCGCTGGGATTGTCCAGCAGGGCGAGCAACAAGTGCTCCACCGTAATGAATTCATGGCGCTGCTGGCGTGCTTCAACAAACGCCATGTGCAGGCTGACTTCCAATTCTTGGGCAATCATGTGATTTCCTTTAGCCTTGCGTTGATGATTAACTGTAAACCGTTTCCCGGTTCGCCGTTCATTAGTTTCGATTTCACGCTACATGTCCACGGGTTCACAGACGCACTGGAGCGGATGACCCGCCTTATGCGCCGCTTCTAACACCTGGTCTACCTTGGTCACTGCCACGTCCTTGGAGTAAACCCCACACACTGCTCTACCATCCAGATGGATTTTCAACATGATGCGTGTCGCAGATTCCAAATCCTTGCCGAAAAACTCCTGTATCACGACAACAACGAACTCCATCGGGGTGTAGTCGTCGTTGAGCATGAGTACCTGGTACATCTGCGGCGGTTTGACACGTTCGGTCCGGCGCTCCAACACAACAGAGCCACCCTCATCGGGGTTGGGAGGCTGAACAGGTGGTTCTGGTGGTTTGGATGGGATATTTGTTGCCATGAAATCGATTCTATCGGTCACCTCAAAGGACTGCACCGCTCAGTTGAATTGGAGCCACTACGGCTCAATTCAAGCCGTAGCAACAAAAAAACCGCCACAGACCCCAAATAAGGCCCTGGCGGTTTCGTGAAACAGGGACCGTTAGACGGCCACACAGGCCACCTAAAGGCTGTTTCACATATTGTCGATCATGACTTGTCCGAAACCGGAACAGCTCACTTGTGTGGCGCCGTCCATCGAACGCGCGAAGTCATAGGTGACTTTCTTGCTCTTTATCGACTTTTCCATCGAGCTGATGATGAGGTCCGCCGCCTCAAGCCAGCCCATATGGCGCAGCATCATTTCGGCCGACAGAATTTCGGAACCAGGGTTCACGTAGTCCTTGCCCGCGTATTTGGGCGCTGTACCGTGGGTCGCTTCAAAGCACGCCACAGAGTCCGAAAGGTTGGCACCGGGGGCAATGCCGATACCACCAACTTGCGCGGCCAGGGCGTCGGACACGTAGTCACCATTGAGGTTGAGCGTAGCAATCACGCTGTACTCAGCGGGACGCAACAGGATTTGCTGCAAAAATGCGTCGGCAATGCTGTCCTTGACCACAATGTCTTTTCCAGACTTGGGATTCTTGAACTTGCACCAGGGTCCGCCGTCGATCAGCTCGGCGCCGAATTCCTTTTGTGCCAGCGCATAAGCCCAATCACGGAAGCCACCTTCCGTGTACTTCATGATGTTGCCTTTGTGCACAATGGTCACGCTGGGTTTGTCATTGTCGATTGCGTACTGGATGGCCTTGCGGACCAAGCGCTCGGTGCCTTCACGCGACACGGGCTTGATGCCGATACCGGACGTGTTGGGGAAGCGAATCTTCTTCACACCCATCTCGTCCTGCAGGAACTTGATCAGTTTCTTGGCCTTGTCGCTCTCAGCTTCAAATTCGATACCTGCATAGATGTCTTCCGAATTTTCACGGAAGATCACCATATTGGTCTTGTGCGGCTCTTTGACAGGGCTGGGCACGCCTTCAAAGTACTGGATGGGGCGCAGGCAAACATACAGGTCCAACTCTTGGCGTAGTGCGACGTTCAGCGAACGAATGCCGCCGCCGACTGGCGTGGTCAATGGCCCCTTGATGGACACCACATATTCGCGTAATGCCTGCAATGTCTCTTCTGGCAGCCACACATCGGGGCCATACACGTTGGTGGACTTTTCGCCGGCGTAGACTTCCATCCAATGGATTTTTTTCTTGCCGCCGTAGGCTTTTGCAACCGCAGCATCGACAACCTTCAGCATCACGGGCGTGATGTCCTGGCCTGTTCCATCGCCTTCAATGTACGGGATGATAGGCTGGTCGGGCACATCCAGGGACATGTCCGCATTAACGGTGATTTTTTTGCCTTCGGCAGGGACTTTGATGTGCTGGTACATGGAAAAATGGTCTCCGTTGATTTTTGGGATCGCAATTACCTGAGAAGTTGTGCTTCTGTAAGTGCATAAATTCTATTCCTAAAAAATTACTACTTTCTGTCAAATACCGAGCTATCCCATACAGGGGCAAAGTTCCCACATCGCCGGCGAGATGATGGTGTGGGGTTGGTAGCTCAATTTTTAGGTAATTCCAATGCGGCCACTTTTCTTTGTTGAGCCACAATAGCTACATGAAAAACATTTCTTCCACCCTGTTCGCTGTGTTGCTGACCAGTGTCGGCATGGCCAGTGCAGAAGACCTGCCGCAAACCGAATTACCGCGCGAAAAACTGTCCATTGGCATCCACCAAATCGACACCCAATTGGCGGTGACTTCCGAACAACGCGAGATCGGTCTGATGTTTCGTAAAGAAATGCCGCAGCACGAAGGCATGCTGTTCATATTCGAAAATCCGAGTCGCCTGTGCTTCTGGATGAAAAACACCTTGCTACCCTTAACAGCGGCCTTCGTTGCGGAGGACGGTTCCATTGTGAATCTCGAAAATATGAAGCCACAAACCACTGAATCCCATTGCTCGACCAAGCCGGTGCGTTACGTTCTGGAAATGAACCAGGGATGGTTTGCAAAAAAGGGCATCAAGCCAGGCAGCAAGATTTCTGGACGCCCTTTCAGGCCATAAAAAAACCGACCCAAGGTCGGCTTTCCAACTATCGCAGGGCGCTCAGGCGAAATTGGTTTCCGCAAAGCCCCAGTTCACCAACTTGTCGAGGTAGGTTTCGACAAACTTGGGGCGCATATTGCGGTAATCGATGTAGTACGCGTGTTCCCACACGTCAACCGTGAGCAAGGCCTTGTCGGCGGTGGTCAAAGGGGTGCCCGCAGCACCCATATTGACAATGTCCACCGAACCATCAGGCTTCTTAACCAGCCAGGTCCAGCCAGAACCGAAATTGCCGACAGCCGACTTGACGAACGCTTCCTTGAATGCGGCATAGCTGCCCCATTTGGTGTTGATAGCGGCCGCTAAAGCGCCGGCGGGCTCACCGCCGCCACTGGGCTTCATGCAGTTCCAGAAGAATGTGTGGTTCCAGATTTGTGCGGAATTGTTGTAGATACCGCCACTGGATTTCTTGATGATCTCTTCCAACGACATGCTCTCGAACTCAGTACCTTTTTGCAGGTTGTTCAAGTTCACGACGTAGGCATTGTGGTGCTTACCATGGTGAAACTCCAGGGTTTCTTTGGAATAAGCGGGGGCCAGAGCGTCGATCGCATAAGGCAATGCGGGCAGGGTGTGTTCCATGGAATCCTCTCGTTGGTTAACAAAAATGTTCATTGTAGGAATTAATTGGGGCCGCTGGATGTGACGGTCAAGTCAACCGCGCCATCTGTAAGGGTGGCACGCACCTGTTGACCCACAACAGCCTGCGCCACATGACCCAGCGTTTGACCGCTATCGAGAGTTAACCAAGCATATCCACGCTGCAACACCAATGAAGGGTCCAGCAGGCCGAGCCGCAATTCGGCGCGCTGGTTGCGTTCGTGCAAGTCCCGAAGGACTCGCAATACGCGCGGTTGCCAGTCTTGCTGCTTGCGCGACACCTCCGACTGCAGAATTTGCAAGGCCATTCTTGCGGCGTGCTGCATGCGCTGCTCTGTGGCTGAAAGTACCAGGCGCTGTCGATGCATGAGAGAAGACGGCCGCCCAAGACGCGATGCCGCAAGGTCAATGCGCTGGCCTTGCCGGTCCAGAAACCGCCCCATGGCATCGCCCATGCGGGTCTCCAGGTCATCCACCAGGGCCAGCCACGCGGAAGTGGGTTCAGACACCAACTCCGCGGCAGCGGTGGGTGTAGGCGCCCTGACATCGGCTACAAAGTCTGCGATGGTGAAATCTGTTTCGTGGCCCACGCCGCAGACGACCGGCACGGGGCTGCGGCTGATCACGCGGGCCAGTTGCTCGTCATTGAACGCCCACAGGTCTTCCATGGCGCCCCCGCCGCGCACCAGCAGGATTACATCTACCGCTGCAACCACACCCGGGTTAGACGCCTCGGCCATGGCATACAAGGTTGACAACGCCTGCATGAGCTCACGCGGGGCGTTGTCCCCTTGCACTGCGGCGGGCACAAACACCACCGGAATGTGCGGTACGCGCCGCTGCAGCGCCGTAACCACGTCATGCAATGCGGCCGCGCCCAAAGACGTCACCAAGCCTATACCACGTGGCATGGCGGGCAGTTGCCGCTTGCGGGCGCTTTCGAACAAACCTTCTTGCTCCAGCTTTGCCTTTAGTTTGAAGAACTGCTCAAACAGCGTGCCCTGCCCCGCAGGCCGCATGCTCTCAACGACCAATTGCAACTCACCGCGCGCCTCATAAACACCCAAGCGTCCGCGCACCTCTACACGGTCGCCATCGCGTGGGCTGAAATTGAGCAGGCTGGCCGCCCGCCGAAACATGGCACAACGGATCTGTCCGGTTTCATCCTTGAGCGAAAAATAGCAATGGCCACTGGCGGCGCGGATAAAGCTGCTGATTTCACCACCCACCGTGACCGGATTGAAGCGTGCATCCATGGCATCGGCAATGGCCCGACACAGTGCGCCCACCTGCCAAACGCGGGCGTTCGAAGCCGCAGTGATGGGCGAATCAAACATGCAGCAATTTCTGTGCTGGCCCCTGGTAGTGCGCACTAACACTCCACAGTTGACGGCCTAGCTCATGAATGGAACAAGAACCCCTTGCGTTGCACGGCGCGGTGTAATAAGTCCTTGATTTCATTGGAGTATTTGTTGCTGAATTTGTCATCAATTTGTCAAAATCACGCTTTGGCGCGGCTTGCAGCAGGATCGGGCAATAGTTTTGCACAAACTTATCCACATGTTCTGTGGGTCTGCACGTAGGCCATAATCGCGAGGCATTGCATCTGTACGGAGTGACCATTTGTTTTCCATCATACAAGCCGCTGGCTGGCCAATCTGGCCCCTCATAGCCTGCTCCGTATTGGCCTTGGCCATCGTTATCGACCGTTTCATCAGTCTCAAGGGCAGCAAAGTGGCGCCCCCGCGCTTGCTGGACGAAGTATTGAGCGTTACGCGCAACGCCATACCTGCACCCGACGTTGTGACCCAGTTGGAGAAAAACTCGGCCTTGGGTGAAGTATTGGCCAGCGGATTGCGGGCCATGAACTCCGACCCTCGCTGTACGGAAGACGATCTGCGCGCCACGATGGAGAGCACCGGACGCATCGTGGCCCACCGCCTTGAAATGCGGCTGAGCGCCCTGGCCACCATTGCATCGGCCGCGCCACTGATGGGCCTATTTGGCACCGTGGTGGGCATGATAGAGATTTTCGGCTCGCAGGCGCCCGGTGGCGCTACCGGTGGCAACCCCGCCCAATTGGCCCACGGTATTTCGATCGCGTTGTACAACACCGCCTTCGGCCTGATCGTGGCCATTCCCTCATTGATTTTCTGGCGTTACTTTCGCGGTAGGGTCGACGCTTATCTGTTGACACTGGAACTGGCGGCCGAGCATCTGGCTCGCCACCTCAAGGTGTTCCGCAAGCAATAAGCCCATGAATTTCCGCGCCCGAAAAACCGAAGAGCCCGAGATCAATTTGATCCCGTTCATTGACGTGCTGTTGGTGGTGCTGATCTTTTTGATGTTGTCGACCACCTACAGCAAGTTCACGGAAATGCAACTTAAGTTGCCAGTGGCAGACACTGACGCGCAACGCGACTATGCCAAAGAACTGATCGTCGCAGTTAGTGCAGACGGTGCGTTTAGCGTGAACCGCGTGCCAGTAGTCGGACGCAGCCTTGAGAGCGTTTCTATTGCGCTGACCGAAGGCGCCAAGGCTGGCAAAGACACGGTGGTCATCATCAGCGCCGATGCCAGCGCCAAGCACCAGTCCGTGGTCACGGTCATGGAAGCGGCGCGCCGCGCCGGGCTGAACCAGATCACGTTCGCCACACAGTCCTCCGCGCAGGCAGGTGGCCGCTAACGCGATGACCGGTACTTTGCGGCACGCGCTGCAAAAAACGCTGCTGCATGCCTGGACCCAGCGGGCCGGTCTTGCCATTCTGCTGTGGCCCATTTCCCTGTTTTTTCGATTCATAGTCTGGCTGCGGCGCCAGTTTTACGTAAGGGGTGTTTTCACAACCCAGCATGTAGACGCCGTCGTGATCGTCGTCGGCAATGTGATTGCTGGAGGCGCGGGCAAAACCCCCACGGTCATGGCGCTCGTGGGCCACCTGCAGGCACAGGGCTACAACGTGGGTGTCGTGTCACGGGGCTATGGGCGCAAGGATGGATCGGTCTGTGCCGAGGTGCTGCATGACTCAAGTCCGAATGATGTGGGGGATGAACCCCTGCTGATCCGGCGCAATGGCCAAGCCCCAGTGTTTGTTGGCCCCAGACGCCATGCGGCAGCAACCGCACTACTCAAGCGTTACCCCCACATCCAGATCATCGTCTGCGACGACGGTCTGCAACATTACGGCCTGTACCGTGATCTGGAAGTCTGTGTATTTGACGACCGCGGCTGCGGCAACGGCTGGCTGCTGCCGGCCGGCCCCTTGCGCGAAAGTTGGCCACGCCATCCGATGGCCCGTGCGGGCCAGCGCCCTGATCGCCTGCTGGTGCTGCATACCGGTAGCCTTCCCGCCTTTGCTGGCTACACCGCGCAGCGCAGCCTGGCTGCGTTCGCCGTCGGGCGCGATGGCGTGCACGTCCCCTTAAAAAGCCTGGGCGCCCCCGGGACCAAGCCTCTTTTGGCATTGGCAGGCATCGCGCAACCGGAGTCGTTTTTTGCCATGCTGCGTGACATCCAACTGCCAGTTGAACATACGCTAGCCTTACCAGATCACTATATTTTTGATAGCGCGTTACGCATATTCCACGAGGGCTACCGCGTAATTTGCACAGAGAAGGATGTCGCAAAGCTATGGCCGCTGGCCCCCGACGCGCTGGCGGTCCCGCTGGTGTTCGAGCCCGAAACAGCTTTCTTCTCCGCCCTGGACGCCGCACTGGCCCCGCTACTTGACACAAAGTTATCATCTGCCCATGGACACCAGACTACTTGAACTCATCGTTTGCCCCGTGACCAAGGGCCCTTTGGAATACGACCGCGAAAAGCAAGAGTTGATCTCGCGCAGCGCCCGCCTAGCGTACCCAGTACGCGATGGCATTCCGGTCTTACTCGAGAACGAAGCCCGTACCATGACGGACGAGGAACTCGACCTGTAAACGCCAGCATGGGCTACACCGTCCTCATACCAGCGCGGCTTGCCTCGACCCGGTTACCCAACAAGCCTTTGGCCGACATTGGTGGCGCACCCATGGTGGTGCGTGTGGCGCAGCGGGTTCGCTCTGGCGCGCCAGCCAGCACGCGCATCGTGGTCGCGGCGGACCACTCTTCCATCCTTCAGGCCTGCCAAGACCACGGTATTGAAGCAATCTTGACGCGGGTGGATCACGCGTCTGGCAGCGACCGCTTGGCCGAAGCCTGCGACCTGCTGGCGCTCCCCGAGGACGACATCGTCGTCAATGTACAAGGGGATGAACCACTGATCGATCCCGCACTGGTGCAGGCCGTGGCAGATGTATTGCTCACCCAGCCAGTCGCCAGCATGGGTACCGCCGCCCATGCGATCGACAGCGTTGCAGACTTCACCAACCCCAATGTCGTGAAGGTCGTGCTAGACGCCGCAGGCCTAGCAATGTATTTCAGCCGTGCACCGATTGCCTGGTGGCGCGACGGCTTTGCGCTGGGCATACATGACCTGCCCCAGCCCGCGCCCCTGCGACACATCGGCATTTACGCCTACCGCGTCGGTTTCTTGCGCCGGTTCCCGCAGTTGCCGCAAGCGCCCATCGAGGTGACCGAAGCGCTGGAGCAACTGCGTGCCATGTGGCATGGGCACCGCATTGCGGTGCATGTGAGTCCGCATGCGCCGGGGCCGGGCGTGGACACACTGCAAGACTTGGAGCGGGTGCGGTCTGTATTTCTTGCGCAGCGTGGGCCCTCTGTAAGCTAGCCAGGCGGTGGTCCATGCTATTCTCGGGCGGCAGCCGCGCTTCGTGGCGCGCTTGTACGGCGCAGCCTGTCGCGCCCAAGGTTTTTGTTCTATCTGAGGGTATCCATGAGACTAATTTTGTTGGGCGCACCAGGCGCAGGCAAAGGCACGCAGGCCACGTTCATTTGCCAAAAATACAGCATTCCACAAATTTCCACTGGCGATATGTTACGTGCCGCTGTCAAGGCGGGCAGCCCGCTCGGACTGGAAGCCAAGGCCGTGATGGCTTCGGGTGGACTGGTCGGCGACGATCTCATCATCAATCTGGTCAAAGAGCGCCTGACCCAGGCTGATTGCACCAACGGCTTCCTGTTTGACGGTTTCCCCCGCACCATTCCCCAAGCAGACGCGATGAAGGCGGCTGGCGTAGACCTGGATTACGTGGTGGAAATCGACGTACCGTTTGCGGCCATCATTAAACGTATGAGCGGACGCCGGTCACACCCCGCATCGGGCCGGACTTACCACGTGAAGTTCAACCCGCCGAAAGTTGAAGGGGTGGACGATGTCACTGGCGAGCCGCTGATCCAGCGCGACGACGACAAGGAAGAAACTGTCAAAAAGCGCCTGGATGTCTACAGTGCCCAGACCCGCCCTTTGGTGGAGTACTACTCAAGCTGGGCGGCCAAGGACCCGGCATGCGCCCCCCATTACCGTGCCATCAGCGGCATGGGCGATGTCGACGTCATCAAGAGCCGCATTTTCGAAGCCTTGGGTGGCTGAACGGGCAATTGCACATCACATTGAGAAGGCCGCTGTTGCGGCCTTTTTTACGCCATTAATTCCAGCATCAGTGCAATCCGTGCCTTGAAGGGCGACAGCCCATGCGAGTCCGTGAAATCAACCGCTGCGTCGGACCCAACAATACTTCCGTACGCACAACGGGTAGACCGCAGCACGCGCACTCCTTGTATTTGCACCTCACGCAGAGCCAACTCCAAGTCGTGGTGGATCGTGCCATTACCCGTGCCCGCTACAACAATTCCACGCACGGCGTGAACAGGATCCACAGGCTTGGCGCAGAGCGCTCGAACCGAGTCACCGGTGGCGCCCGCATAACTCACGATGATCTCGACGCGCGGCCATGCTTCTGGGGACAATGACTCAACCGGGAAGGCTTGATCGCCAGTGTCCGCTACTGGGCACGCATGGAGCCAGCGCACACGCCCCTCCTCTACATATGCCAATGGGCCCGCATCCCTTGAATCAAAGGCATTGAGCCGATACGGATGGACTTTTTGCACGTCGCGCGCGGAATGCACCGTTCCTGCACATACCACCGTCACTCCACGGGCAAACGCCGATTGAGCGACCGCCACTGCATCCAATACGTTTTGCGGACCATCCGGTGCCAAGGACGAGGCCGGGCGCATGGCGCAAGTCAGCACCACGGCCTTCTCCGTCAATAATTTCTGCGGGAGCACCCTCGACAAAAAGAATGCAGTCTCTTCTAAAGTATCGGTACCGTGGGTGATCACAATCGACGCAACCTCGGGCTGTGATAAATGGTGATGGACCCGCGCAAACAATGCCGACCACTGGGGCCATCCCATATCCTTGCTGTCTACCTGAACCACCTGTTCGGAAATGAAGACAAGGTCGCCCATCGCCTGCTGCAAGTTCGGAATCGCATCCAGCAAGTGCCCTACACCTACCTGGGCCGCCGTATAGCCAACGTTGTCACTCGCCAGTGCCGCCGTGCCGGCAATCGTTCCGCCTGTACCTAAGAACACCATCTTTTTCAACATATTTGCGCTTTCTACTTGCAAACAAAATAAAACTGGTTAAAAATACAGCCACTGGATGCCGAAACAGTGTGTATAGATCAACAGCTATCCCGGCCCAGAACCAAGGAGTCAGCATGCTTGAAAGTCCTAAACTCACCGCACGGCAACAACAGATCTTGGATCTGATCCAAAGCGCCATTGCACGTACCGGTGCTCCGCCCACACGCGCAGAAATCGCTGCCGAACTCGGTTTCAAGTCAGCCAATGCGGCTGAGGAACACCTGCAAGCCTTGGCTCGTAAGGGCGTTATTGAGCTGGTCAGCGGCACCTCACGCGGTATCCGCCTCAAAAGCGACGCCCTACGGTCCATCAACGAGTCCCGTCTGAAGCAATTCTCCATGCCTCTTCCCGGCTTCGCCCAATTGGGCTTGCCCCTCATCGGTCGGGTTGCGGCTGGCTCACCCATTCTCGCGCAGGAACATGTAGACAAAACCTACTATGTCGAAAACAGCCTATTCCAACGCCAGCCCGATTACCTTTTGAAAGTTCGCGGCATGTCGATGCGTGACGCCGGCATCATGGACGGTGACCTGCTGGCCGTGCAAGCTACCAAAGACGCCAAAAACGGCCAAATCATTGTTGCCCGTCTGGGCGACGAGGTTACGGTTAAGCGTTTCAGACGCAACAAGCACCTGATTGAGCTGCACCCCGAAAACCCGGACTACCAAACCATTGTGGTTGAGCCCGGCGAACCTTTCGAGATCGAAGGCTTAGCCGTTGGTCTGATCCGCAACACCATGCTCATGTAATCCCGCACGAAAGCTACTCCGATGAACACCGCTATATTTGCCAATGCTGATTTTTTTGGACCACTGCAGGGCCTGATCCGGTGGTGGTCAGCCAGCCGACTCACGGCTGCTGGAACACCGCTTTCCAAACGGGAAATGCCGGAATTTGCTCCTAAAACAATAGCAGCAAATGACAGTTCGACGAGGGCTACTAGCAAAAATAACGTAGTGCGTATGCCTTTGCGCGTAGTCCGTATGGTCGAGACCGGGCAAGCACGGTCCAGCGTGGGTCGCATGGTCATCTCTGGACGCATGGCCGATGTGTGCGCGGAACTGGACCGTTTGGCAGCCCGGGAAGCTGCGCTGTCGTAAGCACGTGATTGCCCTTGCGCAGCCTAGCGCAGCGACAGGGCACAATTGCATCTATGAATATTGTGATTCTGGATGATTATCAAGATGCCGTTCGAAAGCTGGAATGCGCTGCTAAGTTAGAAGCCTACCAAGCCAAGGTGTACACCAACACGGTCAAGGGTATAGGCCAACTGTCGGTGCGACTCAAAGACGCGGATGTGATCGTGCTAATTCGGGAGCGTACGCACATCAATCGGCAGCTTATTGAGAAGCTTCCCAAGCTCAAGATGATTTCCCAGACAGGCCGTATCAGCGCGCACCTGGATGTGCAGGCGTGTACCGAGCGGGGTGTCGCGGTCGCGGAAGGCGTCGGTTCGGGGGTAGCACCCGCCGAACTGACATGGGCACTGGTTATGGCGGCCATGCGCCGACTACCGCATTACATCGGGAATCTCAAGCACGGGGCGTGGCAGCAATCTGGCCTGAAGGCTGGATCCATGCCACCCAACTTTGGCATAGGCAGCGAGTTGCATGGGAAAGTATTGGGCATCTGGGGCTATGGAAAGATTGGACAAATGGTTGCAGGTTATGGCAGTGCCTTCGGCATGAAAGTCATGGTTTGGGGAAGCGAAGCATCGCGGGAAAAAGCCCTGCAGGACGGGTATGGCGCATCCCCCAGTCGGGAGGCTTTTTTTGAGCATAGCGACGTCTTGTCATTGCACCTTAGGCTCAGCAACACCACACGCAGTCTGATAGACCACGCCGACTTAGCCCGTATGAAACCTACGGCCTTATTGGTCAACACGGCGCGTGCGGAACTGATCGACACCAATACGCTGATCAGTGCGTTGAACCGAGGTCGCCCAGGAATGGCTGCGGTGGATGTATTCGACACCGAACCAGTTTTGCAAGGCCATGCGCTGTTGCGGTTAGAGAACTGCATTTGCACCCCCCACATCGGGTATGTGGAGCAAAACAACTACGAAAAACTGTTCGGTACGGCCTTCGACAACGTCATCAATTTCATAAAAGGTACGCCAACCAATATCGTCAATCCGGGTGCGTTGCAAGTGAGGCGTTAACGCTCAACGGGGCTTTTGTGAGGCGCCGGAAGGTGTAGAGGAGGACCAGCCGCTTGCATCAAAATCGATCAGGTTGTTCGGCGTTTCGGATAGATCAAGATCAAAATCCACCTCTGATGCACCATCAACCGGAGCCGGCACCGTCTTCGCGGTGCTGAATGCCATAAAGCCCGAATCGAAAGATGAAGAGGCTACGCGGTTTGCTATGCCATGCAGCAACAGCAAGTCGCGAAAGGCCTCTAAGTCGAAGTCCTGTGGGACGTTCTCACTGTGTGCACGCACCAGGCAACTCTCGATATAAGCAACCACCTCTTCCGAAGGCCACAGGGCGACAATGCGGCGACAGACTTGAGGGTAGGCCTCCAAGCCACTTCCGGACTGGTTGAAATCGGCGTACGCTGGGACGTGCCCGCTAAAGATGGCGTTGAAGCCACTGCGGTACAGGTCAAATTCCACCTTGCGCCCCAAGGTATGCAAGACCCTGAGCAGTTCTAGGTAGACCAAGGGATTCGCGTCCACGCTGCCATCTACACTTTCGCTCAGCAAGGCAATGGCCTCGTCATGCTGTCCCAGCGTCATGAAAAACTCTGCCTGCTGGCGGACATCCAGCATTTCCTTGGTATTGACGGAGCGCAAAGTCGCCGACATGCTGTGCGCAAAATCGGCATGACCAGACGACGCGGGGACTAAAGCTTTGCTTGGAAAAGCACGCGGCACACTCGGTGTAGCCGGAGTCACCGCCGGATTTCGACGAAATTCAGCGGGCTCGTCGAGAACAAGGTCGATTTCTTCCAAAGGCGTAACGCCTCGGGCCAATGGCCCGGGTGGGCCAAATGAAGGCTCTACCGTAGGTTCATCCGCCGCGCCACCACCAACGGGGATGCCGGTATTTCGAGCCAGCGGCGCGTGAGTGTTAGCTTCTACTATTTCCGACTTGTCCTCATTACTACCGTCCCGCCACCAGGGAACGCCTGCCAATGCACCCCGCGTTGCGCGTTTCCATACAAAGACGATTACCAAACAGCTCAGAACTACCACTGCCAGCAAAGAATAGACCAATGGATTGGAATGGCGATCCGATTCTGCCTTTCCCAGACGCCGCGTCAGCTCATCCAACACTTGGCGGTTCTTCACCGTAATATCATGCAAGCCCTTGAGGTCTGATTCAAGGGTCCGCCTACGACTGTCCGCGCCTGCTACGTCTTGCGGGGTCGCGTTCAGGGCGCGCCAAAGGAACAGAGCTACCTCACGTTTTTGAGGGTCCTCGCCACCCTGAGAGCCCAGTTCGTTGCTGAGTTTTAGTATGGGATCATGCTCCAACGCCAAGTCCATTGGTGCAAGTTTCAGACGTGCCCCACGGCCTTCAGACTTTTGAAGCTTTGGAGCGGCTTTGGTTTCTGGTCCTACGGCAGGCCTTGCATCAAGGCTGTCGGATGTGACGACCTTGTTGGTGCGCGGCGCGGGTTTTACGGCCCTATCGGCAGACAGTGACTGAACAACTGGCAGCGGCTGGCCCGCAGGCAAAGGCGATGGAGAATCGACAACCATGGGCGCTTGCATCAAGGGCGTCGCCAATTCGGTCAACATGACATAGCGGCGCGTGGCTTTGCTCTCGCAAATCGCCCGCAAATAAACCGTGACCACGGGTTCATCGACTGCGGCACGCGCGACAATGCTAACGTTGGGAGAGGGTGATTGGGGCGTCACCGCCATGCTCACGCTAACCCGGCTCGCATCCTGGCGTGACTCACCGTAAAACACATCGGCTTCAAAACATTGCGCGGACGTCCTCTCCCCCCTCTCCATCTCGACAGGGACAGTCAATATAAGAGTCTGGCCCAATAGCACCGAACCCTTGGCACGGCCCA
>JBBQBG010000085.1:0-14008 GCA_038317285.1 Burkholderiales bacterium | reverse complement strand
GGTGGCAGTGGGTCAGCTCCAGTGGTTGCGACGCACAGCCCTACTTTCGCATCTTTAACCCCATCAACCAAAGCGAGAAATTTGACGCCCAGGGCAAGTTCATCAAACGCTATCTGCCACAGCTTGCGGGACTGAACGCCAAGCAGATCCACGCGCCCTGGAAGCTGGGCGCCTTAGAACTAATGGCGCTAGGTGTGGAACTGGGCAAAGACTACCCAAAACCCATCGTTGACCATGCCGAAGCGCGTGCGTTGACGATGCAACGCTACGCGGTCGTTCGAAAAACGGTCTAAACCTCGACAGTTTTTGCGCAGTAACCGCGCACCAAACCAAGCAACTCTTCTTCGGAATAGGGCTTGCCAAGGTAGTGGTCCACGCCCAATTCCTTGGCGTGGTCACGGTGTTTGCCGGCAATACGCGAGGTAATCATGATGATGGGCAGGTCACGCAGCTTGGCATCGCCACGGATGTTGCGGGCCAAGTCAAAGCCGTCCATACGCGGCATTTCGATGTCGGACAGCACCACCGTTGGCTTTTCTTCCTGGAGTTTTTCCAGCGCGTCCAGACCATCCGAAGCCAAGGCCACGCGATAACCTTCGCGTTTGAGCAAGCGCTGCGTGACGCGTCGCACGGTGATGGAATCGTCGACCACCAGGATCAAAGGCACCTGGTTGACGGCGCCAACCAGCGTCTGCGCAGGTGCAGCAACACCACCACTGCTTTGAATAGCAGCAGCTTCAACCGACTTATGCAATATGCGGGCTTGTTCACCGTACACAGCTGCCAGCGCCACCGGGTTGTAGATCAGCGCGACGGCACCGGAAGCCAACACCGACACACCGGCCAAGCCAGGCAACTGCGCCAACTGCGGGCCCAAGTTTTTGACCACAACTTCTCGGTTACCCAAGATTTCGTCAACGTGCAGAGCAAGGCGTTGGCCCGCGCTACGGAAGACTGCGACCGAGCGTGTCTTGGTCTGTGGCTCTGTGCTGTGCGCCGACACCTGCAACAGCGCACCAGCCCAGAAGAACGGCAACATCTGGCCGGCCATGTCAAAACCATCTTGCTTGTAAGCCTGCTCGAGCACTGCGGCAGGCGTACGTAACACAGTCTCGACCAACCCAGATGGCACGCCGATCGTGAACTCGCCCACGCGCAACATCACCACTTGCGTGACCGCGGTGGTCAGGGGCAACACCACCTTGAACGTGGTACCGCGGCCCTGTTCAGTTGCGGTTTCAATGCGTCCACCCAAAGCGTTCACCTCGGAACGCACAACGTCCATCCCGATACCACGACCAGACAACTCGGTAACTTGGTCGGCCGTGGAGAAGCCGGGTGTAAAAATCAGATTGGCAGCGTCGCCATCGCTCAAAGTTTCGTCTGCTGCCAGTACGCCATTGGCAATGGCCTTGGCGCGAATCTTGTCCAAGTGCAGGCCGCCGCCGTCGTCACTGAAAGAGACGGACACGTCATTGCTTTCCTGGTTGACGTGAATGGTGATGGTGCCGGCGCCTGCTTTGCCCACGGCTACACGGTCCGCCGCGCTTTCAATACCATGCGCGACCGAGTTGCGCAGCATGTGTTCGAACGCAGGGCCCATACGGTCCAGAACACCGCGGTCCATTTCAATGGAGCCACCGGTAATGTCTAATTTAACCTGCTTGCCGGAGTCTTTGGAGGCTTGACGGACCACACCGTACAAACGATCAGAAATGCTTTCAAACTCGACCATGCGCGTGCGCAACAGGTCGCGTTGCAGTTCACGGGCTTGACGGCCTTGGGCAATCAAATCGTCTTCGGCCCCTTCAATCGAACGCTGCAAGTTGCGTTGCACGGTGGCAACGTCGTGCACAGATTCGGCCATCATGCGGGTCAATTCCTGTACGCGGGTAAAGCGGTCAAACTCCAACGGGTCGAAAGCCTGCGCCGAGTCTTTGGTCTGCGCCAAGCGCGATTGCATTTGGGATTCAGACTGCAACTCAATGTCGCGCAGCTGGTTACGCAAGCGCTCCAAGTTACCCGTCAAGTCGGTCAGGGACGAACGCAATTGGTTCAGACGGGCTTCCATGCGGGCTCGTGAAATCATCACTTCGCCAGCCTGATTGACCAACCGGTCCAAAAGTTGCGAACGCACACGGACGGAATGGCTGGCAGTCTGCCGCACTGGCGTTATAGCCGCCAACCCTCGGGGCGCAACACGAACCGGTGCAGCGTGCACCACGGGAGCCTCTCCGGTTGCAGTTGCAATGACTTCGGCCACTGCGGGAGTTTCTTCTGGCACTACAACCGGGGCGCCGCCCAAGGCACTGAAATTGGCTTGCAACGCATCGAAACGGGTCAACAAGGGTTCCAACTGCACTTGCTGAATCTGCTCGGTGCCGATCTGCTCAATGCTCGACTCCATGCGGTGGGACATTTCGCCGAGGCGCATGGCGCCGGCCAAACGGGCGCTTCCTTTGAGGGTGTGCAAGACACGCAAAACCTCGTTGCGTGCCTTTAAATTGTCAGGCACCGCCACCCACTGGCGCAATGCAGTACCTAACAGCGGCATCAGTTCAACCCCTTCTTCCTCGAAGAACGGGAATAGGTCGTCGTCCAGGTTGTCGCGGGCGTCAATATCGTCGTCGTCTTCAGCCTGGGCAATATTCAAGGGGGCTGCGACAACCGACAATGGCGCTGGTACGGGCAATTGGATCGATTCAGCAACGGCAGGAACCTCAACAACGAGGGTTTCAACCGGTGCTGCCTCCACCAATCCATGGATGCCTGACTCCTGCATCTCCGTTAGTGTCAAGTCATCGTCAAGCGTATCAACAATCGAATCGATGGTCGGTGCCGGAAATTCTGTCTCAATAATGGTCTGCAGGGCTGCCAACACCGTGGCGTCCGACTCTTTAAGGAAGCCTGCCGCGAATTGGTGCAACAGGCGTCTAATGTCTTCTGCCGCGTTGTTGAACACTTCGGCTTGCTCGGGCGTGCCTTGGCGGTGCAGTTGCACATGTTGCAGGGCTTGCTCCAGCGCACGCGCCATTTCGGACAAGGCAACGAATCCCACCGTGGCAGAACTGCCGAGCAAAGAATGGGCCAACGACACCAAAGAATCTGGCAACGGTCGCTGCAGTTCCAGAGCCCATTCGCTGAGCTCCACCTGCAGTCGGCGCGACCATTCATCGGCCTCATTGAGATAGACGTTGTACAACGGAATGCTCAGACGCAGGTGACCAATTACCTTGACTTGCTCCTCAATTTCTTCGGCAACACCGGATACGTCAGTTGTTTCGGGTTCTTCTGGCAATTGCGCGTCGGGCAAAGCGAGTTCAAGCTCATCCACAGGCGCTTCCAGCACCGGTGTTTCAGGCTCGACCACAAGCACTGGCTCCGGCTCGACAGCCAGGAGTTCGCCTGAAGTGGTTTCTCCCGCCGATTCAGGCGCATGCTCTTGCTCTGGGGCCAGCTCGGACTGAGGCTCTTGTTCAATGCTTGGCTCTGCATGCGGGTGAGTCTGTGCGATGTCTGCGTCCGTCAGCGCATATGTCTCTTGGGTTTCAGTGGCATCCACATGGTCGGTGGAAGCGACAGGCGCGTCGGGCTCTGGTGCAACATCTTCCCCTATCGCGGGCACAGCTGATTCGGCATGGGCGGGTTCGGGGCTGGAAGTGCTGGCAATGTCGCCGAAGTCAAAATCACCAAAATCTACCTCAGTAACTTCTGTCGCACCCTGGTATGCCTTTTCGGCTTCTGGCTTGCTGTCGTTAGCGAAGGCCTGGGTGTTTTCGAAACCGAAGGTCTGGGTAGACGCGAAGTCAGGAAATGCTTCTACTTCCGCCGGCGCAGTATGCAATGTGCCGTGTAATTGGGTTGCATCGAAATCGGTATGCGGTGGTGCAACCACTACTTCTACCGCTTCAGGCCCAGCCTCGACGGGCTGCACGGGTTGGGCCTGCGCTTGCGGCGTGACCAAAGGAATCCAGACACCATTCAGGCGCAAGGAATCTGCTGACTTGCGGAAGTCCTGTGCTGCCCAAGCTGCAGCGGTATGGCCTGCGATATCGTTAACCCAGCGGCCAAAGGCGTTCATGGCTGTACTGGCGGCGATGATCAAATCGTCGCTGGCTGGACGCTGTTCGGCGAGCCAGTTATTGAACAACTGCTCAAACGACCATGCGGCTTCGCCAAATTCGTTGAGCCCGACCATGCGGGAGCTTCCTTTGAGCGTGTGGAAAGCCCGCCGCAGCGTAGTTTGGTCCGCCAAGTTGGATGGGTCAGACCTCAGTTCATCAATCGCAGCCAACCCATTTTGAACGACTTCGCGGGCTTCTTCCAGGAAGATATCGATGAGCTCGACTTCGTCGTCAGAAAGATCAACTACCGGCGGCTGCGAGGCCTGCATGTGCGCGGGTTGCGGGCTCGGCGATGGCGCCTCTTGTGGGACGACCAAGGTCTGAGTCTGATCGAATACCAGTTCGGCGGATTGCGGCTGGACGAGTTCCAACGCCGTTGCGGCCACCGGTTCTGGGGCGACCACGTCATCCGGCGCACGCTCACGCCCCATCAAGGGTTTGAATTCGCCCAACTCCTCATCGTATACAAATAGCTTCTTGGCCAATGCTCGCTGGTAGCTCAGCATGTCGATCAGGAAACCCATAGCTCCCAGGCTGTTGCCCAGTTTTTCAAAGATTCCGCGCCGGGCAGTGGCTTCATCGATATCGTCGACCAGGAACTGTTCCACGCTTGCGCGCATGCGCAACGCGGCCAGAGACGGCTGGTCCAGACCCAGAACCGAGAACACACCACGCATCTGCGCCAGTTGGCTAGGCACTTCACGCAAAGGCGCTTTGTCTTGTGGGTTGCGGAAAAACTGGTCCAGCGATTTTTCCACGTCAGCCAGCGTGGTGCGCAATTCATCTACCACGCTACCCATCGTCTGGCGATCGCTGACGCGGCGATACAGCTCTTCCATCCAAACTTCCAAGGGCTCGGGTTGCCCGCCAGCACTGACGTGCTCCAGGCGCGTGGCCAGCCGGGCACTGCGCTCAGCCATATTGGACTCAGTAGGATCCAGATCGTCGTATGCTGCTTCCAAATACAAGATGGCGGTAGCTACTTCCATGGCCACTGGCGCCACCGGCGCAGCACCTGAGCGAACAGTTGCGTCAATCGCGCGCACTAGTGCCCGCCCGAGCTCTGCGCTTTCGGGATGCAATTTGACGACCGACTCTGCGACCACACCAAACTGCTCGGCAACAACTTTCAAACGGTTGGTATCACCACCGGCCAAAGCCGACCAGGTTTCGGCGGCGGCTGCAATGCGCTTGCGCGCCAACACCATCAGGGCGGGATCGAAACGCCCAAACTGTTCAGTTTCGTATTGAACCGGTTTGCTGCGCTCCAGGCCATACGTGGAACGTACGGCTTTAAGGGCCGGCGCACGTTGATCTGGCAGGGGAACAGACAGCGAGCAAAAGAAAACCAAGTCATGCGCCAGACGGTCGGATATCGCCAGATCGCCACGCGACAGGGATGTGTACTGGCGCAAAACACGCGATGCGGCGCGCTTGGTGTAGACGTCTTCCGGGCAAAGGCCCAAGGCGACGCTTTCAAAAAAAGCAGCGCAAATAGCCCAAAATGTGCGGGGCTCGATTTGCGACTGCCCCACCGCCAATCCTTCACACAAATCGCTCATGCGTCGCGCGGCTTTGGGATCTCCCGTACGCATCACACGCAGAACGGCTTGGTCCATTTGGCCGCGCAACGCGGTTGTGAATGATTGCGCCTCAACGCCGGGTTGTAAGGGTACATCCAACCAGCGCCACTCCACTGGCCACAAATCGGCCGGGTGCGCACCTTCGCCACCTGCCAGTTCCATCACGGCGCGGTACTGTGGAAACAAGGCAACGGACGACGCCGTCTTGCCCTTTAGTACGCCTTCTAGGTATTCAGTCAGCGCGAAGCTTGCGCGCTCCACCCGATTGGCAGCATCTTCGCTGCACAGTTCTGGCCGCTGTACAAACTTTTGGGCCAGCGCCTCCATGGCGCGCAGCATCTTGGCCTGGGCACCCAAGCCAACCATTTCCAACGCACCCACGGCTTGGTGCAATTGTTGACGAGCGATGCGCAAATGGCTGGCATCAAGCTCGGACAAATTTGAACCCCTGGCCAGCTCAGCATCGCGAACGAATCGACGAAGTGCCTTGGTTGCGCCGTCGAGCGACTTGCGAAGCTCGTCCAGCACCCAGGCCAAAGGGCCGAGATCGCTGACCGCCAGTTCATTGTCGCCGGGAGCGGCAGAATTCGATGACATGGGTTCGGGCTCTCCTGGGATCTCTGATCTGATTGGACGCGCAGTGGTCTGCTATCAGCTAATTTTGAAACGCGATACCGACTGGCGCAGTTCTTCCGCCATGCGGGAGAGTTCACGCACCTGGGTCGCGGTAACACGGGTACCTTCACCCGTTTGTTCGGTCACCGCAAAAATGTGCTGGATGTTTTCGGCCACAACATTGGCCAAACCTGCTTCGCGGGACGCCGAGTTCGAAATCTGCTCAATCAGATCGGCAACCTGGCGGGACACACGGTCAATTTCGGTCAGCGCGGTACCCGCGTTATCGGACAGTTTCGCCCCTTCCACCACACCCTGTGTGGAGCGTTCCATAGCGCCGATAGCATCCTGTGTATCGGTCTGAATCGCCTTCACCAGTGCAGAAATCTGGCGTGTCGCATCAGCAGAACGCTCCGCCAAACGCTGCACTTCTTCCGCAACCACCGAGAAGCCTCGACCAGCTTCACCAGCCGACGCCGCCTGGATAGCAGCGTTCAAGGCCAAAACGTTAGTCTGTTCGGTAATGTCAGAAATCAGCTCGGTAATTTCACCAATCTCCTGGGACGACTCACCGAGTCGCTTGATGCGCTTGGAGGTTTCTTGGATCTGGTCGCGAATGGAATTCATACCGCCGATAGCGTCCTGCACGGCTTTAAGGCCGGACTCGGCAGCCAGCAAAGATTGCCGCGCTACCGTTGCAGACTCTTGCGCCTGTGTGGACACCTCGTTAATGCGACCCGCCATTTCCACAACGGAGCGACCAGTTTCCCGAATTTCGTGCAGCTGCTCGTTAGAGGCGGCCAGCAGTTCGGTGGACGTGGCGTCCACATCAGAAGTGGTTTGCGCAACCCGTGCCGCTGTGTTTTGCACGTTGGATACCAGTGAGCGCAACTCTTCCACGGTGTAGTTCACCGAGTCCGCAATAGCGCCGGTAATATCTTCCGTAACGGTCGCTTCCTGGGTCAAATCTCCCTCAGCTACTGTTTGCAATTCATTCATCAAACGCAAAATAGCAGCTTGGTTGGCGTCGTTGACGCGTTTGGCTTCGTGCTCCTGGCGCTCGGCTTCGACCCGCTGGTCCTCCGCGACCACTTGGCGTCTGCGGCTATCTTGGAGCTGCACGTACGACAAGCCACCGGCACAAGTCAGGGCGAAGGCAGCCGCCAACACCAACACCGCCAGGGATGCGCCGCCAATGCCCGTCTGGGTGGACAGCGCAGTTTGCACATCTTCCAGATTACGGCGCAACGGTTCGCTGTCCGCAATAATCGCGTCTTGCGCTTCACGTGCGGACACCAAGCCCTGCAGGTTGCCCAAGATCGCACTGGCCTGAACCCGCGTCTCTTCATACATCTTGATCAGCGCATCAAGTTGTTCACGTGTGCCCGCGTCCTTGGATGCTGCTAGACGCAGTTCTTGGCTACCCGTCAACAGGCCTTGGGAGATTTCCTTGAAGGTGTTCAAGTCCTTGCCCAGCAAGAAAACCGCTTCAGGGCTCACACCTTCCGCCGTCAAGAACTCATTGGAAGACTTGCCGATACGCTGAGTCAACATCACCAACTGACCCACGGCGGAAATTTCCACCGAAGGTGCATTTTGTTGCAGCTTCATCGCCAAAATGGCTTCGGCGATTTCCAACAGATCGGAGGATTGGCGATTGATCAGGCGCAACGCAGAACCAATCTGGGTCAAGATTTTTTGCTGGCCCATGACTGCCTTGGCGCTTTTCTCCGCACGGTCCACCAGCGGCATGATCTTTTCCAGCTCGTGGACATAGGTATCGCCCAACGGCTTCAAACGCAACTCACTGTTACCGTCTTGCAAGCCACGGGTGTTCTTGGACAAAATACCGGCGCTGTCCGACACATCGGGAAAGGCCTGAGCGCTACCCACCACCGCCTGGGACACGGACTTAGCAAGACGCTGCGACTGCATCAACGCCTGACCAGTGGCACCGAGTTGTTGCGCCACTTTGTCTGACTGGTTCAACACATACACCGTAACTCCCGCCAACACCAGCAGAGCGGCAAACAGCAACGTGAACAGCAAACGTTGCTGCTTCGCAACCGTTCTGCGCCCCAGGCCGGGGATGGAGACCAGATCATCGGTAGCCGCTTTGGGTGCGAGCTCTTCGACGGCCTCTTTCAGGGGCGCGCCTCCCAGCTTGAGCCCTAAAGGAATCTCGTCTTCCTGCATGGTTTCGCCACCCGCTGCACTCGACAAGTCTTCTGGCATGGCAAGACTAAGGCGCGAATCCAGCTCGGATTCAGACTGCTTTTTGGTGAAAATGTTCTTTAATTTATCGACGACGGACATGGTGAAACCTTAGGGAGGGGTCTAAGCGCTGATACTCAAAAATTGAGGGGTTTGTGACAAGATACGCAGATCGATTTCCTGCCATCGCTCGCCAGCCGAGTCAATGAATTGGTGACCAAAATAGGCTGGAGCGCCCGGGTCGGCGGCAGATGACGACGCGAAGGCGTCGCCGCCGCGCAAACCCAGCAGACCGTCAACCTGCAGTGCGCAATTCACTTCGAGCGCAACATTCAGTGTGACCACGCTCAAGTCTTGAGCAGCAGGCTCAGCACGCGCGGCCCCTGTATCAACAGCAATAAAGCCCGCCAGGTCAACCACGCCATACAGGCCACCGCGGATATTGATGACGCCGCGAAACCAATCCCGCGCGTATGGGACTGGCTGCAAACTCGCCAACGGAAAAATCTCGCC
This sequence comes from Burkholderiales bacterium, assembly GCA_038317285.1. Lineage (GTDB taxonomy): Bacteria > Pseudomonadota > Gammaproteobacteria > Burkholderiales > Burkholderiaceae_C > Allorhodoferax. The sequence goes on along the minus strand of JBBQBG010000085.1, from coordinate 4,959 downwards.
AGACTGGCCCAGCGGGAACAGGAGATTGCGCCCCCCTACGCGCAACGCGAGCCACGCCACAGACATACCCTCGGTACGGGCAGCCTGCAGACGACTGGCTAGCCGGGACTGGAGTTCTCTAAGTGCTTCGCGATTTGCCATGGGAACAGCGAATCAACCCAGTGCTTTGATCTTGGCGAACAATTCGGCAGCATCAACCGGCTTGGTGATGTAGTCACGTGCACCTTGGCGCATGCCCCATACCCGATCGGTTTCCAGGTTTTTGCTGGTGCAAATGAAGATAGGGATGTCGGTGTATTCGGGCGTGCGATTGATGGCACGGGTCAGTTGAAAACCGTTTTGCCCGGGCATGACTACGTCCATCAGGATAAGGTCCGGCTTATCTTCTGTCAGACGCTTGAACGCCTCGTCGGCGTTTTCGGCGGAACGCACGGAATAGCCGTTTTTTTGCAACAGATCCGTCAAAAACATGATTTCAGTTTTTGAATCGTCAACGATTAGTACTTTATTTATTGCCATCAACTAGCTCCTTGCATATCGGTTCCAAATTGCCGCACGGCTTGCAGCAATTGATCTTTGGTAAAAGGTTTGGTCAAATAATCCTGTGCGCCGACCATGCGGCCACGTGCCTTATCAAAGACGCCATCCTTGGACGATAACATCACCACGGGCACGCCCGCGTACTTGGAATTGCGCTTGATGATGGCGCAGGTCTGGTAGCCGTCCAAGCGTGGCATCAGGATGTCACAAAAAATGAGTTGTGGCTGATAGTCATTGACCTTGGCAAGCGCATCAAAACCATCCTCGGCCAGCAGCACATCGTGCCCACCTTGCTTGAGGAAGATTTCCGCACTGCGGCGAATCGTGTTGCTGTCATCAATAACCAGAACTCTGACAGTGGATGCTGCGTTACTCAAAAGACGTTGCTCCTGATTATGAATGGGTGTTAAGCAGCATGGTACGTTCGTTATCGCATCGCAAATTCAAATCTGAACCATCTCAAAATCTTCCTTGCGCGCGCCACATTCCGGGCACGTCCAGTTCATGGGCACATCGGCCCAATGCGTACCAGCAACGAGTCCATGATCGGGCGCTCCCGCCGCCTCGTCATAAATCCAGCCGCAAATCAGGCACATCCAAGTTTTTGTATCGCTCACAGCTTAAAGGGCCTTCGAATAGAATGCAAGGATTGTATAGAAGCAGCCTGGGCAAAAAGCCTGCCGCCCGCCCAAAACCCGCCATTCTGTCTGCTGACAAACCCTAAGACAGGACACCGTATGACGGCACTCCCAGACCCCAGCATTGAGATTGAAACCGAAGACGACGGCCCCGCCGCTTGCGTCTTGGTTTTCAACGCTAACGACCCCAGTGGCGCGGGCGGCATCACTGCAGACATCACGGCCATCGCCTCGGTTGGAGCCCACGCCCTGCCCGTCATCACCGGCGCCTACGCCCGCGACACGGCCGAGGTGTACGACCACTTTTGCATGGACGATGAAGCCGTCACCGAGCAGGCGCGTGCCATCCTCGAAGATGTTCCAGTGCAAGTCATCAAGGTCGGTTTTGTGGGCTCTCCGGAGAACCTAAGTGCCATCGCCGAACTGGCATCCGACTACGCCGACATCCCGCTGGTGGCCTACATGCCCGACCTTTCGTGGTGGCAAGAAGACCAGATTGATCTCTACCAGGACGCCTTCAACGAGCTGCTGCTGCCGCTGACCACTGTGTTGGTTGGAAACCACAGCACCCTCAGCCGCTGGCTGCTACCGGACTGGAGCGCCGCGCGCAGCCCCGCCGCCCGCGACATTGCACGCGCCGCCGATGCCTTTGGTGTACCGTACACCTTGGTGACCGGCATCCCCCTCCCGGACCAGTTCATCGACAACGTGTTGTGCAGCCCCACGAGCGTTCTATGCAGCAATAAGTTTGAGCGGTTCGAAGCCGTTTTTGCAGGAGCGGGCGACACCTTGTCGGCCGCGCTGGCGGCGCTGATTGCCAGCGAGACCGAGCTGATTGAATCGGCCACTGAAGCCCTGAGCTATCTGGACCGGTGCCTGGAAAGTGGTTTCCGGCCCGGCATGGGCAATGTATTGCCCGATCGCCTGTTTTGGGCGCACCCCGAAACCGACGACGAAGCGCCGCAGGAATCCTCCTTTGAAATTTCACCCAATGACACACGACACTGACCGCAACCTGCAACTGTTTCAACGCGCCCAAAAAGTCATCCCCGGCGGCGTCAATTCCCCCGTGCGTGCCTTCAAGGCCGTCGGTGGTACACCGCGCTTTGTGTCGCGTGCCAAAGGGCCACATTTCTGGGACGCCAATGGCCAGCGCTATATAGATTACATAGGCTCCTGGGGACCGATGATCCTGGGCCACGGCCACCCAGCGGTAGTAGAGGCCGTTCAAAAAGCCATTCTGGAAGGTTTCTCCTTCGGCGCCCCCACTGAACGCGAGGTGGAATTGGTCGAGGCAATCCTGAGCCTGGTGCCCAGCATGGACATGGTGCGCCTGGTCAGTAGCGGCACTGAGGCGGGCATGAGCGCCATCCGCCTGGCGCGTGGCGCCACCGGCCGCAGCAAAATCCTCAAGTTCGAAGGCTGCTACCACGGCCATGCCGATGCGCTTTTGGTCAAGGCCGGATCCGGCCTGGCCACCTTTGGCAACCCCACCAGCGCCGGCGTACCGGCCGAAGTGGTGCAACACACGCTGGTGCTGGAGTACAACAACATCCCGCAATTGGAAGAGGCCTTTGCGCTGCATGGCCAGGAGCTGGCCTGCATCATGATCGAACCGATTGCTGGCAACATGAACTTTGTGCGGGCTTCGGTGCCATTCATACAACGCTGCCGCGAGTTGTGCACGGAGTATGGTGCGCTATTTGTGTTCGACGAAGTGATGACGGGATTCCGCGTGGCGCTGGGTGGCGCCCAGAGCGTCTATGCCAAGTCCATCCCCGGTTTTGCGCCCGACATCACCGTATTGGGAAAGGTCATCGGCGGCGGCATGCCCTTGGCAGCTTTTGGCGGCAAGCGCGCCGTCATGGCGTTGCTCGCGCCACTGGGCCCGGTCTACCAGGCCGGCACGCTGTCCGGCAACCCGGTCGCCACCGCCTGTGGGTTGGCCACTCTAGGCGAGATTCGCAAGCCCGGCTTCTATGAAGCGCTGGCTGCCAAGACGCAAAAGCTGATGGCCGGATTGAAAGGCGCAGCGGATAAAGCCGGTGTGCCGTTCAGCGTGGACAGCGAGGGTGGCATGTTTGGCTTTTTCTTGTTTGACACCTTACCGCAGAACTACGCCAAGGTGATGACCACCGACAACCAGCACTTCAACACGCTGTTCCACGGCATGCTGGAGCGTGGCGTTTACTTGGCACCTGCGCTGTACGAGGCTGGGTTTGTGAGTGCGGCGCATACTGATGAAGACATTGCGGAGACTCTGCGCGTGGCTGACGAGGTTTTTAAGCTGCTATAGATTCGGAAGCAGCTTACGCAGCATTGACGAGGGCTAGCGGCCATTTTTGTCGCGAGGAATTTTTTAAACCTTGTATGCGGACACCTCACACACGGCGGGTGGAACTTACTGGTGGGACATCACGTTGCGAGGTCGTCCGAAGGCAGGTAAATTAAGCGACGATAGCGGCACGAAAATCGACCTCACCCCAGCAGACGTACTCTGGCCAATCTCGGCTTTCAGAGAACGCCACAAAGATCTCAGTGACTTGCTGAATGAGGAACCAGTCTCGCTGAGCCATTTGCACGGCACCACCACTGAAAGCTAAAGTTGTTCCATCAGTATGGGGCGCGACCGGCTTCTCTTGAAATGCGCGAAAGTGCTTTCCATCGTTGTCATGGCGTTCTAACAAGAATAGCCCAGGACCTCCCGCAACCTGAAGATATTGACCGACCTCATTGGCAAGGTTAGCGAAAGACATTCGCGTGCGTGAAAGCTCAAGCTTCAGCTTACCTTCACTTGGGGCGACAACAGGCTTACAGCCTTCACGAACAAAGGTTACGGGCATGAGAAATAAATCATTAAGCGATGAGGGAATATATCCAAGCTTTCACTTGGCCCGCCAGCGCTAGCTGAGCCAAAACAGGCCGCCCTCAGAGTTTGGGACAGTGGTTCCCGCCGATTTGTGGGCATTTGACACCATGAGGCGGGGGCCACTGTCCCAAACTCTGCCACCACCAAAGCAGTCAACCCATCTCCCAAGAAACGACTAGAACAGCCCCAGCAACCGCAACACCCACCCAACCATCAGAACAACAAGACCTGCACGCCACGCATCTGCCCCAATCCGCCAGCGCCGCAACCGTCGCCCGGTCCAAGCCTCCACGCCGAGTTGCACGGAATGGGCCGCCGCAAGAATCAGCAGCACCATCAGCCCGGGATTGACCTGCCAGGCGGCTAAAAAATTGCCGTCCACCAGCGCCGCACAAGCCCTAGTGCCACCGCACAGCGGGCAGGGCAAGCCGGTCAGGTGCCGAAAACCGCACAGCGGCAAGTCGCCCAGGGAAAGCACTAACGGTGCGCCCAACAACGCCACCGGCCAGCCCAGCGTCAACGCTGAGCGCCACTGGCGCTCCGGCCCGCTCAGCAGCACGCCGGTTCTGGCGGTGCTGGCGGTGCTGGCGGCGGAATCAGGCATGCGTGATGGCGGCGGGGCCGGCACCACCGTCCGTCAATTGCTTGGCCATGTGGTAGCTGCCGATGAATCCGATGGGCAGCGTCATGATGATGCCAATACCGCACAAATTGCTCCCGATGGAACCCACGATGCCCAGCACCAGTGCGCAGAAGAAAGCGCTCAGCAGGTTGGCCTTGACCTAATCAAACGCACGCTTGATGGCGTTAACGCCATCCTTCTCGCCCACAGCAACCAAATAAGCCGCAGTAGGAACCAATGCCATGACTAGCAAGCCGGGAATGATGCACAGCATGAAGCCAATGGCGACG
>JBBQBG010000084.1:0-14042 GCA_038317285.1 Burkholderiales bacterium | reverse complement strand
CATCGCCACAATTTACCCCATATTTCAACCAACCTGGGGTCGCCTGTGCAACAAGCTGAGTCCGGCAAGGGCAACCTACAATCGCGGCATGCGCCTCAGAACCCTTCTCGTGCTCATGTCTGCTATGAATAGCGTAGCTGCTTACGCAATACCTATGAGGGCTTGCGCCGATTACGCCTCCAAGATTCCGAATGTTAAACCGGTGTTATGCGAAGCCGCACAGTTACAGGACACCCATGCACGCTCGGTCCAGGGTCGTCCCATCTGGAGCAGCGACGTGCGGGCTGGCGGTGCGCCGCTGCGTGTTCTTGTGCTGGGTGGCATTCATGGTGATGAAATGTCGTCCAGCTCGCTGGTGTTCCACTGGATTGCCATGGCGCAAACGCCACCGGCCGATACCCCTGTGCCTATCCACTGGCGCTTTATTCCCACGCTCAATCCGGATGGCATGTTTGCCAAACCCGCCCGGCGCGTCAATGCCCATGGTGTGGACCTGAACCGCAACTTTCCAACACCCAATTGGGCGCGTGATGCCCGCCAGTATTGGGAGACCCGCACCCGCCGTGACCCCCGTCGCTGGCCCGGCAATCAAGCACTGTCAGAGCCCGAGTCGCGCTTCTTGCTGGGACAGATCGACAGCTTCAAGCCCAATCTGATCGTCAGCGTGCATGCGCCATACGGCGTGCTGGACTTTGACGGCCCTTCGGTCCCACCAAGCCGATTGGGTCGGCTTTACCTGGACCAGGTCGGCATCTTTCCAGGCTCTTTGGGCAATTACGGCGGTGTCCACAAAGGTGTGCCCGTAGTCACCATCGAACTTCCCAGCGCATCGCGTACACCGCAGGATCCTGAGATGCGCCAGATGTGGATAGACCTGCTGCGCTGGACGACGGAACGCCTTGGTACGACGGCAGCGACCACCAATATGAACAACAGCACCAATACCGCGTCACCCGACTTACCCAAGCCCCAATAAAGGTTTTGGTTGGGCTGTTTAGGCTGTGTTAAGTTTGGCGGATGCAACTGCAACAACAAGTCGATGTGGCAATCGTGGGGGCGGGATTTGGTGGCCTGTGTGCGGCCATACGCCTGCGCGACAGCGGTGTGCAATCGCTGGTGATTCTCGAACGCAGCCACGAGGTGGGTGGCACTTGGCGCGACAACATTTACCCCGGTTGCGCCTGCGATGTGCCGTCGCACCTGTATTCCTTTTCGTTTGCTCCCAACACCCAATGGACCCGGCCCTATCCGCAACAGCAGGAGGTGCAAGACTACATCCTGCGCGTCACCGAAGACTTTGCCTTGCGGCCGTTGATTCGCTTTAACACCGATGTAGCAGCCATGCGCTGGCTGGTCGACCAGCAATGCTGGCAGATTGATATCGAGGGCCAATTGCCTTTGATGGCGCGACACGTGGTGTTGGCAACTGGGCCACTGAACAAACCGGCGATTCCGGATCTTCCAGGTCTGAGCGGTTTCACCGGACAGTCCTTCCATTCCAGCCATTGGCGCCACGATGTAGACCTGCGAGGCAAACGCGTTGCCGTGGTAGGAACGGGCGCCAGTGCGGTGCAGTTTGTCCCCGAAATCGCACTGGATGCGGCCCATGTCACCGTTTTCCAGCGCACGCCGGCCTGGGTGCTGCCGCGCTGGGACAGGCCCTATGGTGCGATCAGGCTCTGGGCCTACCGCTATGTGCCCCTTTTGCAGCGCCTGAGTCGCTGGCGGGTGTACTGGTTCAACGAGTTCGTGGGCATGGGTTTCATGGGTTCTACACGCATTCAGGGCATGCTCAAACGCCTGGCCGGACATCACCTGCGCCAACAAGTCACAGATGCCGGAATGCGCAAGGATTTGACTCCCGATTTCACCCCCGGCTGCAAACGCCTGCTGATTTCCAATACCTGGTTCCCCGCGCTGCAACGCCCCAACGTTGAGCTGGTGACACAAGCGGTGGCTGGCATTGCGCCCAAGGGAGTGGTCGGCGCCGATGGCAGGCTCTACCCCTGCGATGTGATCATCTGGGGCACGGGCTTCAAAGCCACAGAGTTTGTCGCGCCCATGCGAATCTATGGCGCGCCGTCGCAGGGCGCCGCTACGGACATCGGCGCCACTGCGCCTGAATTGGGCTCCGTGTGGCGCAGCAACCCCGCCGCCAGCCACCTGGGGATCACGGTTGCGGGCTTTCCCAACCTGTTCATGCTGGTGGGGCCCAACACCGGCCTGGGTCACAACTCGATCATTTTCATGATCGAATGCCAGGTGGACTACATCGTGCAGGCCTTGCAACATGTGCGCAACCGCAAGCAACCTGTCTTGCAACTGCGGGCCGAAGTGCAACGTGTTGACTACGCGGACATCCAGCAAAAGATGAAGGGCACCGTCTGGTCATCCGGTTGCAAGAGCTGGTACCAGCATGCGGATGGGCATATCGATACGCTGTGGCCTGGCTATACGTGGGAATACTGGCTCAAGACGCGCCGGTTTGCTGGTGAGGATTACCTTTGATTTTTGGCTTGGTGTTGTGTGCGCTCTGCCCCAACGGGCTGGCCGGGTGCAGGGCCTCAGAGGCGCTTCGCGTGCCAAGTCGGCCCCGCGCCCCGCCAGCCCGTTGGGGCTGCGCAGCTGGCCGTTGAGTGCTCGCGACGGGCCGTTCAGGGCAGGCTGCAATCATTGCTAGATGTCCACTGGAGAAAGGATCTTCTTTTGGTGGGTCAGGGTCGTCTATTGCATTACATTTGGCAGCCTGTGGCGACATCGTTTGCTCGTATCCAAAGTGATGAAATTTAATCCTTTAGTCGTATCGATAGCCACGCTCTGCTTGGTCGTGGTGAATGCAGATGCACAAACTGCGGACGTCTTGACTCAGACGGCCAAGAGTAATGTTGTGATGAGTGCACCAGTGACTGTCTCGTTTGAATGGCTGCGACCAACCGAAGGACCAACGGCCAAAGACGCGATTGCTCTTCTGCGGCACATGAAATTCATGGTCACAACCTCTACAACGGTTAACCAAGAGCCAAAGAAGCCGGAATATAGATTGGTTGCGACTTGGACTGGGATCGTAGACGAGCCGGGAATGAAGCAGCTCATTGCCCGGCTGGCGGTTCTCACAGATGGCGAGGGGTCTGCCAAGTGGCAGATCACGCAGGTCCGGCCCTAAGTGCAGTCGCATCGGGGGGCTTCTAAAAAAAATTTGGCTGCAGCCCTTATGCATTCTACGTATCCAGCTACTAATTCAATAGCGCATAAGCTACAGAGTCACGCTGCGTCGCTTAGTCGGAGTAACCCAATTTACTGGGAGGCGTCTCAATTTACTGCTCCAACTTTTCGATGCACATCGGCTCCCCCTCGGTGAACTGCGAGGGACATGTCGCGCCAGCAACAGGGACTAGACTTTTTTTGGAACTGTGGTCGAAACCGGCGTCAGAACCTGTTTCTTTGGTTCAGTTGTCAAAATGTGGTGGTCACAAATCCGAGTAGGCGCAACGCTTTTGACCACCAGTTGAGCGACGGCGCGGTCGCGAAAAACGGATTTGGGATGAATGAAATTGAACATGGTGCGTTTTGGAGGACATGAACTCAGTCTGCCAGTTGCGGTCAATTTGATGTTTTTCAACATGCGCAAGTGTCAGGCCAGACATAAGTCGTTAACTCTTACGTGCGATGGGCGGTATTGCGACTGTTTTGGACTAATGCCCCAAAATCTTCGACAAGAAATCCCGACTCCGCTCACTCTGGGGATTGTTGAAAAAATCATGCGGGTTGTTCTGCTCGACGATCTGGCCTTGGTCCATGAAGATCACCCGATCCGCCACCGCTTTGGCAAACCCCATTTCGTGCGTCACGCAAATCATCGTGATGCCCTGGTTGGCCATTTCGATCATCACATCCAACACCTCTTTGATCATCTCGGGGTCCAGCGCGCTGGTGGGTTCGTCAAACAGCATGATCTTGGGTGTCAGGCACAGCGCGCGGGCAATAGCCACGCGCTGCTGTTGACCACCGGAGAGCTGCAACGGGTACTTGAGTGCCTGCTCGGCAATGCGCACCCGGTTGAGTTGCTCCATAGCCTTTTCTTCGGCCTCTTTCTTGGGCATTTTGCCGACCCACATCGGTGACAGCGTCAAATTTTCCAGCACGGTGAGGTGCGGGAATAGATTGAATTGCTGAAACACCATGCCCACCTTTTTGCGTACATCGTCTATCACCTTGACGTCGTCGGTGAGCTCGACACCATCCACCGTCAGATGGCCTTGTTGGTGCTCCTCCAGCCGATTGATGCAGCGTATCAGCGTGGACTTGCCAGAGCCAGACGGCCCGCAAATGACGATGCGCTCACCTTTGGCCACCGACAGATCAATGTCGCGCAACACATGGAAATTGTTGCCATACCATTTGTTTACTTTGTCAAAGGTGATGATGGATTCAGACATGGGTGCGGGTGGTGGGTGTTAACGCTGCTTGGACCGGTTGACCTGCTTCTCAACCCAGTGGCTGTAGCGCGACATTGAGAAGCAGAAGATGAAGTAGATCGAGGCGATGAATAAATAACCTTCGATCTTGAACGGCCGCCAATCAGCATCCGAGTTCAACGCGAGGCCCATCGAGCCGGTCAGTTCGTACAAGCTCACGATCGTGACCAAAGACGTATCTTTGAAGGTGGAGATGAAGCCGTTCACGATACCCGGCACCACCATGGCCAGCGCCTGGGGCAACACAATCTTGCGCTGGGTCTGCCAGTAGGTCAGCCCCAGTGTGGCAGCGGCTTCGACCTGGCCCTTGGGTAGGGCCTGCAGCCCACCACGTATGACTTCCGCCATGTAGGCCGCTGCGAACAGTGTGATTCCTACCAATACCCGAATTAACACGTCGATCGTGAAGCCCTGGGGCATGAACAGTGGGAACATGAAAGACGCCATGAACAGCACTGATATCAATGGCACCCCTCGAATCAATTCCACATAAATGGTGCACGCGCTGCGAATGGCTGGCAGGCCCGAAATGCGCCCAAGCGCGACCAGCAGCGCAATCGGGAAGGCCATGGATACGGACAGTGATGCCAGCAAAATGGTCAGTGGCAAACCACCCCATCGGTCAGTCTCTACCCGGCTCAGGCCCAGCACGCCACCAAACATGATGGTGAAAAAAGAAGCCAGCACAGCCATCCACAGAATGGCCAGCCACGGCTTCCAGAAGGCGCGCATGCAGCTCGCCACCAAAAGGGCCACCATCAGCAGTGTGGCAATGAGCGGCCGCCATTGTTCTTCGAACGGATAGCGGCCAAAAAGGATGAGCCGATATTTTTCGGCGATCACGCCCCAGCAGGCGCCTGCGCCATCGACGCGGCAGGCGTCGGCATGGGGTATCCACACGGCGCGGAACACGACCCAACCAAATATCTGCGGCAGTATCCACAACAGCAGGGCGCCAATGACGAGGGTACCCACCGCCGTGGGCCAGGTACCAAACAGATTCTTGCGGACCCACGGCAGCAACCCGGCGGTGTCGACGGGTGCTGGACGCGCGGGAATGGGCTGAAAGGTCTGGGCGGCCATTGTGTTGTCAACGCTCTTTGATGGCCGCACGGGCGTTGTACCAGTTCATTAACAGCGAGGTCGCCAGCGAGGTGGTCAGGTAGACCAGCATGATGACCGAGATGCATTCCACTGCGCGGCCCGTCTGGTTGATGGCCGTGTTGGCGATGGAAACCACATCTGGGTAGCCAATGGCCACGGCCAATGACGAATTTTTGGTCAGATTGAGGTACTGGTTGGTCATCGGCGGGATGATCACCCGCAGCGCCTGTGGCAGCTTCACCAAGCGCATGTCTTGCAGCGGGCTTAGACCTAAGGCACTGGCTGCTTCGCTTTGCCCCAGGGCAACCGACTGTATGCCGCCGCGCACGACCTCGGCCACGAAGGCGGCGGTGTAAACGGTGAGGCCCAGTAGCACCGACAAAAACTCTGGTGTCAGTGCACCGCCGTTCTCGATGGCAAATTCGCCTTGCTTGGGGCTGTCAAATGCAGACGGTGCGCCGCCCAGCAACCAGCCCGCAATGCCCGCCGATATCACAATGGCTAGAGGCTTCCAGAACATGCTGGCGGGCTGGCCCGTGCGCTCAAACGCCTTGATAGCGCGTTGGCGTTGCCACCAGGCCAGGCCCAATCCGGCCAGCAAGCCCCAGGCCGCCCATGCGTGGCCAGTCGCCCAGATGGGGATGGGGAAGTTCAACCCGCCTTTGCTCAGATAGAGAGGCCCCAGGACAATGGGCTCGGTGGATGCGGGCAGCAACTCAGTGAACAGCAAGTACCACATCAGCAGTTGCAGCAGGATGGGAATATTGCGAAATACCTCGACATACACACTGCACAGGCCACGCACCAGCGCATTGCGCGAAAAGCGGCCAATGCCAATCAAGGTGCCCAATACCGTGGTGAGAATGATGCCCAGTATCGCTACCCGCAATGTGTTGGTCAGGCCAATGAGAAAGGCTCGCCAATAGGGCTCGCCTGAATCAAACGGGTAGAGGCTTTCGCCGATATCAAAACCGGCCGCGCTGGACAGGAAATCGAACCCGCTTTGTATGCCCCGAATCCGCATGTTGTTCGCGGTGTTGTGGGCCAGAAACCAGACAATCAAGCCAATCACCGCAACGGCAAGAACCTGGTAAACCAGGCCCCTAAAGGCCTGGCTGCGCCAGGTCAGCCGTTTCTTTTTTGGCGGGGCTTGCAGGGTCACAGCCTAGCGTACAGGGTAGGCGTACATGATGCCGCCCTTGTTCCACAGGTTGTTGAGGCCACGTGGCAATTGCAGCGCTGATTTGGGACCCACATTGCGCTCAAAAATCTCGCCGTAGTTACCGGTGGTCTTGATGGCACGGGCCAGCCATTCCTTGTCCAGACCCAGCAGCTTGCCGGTGTCTTCTGTTGTGCCCAGAATGCGGCCGACCACGGGGTCTGTACTGGTTTTCATGGCGTCTACATTGGCTTGGGTCACACCATACTCTTCGGCCTCGATCAAGCCATAGATGACCCATTTGACAATGGCAAACCATTCGTCGTCACCGCGACGCACCAAGGGGCCCAAGGGCTCTTTGGAAATAATTTCGGGCAGGATGACGTGGTCGGCCGGGTTCTTGGCTGACTTGTTGCGTACGGATGCCAGACCCGACGCGTCGGTGGTGTAGGCGATGCAACGGCCCGAGAAATAGGCGCCCTCGACCGCTTCCAGTTTCTCAAACACCACGGGCTTGACATTCAAATCGTTGGCCTTGGAGTAGTCGGTCAAGTTCTTCTCGGTCGTGGTGCCGGACTGCACGCAGACGGTTTGGCCTTTGAGTTGCTTGGGGCTTTTGATCTTGCTCTTGACTGGCACCATGAATCCCTGGCCGTCGTAGTAGGTAACAGCGGTCTGGCTCAGGCCCAAGGATGCGTCGCGGGTCAGGGTAAAGGTGGTGTTGCGCGACAACACGTCGACCTCGCCCGATTGCAGCGCAGTGAAGCGGGCCTGCGCGGGCAGGGGCACGTATTTCACCTTTTCACCGTCGCCCAACACGGCTGCGGCGATGGCGCGGCAGATGTCGGAGTCCAGGCCATTCCATTTGCCGCTGGAGTCGGCAGCCGAAAAGCCGGCCAGGCCAGTGTGCACGCCGCAAACTACTTGGCCGCGGGCTTTGATGCCATCCAGGGTCTTGCCGGCGTGAGCGGGGGCAGCCCATGCAATTCCCAGGGATGCTATGACGGCGGCTACGGTCTTAACGGTATTTAGTTTCATCGACAAGTACTCCAATAGATTAAACAATGGTGACAACAGTTTACGCGGACCTTAGTGGCACATTGCAATTGTGCGCACAGGTGAAGAGGATGTTGTTGCGTGGCCAAATGCGGTCTTGCAGCGCGCCCAAAACATTACCGGTTGGCCAGCAAGCGGGGTTGGCCGGACACTGTCTGGCTTGGGTGAGACTCAGCGCCCGTCGAACTGACTGCTCCACCGTAGTCCGGCTCGTCTCGACTGAGCCGAAAGCTGCTGACAATCTGCGTCAGGTTGCGTGCTTGTTCCTTCAGGTTTTCTGAGGCTGCAGCGCTTTCTTCCACCATAGCCGCGTTTTGTTGCAAGGTGTCGTCCAACTGCGTGACAGCGTGAGAGATGGAACCAATGCGCCCGCTTTGCTCGCCGGTGGCCACCGCAATCTCACCGACGATCGCCGAGACGTCTTTGACTGATTGCACCATGTCCCGGATGATGCTGCCCGCCTGCGCTACCAGAGCGGTGCCTGCTTCCACCTGCTCGGAACTGTTGCCGATTAGCGTCTTGATTTCCTTGGCCGATGCCGCGGCGCGACCAGCCAGGTTGCGCACTTCGCTGGCCACGACAGCAAACCCGCGGCCTTGTTCGCCGGCCCTGGCCGCTTCCACCGCCGCATTGAGTGCAAGGATATTGGTCTGGAACGCGATCCCGTCGATGACACTGATGATGTCGGCAATCTTTCGCGAACTGGTGCTGATGTCGTCCATGCGCTGCACGACCTTGCTGACCACTTCGCCGCTGCGTGTGGCTGTGTCAGAGGCGGCTGCGGCCAGTCGGTTGGCATTGCGTGCCGATTCGGCACTCTGCTCCACCGTAGTGTTCAGGTTCTCCAGGTTGCCGGCAGCCGACTGCAGGTTGTGCGAGGCTACCTCGGTGCGCTGGCTCAGGTCCAAGGTAGCACTGGCCACTTCGGCGCTGCTGGATTCGATGTTGTTGGCCGTCGCGCTAATATTGCCGACCAGTTCGCGCAGTTTGTCCTGCATGGTGGCAATGGCATCCAGCAGGCGCCCGGTTTCGTCGTTGATGCGCACCTCGATAGCAGACGTTAGATCACCAGCCGCAATGCGCTCGGCCACCACGACGGCGCGGCCAATGGGCGCGGTGATGCTCAGCGTGATGCGCCACGCAATGAAGGCGCCCAGGGCCAGGGCCACGACCACCAGCGCGCTACCCGTGAATAGAGCTTGCGACTGTGTTTGCTCGGCCAATTGCGTAGCCTCCTGGCTGCGCGCGTATTGCAACTCGACCATGCCTGCCAGCTTCTGGTTCCACGCCAGTTCGCCTGGGTTAACACGCACCATCAAAGTCATGTTGGCGGCGACCGCATCACCGTCCAATGACTGGCCCACGGCCTGCTGCATCTCAGGACCGGTCTTGCGGCTGATATCGGCGATTTCTTTCAAGAGTTTTTGCTCACCGGGGTTGACCTCACCAGCTTGCACCAGGGCAGACAGTTCCTTCTCTTGTGCAATGTAGCGCTTGAAGGTCTCCTCAAACCGCTTGCTTTGCTCCTTGGACCGGGCAGCGTCCACGGCATCGAGCATCACGGCGGAGCGGCTCTCAATGCCCAGTGCATTGACGCTGGCCAACATGGCGTTGGCCAGCTTGGTCTTGCTGGCATTGACACCCGTGATCTCCTGCATGCGCTTTTGCACCGCCTTGGCCGAGTACTGCGCGACAGCGGCCACAGCAATCAGCAAAATCAAGATGCCCCCAAAGCCCAAGGTCAGGCGTGCGGAGATGGATCGGTGGGTGGCGCTTGGCATGGCAGGTGATCCTTTTTTTGAATGTGCTCAATGCTGCAAAATTTTGCTGAGGAAATCCTTGGTGCGGGGTTGGCGGTTTTCGGGCTGGTTGAAAAACTCGTCTTTGCCACAGTCTTCCAGAATATGGCCCCCAACGTCAATGAAGATAACGCGGCTGGCCACCTTGCGCGCAAATCCCATCTCATGGGTGACGACCATCATGGTCATCCCCTCCTTGGCCAGACCAACCATCACGTCCAGCACTTCTCCGACCATTTCAGGATCGAGGGCGGAAGTGGGTTCGTCGAACAACATCACGATCGGGTCCATGGACAGGGCTCGGGCAATGGCCACGCGCTGCTGCTGGCCGCCTGACAATTGGCCGGGGTATTTGTCCTTGTGCGCCATCAGGCCCACGCGGTCCAGCATTTTCAATCCGCGCACCTTGGCTTCGTCGGCACTGCGACCCAGCACCTTGATCTGGGCAATGGTCAGGTTCTCGGTCACGCTCAGGTGGGGAAACAGTTCAAAGTGCTGGAACACCATGCCGACCTTGCTTCGCAGCTTGGGCAGGTCGGTACCAGGGGCGTTCACCTGGGTGCCGTCCACGGTGATGATGCCTTGCTGGATGGGTTCCAATGCGTTGACGGTTTTGATCAGGGTGGATTTGCCCGAGCCGGATGGGCCGCAGACCACCACTACATCACCCTTTTTGATGCTTACCGAACAGTCGGTCAGCACCTGCACTGGGCCATACCACTTGGACACGTTCTTCATTTCAATCATGCTGAGTTCTCCAGATCAAATCAATTTAGTTGCCGCCGGGCCGCCCCAAGGCAACTGCGGACCCCGTGGTGGGCAGCGCAGCACACGTAGTGGCAAGCGTAGGGGTCATATTTTTAGCGGATGATGGCGATTTTTTTGTGCAGCTGTTTGACCGAATACGACAGGCCATAACAGATGACGAAATACACCACGGCGGCCAAGAGATAAGACTCTATCGGGCGACCGAAATTTTTGCCTGCTGCGTCAAAGCCCTTCAGCAAGTCGTAGGCGCCGATGGCGTAGACCAGCGACGTGTCCTGGAACAGAATGATCGTCTGCGTCAGCAGCACCGGCAGCATGTTGCGAAAAGCCTGTGGCAGGATGATCAGCTTCATGTTCTGGCCATAGGTCATGCCAACGGCCTGACCCGCAAACACCTGACCCCGCGGAATGGACTGGATACCGGCCCGCATGATTTCGCTGAAGTACGCCGCTTCAAACGCCACAAAGGTGATGACCGCCGAAATTTCGGAGCGGTAGTTCTCACCCAGCCCCCAAGGAATCGCGGAATAGAACGCGCGCGGCACCAGCAGGTAAAACCACAGTATCACCATGACCAACGGAATGCTGCGCATGCCATTGACATAGAAGGTAGCGGGATAGTCCAGCACTTTGCGGCCCGACAGGCGCATCATGGCCAGCAAGGTTCCGAACAGTACGCCACCCACCGTGGCCGCCACCGTCAGCAGCACGCTGAAGTAAAAGCCCTTGAGGATAAAGGCGCGGATGAGTTCCCAGTTGTAGAAGGAAAAGTCGAGATTCATACAAAGCTCCGACGGGCCGCCCCTAGGCGGCTTTGGGCCCCCTTGGGGGGCAGTGCAGCGGTGCAACCGCAAACTTGGGGGTACAACATATCAATGTCCTCCCCCGCCAGCCTGGACAATAAAACCGGGTACCCGGGTCTTCTTCTCGATGAAGGCCATGATGCGGTTGATGGCGAATGCTGACACGACATAGCAGGCCGTGACGGCAAGATAAATCTCGATGCCGCGCGAGGTTTCTTCCTGGGCCTGCATGGCAAACATGGTCAATTCGGAAACAGACACGGCGAATGCTACTGACGAGTTCTTGAAAATGTTCATGGACTCGCTGGTAAGTGGCGGAATGACGATGCGGTAGGCCATCGGCAGGATCACGTAGCGGTAGTACTGTGCCGTGGTGAACCCCATGGCCATACCGGCATAGCGCTGACCTTTGGGCAGAGCCTGTATGCCGGCGCGCACCTGTTCAGCGATACGTGCGGAGGTGAAAAAGCCGAGCGCCAAAATCACCAGGTAGAAACCGGGCACCTCTTTCATCGGCGAGACGAAGGCCGGAACCACGTGGTACCACAGAAAAATCTGCACCAGCAGTGGGATGTTGCGAAAAAACTCCACCCAGGTATTGCCAAAGCGCACCAGCCAAGGGCTGTCGGGCAGGGTGCGAAAGATACCGATGATCGAACCGATGCTCAAAGCGAGGATCAAGGAAAGCAGCGAGACCGATACCGTCCAACCCCAGGCCGACAGCAACCATTCCCAGTAGGTCGGTATTTTTCCGCCCGGGTCCATCAAAAAGATTTCCCATTGCCAATTCATTCAGGCTGCTCCTCTAGGGTTGTTGCTGTCATGGTCACAGCAAGATGCGTGCTACAAATCTTATACCCGCAAAGCCCACAAACAAAAGCCCGCCACCATGATTCGGGCGGGCTTTGTTCGTGTGGGCTAAGCGGCGTGGCTGGACTTACTTCTTGGCGTAGTCTTCAGCAGGCTTGTCGTTCGGGTTAGCCCAGGCAGCCTTGGTTGCGTCGCTGGCGGCCAGGCCCACCTTGGTGTTCTTGGGTGGGATAGCCTGAACGAACCACTTGTCATAGATTTTGGCCATCTCGCCAGACTTGACCAGCGCCTTGATGGTGTCGTTGCCCAATGTCTTGAAGGCCGCGTCGTCCTTGTGGATCATGATGGCGATCGGCTCTACATTGAGCACTTCGCCAACGATCTTGTAGTCGGCAGGCGCTTTGGATGTAGCGATGTTGCCTGCCAGGATTTGACCATCCATCACAAAAGCGTCTGCACGGCCGGACTCCAACAACAAGAAGCTGTCAGCATGGTCTTTGCCAAAGACTTCCTTGAAATCGATACCGGTGGCGCGCTCATGCTTGCGCAACAACTGCACCGACGTGGTGCCAGTAGTGGTAGCGACGTTCTTGTCCTTCAGTTGGTTGATCGAGGTGATGCCAGAGTTAGCCTTAACAGCGATACGCACTTCTTCTACATAAGCGGTGTCCAGAAAAGCCACGTCCTTCTGGCGGGTGGCGTTATTGGTGGTGGAGCCGCACTCAATGTCGACGGTGCCGTTTTGCACCAGAGGGATACGGTTTTGCGACGTCACGGCCAGGTATTTGACTTCCAGCTTTTTACCAGCAGCTTTTTCCAGATTGGCCAGAATACGCTGGCAGATTTCCACGTGGAAGCCAGCGTATTTGCCGTCACCCAAGGTGTAGGACAGAGCGCCGGAGGAGTCGCGTACACCCATGGTGACGGTACCCGAAGCCTTGACCTTGGCAAGCGTGTCAGTGGCCTGCGCATGTGCTGCGCCCAGGGGTATCAAGGCGGCAGCAACAGATGCGGCAGCAATGGCAAACAGATGTTTTTTCATGTCTTTTTCCTAATAGTCTTCGGTTGATGTTGAATCCCAAGCGGATTACGCGTTGCAAAAACGTTGCCAGAACCAACCCACTGATGTTAGTCCCTCGTGGACCAAAACACCCATGGGTTTTTACGGGGACATCATGCAAAATGCGCATGCCCCAATACCGATCCAACTTCTGGCTGCGTCGCAGCCAAGTTGCAATATCTGTGCCCAGCACGTCTCGCAGGCGACTAAACGCAGGCTCGGTGGGGGCCTACCCGGATGCGCTTGGCGCATGGGCGCGCTAATCTTGCGGCATCCATATGTCTGAGGAGTTTCGGTGCGCGCGCATTACCAGTTCTGGCCCAAACGGCTACCCCATTCCATCACCCCGCCAGCAACCTCCCTGTGGGACAACCTGGAGACAAACGCCCGTCGGTACCCCGAAAAGGCTGCCATCGTGTTCTTCGGCACGGTCCTGAGCTATGGGCAGCTGCTACAAAAAGCAGAGCGCCTTGCGCAATGTCTACGAGGGCTAGGGGTCGAAAAGGGTGACAGAGTTGTGCTGTGCATGCAAAACTGCCCACAATTGATCATCGCGCACTTTGCAATCTTGCGGGCCAATGCGGTGGTGGTCCCGGTCAACCCGATGAACCGCGCCGAGGAGCTCAAGCACTACATCACCGACCCCGATGCGCGCGTCGCCATCACCACCTCCGACCTGGCCCCAGAGCTGGTGCGTGCCAGCGACGCGCTGGACCCCAAGGACCGACTGGCACATTTGGTGGTGTCCCACTTTACCGATGCCTTCGATGCCAATGTGGTGGGTGACGACGCGCCACCAGCAAGCTGGAGCCAATGGCTGTTGACCCGCCATACGCCGCCGGTCTTGCAGGGCGGCCAGGTGCTGGCGTGGACCGATGCGATGAAGTGCGTCGGAGAACTTCCCGTGTTGTCGGTGGGCCCTGCCGACCTGGCCATACTGCCCTACACCAGTGGCACCACGGGTTTGCCCAAAGGCTGCATGCACCCGCACAGCAGCATCATGCACAA
>JBBQBG010000083.1:0-14322 GCA_038317285.1 Burkholderiales bacterium | reverse complement strand
GACCAAAACGGAATGCAGAGCATGCGCATCGCCGTGCGTGACAGTGGTATCGGCATTGCGCCAGACCAACTGGACAGCATTTTCGAAGGGTTCTCGCAGGCCGAGACATCGACGACGCGGCGCTTTGGTGGCACCGGACTGGGGCTTGCCATCAGCCAACGGCTGGTGCGGCTGATGGGTGGTGCACTGGCAGTGGACAGCACGCCGGGCGTGGGCAGCACCTTCCATTTCACCATTCCGTTCGAGCCTTGGGATGGCCCGGCTGAGCCCGTGCGAGCCGAGCACGAAACGCTGGGTGGTCTGCGCGTCTTGGCGGTTGACGACAATGCCAGCGCCCGCGAAGTGATGAAAGGTTTACTGGAGAGTTTCGGCTGGCATGTCGCCCTGGCGGCCAGTGGCGCCGAGGCCTTGGGATTGCTGGAGGGTTTTCAATTGGCCGGCCAGCGGGTTGACGTTGTCTTGATCGATTGGCGCATGCCCGGCATGGACGGTTGGGATACCAGCCTGCACATACGTTCCCTTTTTCCCAACGGCCACATGCCGCTGATCGTCATGGTGACCGCCTATGGCCGCGACCTGCTGGCGCAACGCCAGGCGGAGCTTCCGCTGGTGCTGGACGGATTCTTGGTCAAACCGGTGACTGCTTCCATTCTTTACGACACCGTCGCCGATGCGCGTGCCGGACGCAGTCGGGATGCCGTGCCGACGTTGATGCAGACCCCCCGCAACCAGCGCCTGGCGGGTCTGCGCCTGCTGGTGGCCGAAGACAACCTGACGAACCAGCAGGTTGCGCGCGAGTTACTGCAAAGCGAAGGCGCGACGGTCATCATCGCTGACACTGGCTTGGCGGCCATAGCCGCCATTCAGACCGTCGCCGCGTCAAACGATGCTCCATTCGATGCCGTGTTGATGGATATTCAGATGCCCGAAATGGATGGCTACACCGCCACACGCGAGATCCGCAACCGCCTGGGCCTGCACGAACTGCCCATCATTGCCATGACCGCCAACGCCATGAACACGGACCGCATCGCGGCGCTGGAGGCCGGCATGAATGACCATGTCGCCAAACCCTTCGACCTGTCGCATTTGATTGCCGTGATCCTGCGTTGCCTGGGGCGCACGGGCGCGGTGGGGGACTCCACCGGACTTGTGGAGCCTGCGGCGGTGGCTGGTGTTGATCCGGTTTTGCAAGGCGTATTGGATGCGAAGGCTGCCTTGGCGCGATTGGGTGGCCATACGGAAATCTATGTGCACGTGCTACGCGGCTTCGCCACTCAGGTCCCCACCATGACACAGGAGATCTCGACCCTGGTGCGGGCGCCACACTTCGACGGACGAGCATTACATGCAGCACTCCATTCCCTGCGGGGCTTGGCGGCAACGGTTGGGGCGCAACATTTGGCCGACCTGGCTGCGCAAGCCGAACGGGCCGATGCGACCGATTGGGCCAGCCGGCGCGACGGCTCCGATTGGGCCGCGTTGCTAACAACCGCCGGATCGCAGGCCGCTAGCGCCGCCCGCGACCTAGCCGATAGCTTGCCCGGCCGCTCTCCAGCACCATAGGGGGAGCGAGCCCCAGGTCACTGACAGGCCTCAGCACCGCTCGCCCGCCACGGAATGCGAGACGCCGCCTCATTGAAGGGATCGATGCTTGCAGCGCGCGGGCGCTGCATGGTGACGCAGGTGTTGCCCCTACGAAAGCGGATGTGGTCGTTGTCAATGCGCTCCTCTGTCCACGGGCCGGTCTCTGCAGCCGCATTTGCGATTTGGCGCTCAACTGTGGTGGGCAAGCGCCCGTGGAACGGAGATTGTTCTGCAAAGCTGGGTGGCGCCACTGACGAGAGGGCTGCGCGTGACAGGTGCAAGTTCCATGTTGGCGCCGTCGGCATCTCAGTTTGGTTTTGCACCTCAGTAGGGCCACTTGGCTCCATCGGTGCCGACATGGTGATGCCCGCAGAAGGGGACGTCACCGTCACGGTTTGGGCAGGGCGTCGTTCGGCAGGCGTGTTGGCTTCCCGAACCGGTGGCTTGTGCGTGCTCTCACCCGATGGCAGTTTGGTTTCCAGTGTCCTTAGCGGTGGCAGCCATACGGCAATGGATGGAAGCCGGGCTTCGCTGCGTACCCATTGCATGCCACGTTCCGCTGTCCACCATAGCAGCACACCTGCCAGATGCAGGCCCAGCACCACCAGGCCAACGCTGGCTTGGCTTGCACGGCGTTTCACACCCATGTTGGTGCTGGCGCAAGCGTGGAAGCGGGCATGCGATGCACAACATCGGAAATTCTATTGCGGCTAGGGCGGTACATCGGTGCGGTGGTTTTGGTGAGGCAGTCGTCTGCGCTGACGAAAGGGGTCGATGTTAAACGCACGCGCGCAGCGATGACAATGCACACATGGATGATGACCAAAAACCGATTCTGATCGCCGGTGCTGGCATAGGCGGGCTGGCTGCGGCATTGGCCTGCTCGCGGGCCGGCTGGCCGGTGCAACTGTTGGAGCGCACGCCGATGTTTGGCGAAGTAGGCGCGGGCATTCAGATGGGGCCGAACGTGGTGCGGGTACTGCAAGCCTGGGGGCTTGATGCGGCGCTAAACCAGGTGGCCGCTTTCCCGAACATGCTGAGGGTGCTCTCGGCCACGGATGGGCAAGTGCTCGGCAGCTTGCGCCTGGGTGAGCACACGCGTGCGCGCTATGGTGCGCCGTATGCCACCATACACCGTGCGGACCTGCACCGCATGCTGCTGACGGCGGTGGTGCAGCAAGGCAGCACGGAGCTGCTTGTCGGGCATTGCTTGACGGCCTTTGCAGACGCCGATGGCCCGGTGCAGGTGCAGACCGATACGGGCCTGCAATTGCACGGCCAGGCGCTCGTCGGTGCCGATGGTTTGTGGAGCCGCGTGCGCCAGCAGTTACTGCACGACGCCGCACCCCGCGTGACCGGTCATCTGGCCTACCGCGCATTGATACCCCAAGCCGATTTGCCCGCTGCTTTGCGCAGCAAGGAGGTCTCCATCTGGCTGGGCGCCAGGCTGCACGTAGTGCAGTACCCGGTGTGCGCAGGTGCGTACCTCAATGTGGTGGCCATTGTCGAAGGTGCTGTGAACGGCGACGTGCAGGACTGGGACCACGCCACCCACACGCGCGATTTGCAAGCCGCCATGGGCAGCAGTTGCGGTGCCTTGCAAGAGATGGTAGCCGCGATCCAAACCTGGCGGCTGTGGGCGCTGTGCGACCGCCCACCCATGGCGGGCGCAGGCGAACAGGCGCAAGGTCGCGTGGCCTTGCTGGGTGATGCGGCCCATCCCATGCGCCCCTATATGGCGCAGGGCGCAGGCATGGCGATCGAAGACGCGGCCTGTTTGCAAGCCGTGTTGTCTGGGCCGCAGCAGCCGATGACGCAGCGGCTGCAGGACTATGCGCAACAGCGCTGGCAACGCAACGCGCGCGTACAGGCCCGCTCCCAGCGCAATGGCCAAATTTTTCATGCCACGGGCCCGGTGCGATGGGGCCGTGACCTGTCCATGCGCCTGCTGGGGGAGCGCTTGTTGGACGTACCGTGGTTGTACCGCGGTTAAGCCGAATGCAGAAAGTCAGAAAGTGGTCCAGATGATTCGACGCAGATTTTTGGCAATGGCTGGCTGGACAGCAGCAGCCCAAGCCGCAATGCCTTGGCAACTGGCCTTGGCACAAGCCACGCCATGGCCCACCAAGCCTTTGCGCATCGTCGTGGGCTTTCCCGGCGGTTCCAGTCCAGACCTGACAGCGCGTGCGCTGGCCGAGCCTTTGTCCAAGGCCTTGGGCCAGCCCGTGGTCGTGGACAACCGCCCCGGTGCCAGTGGCAACATCGCCGCGGATATGGTGGCCAAGTCCACAGACGGCCACACGCTGGGTATGCTGATCAATGGCAACCTCACCATCGCCAAGCTGCTCAACCCCAAAACGCCGTACGACCCGTTCAAGGACCTTGCGCCGGTGTCGT
This sequence comes from Burkholderiales bacterium, assembly GCA_038317285.1. Taxonomy (GTDB): domain Bacteria; phylum Pseudomonadota; class Gammaproteobacteria; order Burkholderiales; family Burkholderiaceae_C; genus Allorhodoferax. The sequence goes on along the minus strand of JBBQBG010000083.1, from coordinate 10,338 downwards.
TGGTGGCCACCGCACCGCTGGTGCTAACGGTGCAGGCCAGTTATGCCGGCACTGCCCAGGATTTCGTCAGGACCGGCTTGCAGGCGGGCAATGTCTGGAACTACGGCACACCGGGCCAAGGCACGGTGGCGCACCTTGGTATGGAGCTGCTCAAGGCCAAAACCGGGCTAAGCCCGGTGCATGTGCCGTACCCCGGCAACCCGCAGGTAGTGAATGCCATGATAGGGGGCCAGATTCAGTTGGCGCTGTTACCTCCGGGCCTGGCCATGCCACAGGTGCGGGCAGGGCGCCTCAAGGCCATTGCAGTCACATCGGCTGGGCGCAGTACCGTGGTGCCAGAATTGCCCAGCCTGACGGAACTGGGTATCCAAGGTGTAAATCTGGAAGTGTGGAATGCTGTTGCGGTGCCTGCGAGCATGCCGGTGGCGGTGATCAACCGGCTGGCTGGGCTGGTCAGTGATATAGCCCGCACCCCCGAGATGCGCCAGCGCCTCTTTGGCCAGGGGTGGCAAGTGGTGGGCTCATCACCTGAGGGCCTGGCAAACCGCATGCGCCAGGACGCCGCGCTGCTGGCAGGAGTGATTGCGCGGCAGGGCATTCGCAATGAGTAAACAGCGATCTTCACAGGGGCGGAGTGTGGTGGCAGCGACCCGCGCAGCGGTGGAGCGTGGGGGCTCTATTTCCTTAGCGTTTCATGCGCACCGGCGAGTCTTTGGAAATGCCCCATTGGTCGCTCGAAGGGGCTTGGACCGAGCCGTTGTCCATGTCTTTGGCGTACCACAGCGCAAGGCCTACGCCGCCCACCATCACGGCCAGTCCAACCACCAGTTTGACGACGGTGAGCCAGACCTTGGGTTCGTCGTCTTTGGGTTTCTTTTTCATGCGCCTTCTCTCCTTGCCGGATCAGTCCTGGCGGCCGAGCAACAGGTATTCCATCAGTGCTTTTTGAACGTGCATGCGGTTCTCTGCCTCGTCCCACACCACTGATTGTGGGCCATCTATCACGTCGGCGGCTACTTCTTCGCCACGGTGGGCCGGCAGGCAGTGCATAAACAGAGCGTCGGGTTTGGCGGCCGCCATCATCTCTGCGTTCACGCACCAGGCCGCAAAGGCCTTGCGGCGGGTTTCGTTCTCGGACTCGAAGCCCATGCTCGTCCACACGTCGGTAGTGACAAGGTCGGCGCCTCGGCAAGCCTCCACCGGGTTGCTATAAGTTTTGTAGCTGCCTGCGCCCATCCCATGAGGGGTTACGGCTACTTTTTCATCGACCTCATAGCCGCTGGGCGTACTCACCCGCAGGTGAAAGCCTAGCACTGCCGCAGCTTGCAACCAGGTATTGGCCATGTTGTTGCCATCGCCCACCCAGACCACCGTCTTGCCGCCGATGATGCCGCGGTGCTCAATGTAGGTAAAGATGTCCGCCAAGATCTGGCAGGGGTGGAACTCATTGGTCAGGCCATTGATGACGGGCACCCGTGAATGCTTGGCGAAACTCTCCAACTTGGTCTGCTCATAGGTGCGGATCATCACGATATCCGTCATGCGGCTGATGACCTTGGCGCTGTCTTCGATCGGCTCGGCCCGACCCAACTGGCTGTCGCCGGTGGTGAGGTGCACGACGCTGCCGCCCAACTGGTACATGCCAGCCTCGAAGCTGACGCGGGTGCGGGTGGATGCCTTCTCAAAAATCATGGCCAGTGTGCGGTCCACCAGCGAGTGGTGGCGCACAAAGGTTTTGAACTTGTGCTTGATGAAGGCCGCGCGGTCCAGCAGATAGTGGATTTCTTCGTTCGTGAAGTCGGTGAACTGCAGGAAGTGCCGCACGGGCGGCGCACCCTTGGGTACGGTGCTGGGAATGCCGGTCAGCAGGTTCATGGCGCTTCTTTCAATAAAGTCGAGATCAAGGGGCACAGGATAGCCGCGATCTGGTCCGCCTCAATCGTTGTCAGAATCAGCGATGGCACCAGGCGCACCACGGTCTCGGCAGTAACGCTGATCAGCAGGCCGGCATCGGCCGCACGCTGGGTCAACACGCTGCAGGGTTTGGCCAGGTCAATGCCCAACATCAGACCCTGGCCACGTATTTCCTTGACAGCACCGCTGGCGAGTTCGGCCGCCAGCCCTTTTTGCAGTGCGGCCTTCAGGTGCTCCCCGACCGTGGCAGCGTTGGCCAGTAAGTGTTCTTCCTCCATGGTATGGATGGTGGTGATACCAGCGCGCATGGCCAGCGGGTTGCCGCCGAAGGTGCTGCCGTGGTTACCCGGTGCAAAGATGTTGGCGGCCTTGGGGCCAGTAACGACTGCGCCCACTGGTACACCCGAGCCAAGACCTTTGGCCAACGGCATCACGTCGGGCTTGATGCCCGCCCACTGGTGTGCAAACCACTTGCCCGTGCGACCCATGCCGCATTGCACCTCGTCAATCATCAACAACCAGTCGCGCGCATCGCATAGGGCGCGCACGTCGCGCAAGTAGTCCATGTGCATGGTGTTGATGCCGCCTTCGCCCTGGATGGCCTCGAAGAACACCGCCACCACATTCGGGTTGTTGGCGGTAGCCGCCTTGAGTTGCTCGATATTGTTGATCGGCACACGGATAAAACCTTCCACCAGCGGGCCAAAACCGGCTTGCACCTTGGGGTTGCCTGTGGCGCTCAGCGTGGCGATGGAGCGGCCATGGAAGGCTTTTTCGTAGACGACGATTTCAGGGCGCTCAATGCCCTTGTCATGGCCAAACTTGCGCGCCAACTTGAGAGCGCATTCATTGGCTTCCAGTCCAGTAGAGCAGAAGAACACGTTGGTCATGTCAGAGCGCTCCACCAGCAGCTTGGCCAGCTCTTCTTGCAGCGGCACATGGTAATAGTTGGACGTGTGGATCAGCTTCGTCACCTGGTCCTGCAGCGCGGCGACCAGCTTGGGGTGGTTGTGGCCCAGCGTGTTGACGGCAATGCCACCCAGCGCGTCCAGGTACTCGCGGCCGTTCACATCCCACACGCGGCAGCCTTGGCCATGGCTCAAAGCGATTGGCAGGCGGCCATAGGTGTTCATCACGTGGGGGGAAGAGGGCGTGGCGGTTGCAGCAGCGGTCATGTGAAAACTCCAGGTCGTCGTTAAACATTGCAGTCCACAGCAGGGTCTGTGTGGGCTGTCGAAAGCGGATTCTAGGCGTTGCAACGCAGCAGCCATTTGACAAATTCGCATCACTGTGATGTTGGGTTGCCCGTGTTGGCTGGTTGCATTTGACCGCCCAGTCATGGGGCGTGGGCACGTCATTTGCTGCGTGTGTCAGCAATGTGCAGCATTGCCTCAGATAAAATCTCAGTGCGTCCCAGCAGCTCTTTGCATTTCGCAACGCTGTTGCCGACAACACCATGCCCCATACGTCTTCTAAAAACATCTACATACTGGGAGTGACCCGCAGCGGCAAAACCTTCAGGCCCAGCGATTGGGCAGAGCGTTTGGCCGGAGTCATGAGTCAGTTTCGCCCCGGCGGGCCACAGCCCGGCAGCCACTTGGGCTATTCGCCTTGGTGCATTCCCACGTCCATTGGCCACACCAAATGCGTCATCGTGCACCACGATCTGCGTGAATACGACGTCATGGCCTGGGATTTTTGTTTGAACTTTGCCAAGGACAACGAGTTGCAGGTCAGCGAAACCCGACCGGAGACCAAGCCGGAATAGACAAATCAAACGGGCAACAAAAAAGCCGTTCAATGAACGGCTTTTTTGCTTTTTTGCTGGCAGCGCACCCGGTGCAAACGGCGAATTCCGGTGAGGGAATTCGTGCGGTGTGCCTAAGTGATTAGGCGGCGAGTGCCAAGGCTTTCACCTTGGTAGACAAGCGGCTCTTGTCGCGTGCTGCCTTGTTCTTGTGGAAGATGCCCTTGTCAGCCACGGTGTCCACCACGGCCTGCATCTTCGCAAACAGTTCAGTGGCCTTGGTCTTGTCACCGGCCAGAACTGCTTTCTCAACGTTCTTTACCGCAGTGCGGTACTTGGAACGCAAAGAGGTGTTTGCTGCATTGATTTTGACGTCCTGGCGGACGCGCTTGCGGCCCGACGCCAGGCGCGGGTTCTTTTTCTTGGGTTTTGTAGATGCCATAGTAAATATTCCTTGTGTCTGAGGATGATGCCAGCAAAGCCAAAGATTATACCCCGGCTACACTCGGCCCGTGAGCCTCATCAAATCTGCCTCCATTGTTTCCGTGTTGACCCTGGTGTCGCGTATTTCCGGGCTGGTGCGCGACCTGCTAATGGCGTCCACCTTTGGGGTGAGTGCCATGACCGACGCCTTTTGGGTGGCGTTTCGCATCCCCAATATGCTGCGCCGCATGTTTGCCGAAGGCGCCTTCAGCCAGGCTTTTGTGCCGGTACTGGCGGGCACTAAGGCCCAAGAGGGTGATGCTGCTACCCACGCGCTGATTAACTCGGTGGCTACCTTGCTGACCATGGCGCTGCTGGTGACGTGTGTGCTGGGGATTGTCGGCGCTCCAGTACTGGTTTATGTATTGGCCAGCGGCCTGCCGCCCCATGGCTTCGAAGCGGCGGTGCTGATGACCCGCTGGATGTTCCCCTACATCGGCTGCATGTCGATGGTGGCCCTGGGAGCAGGGGTACTCAATACCTGGAAAAATTTCGCCATTCCCGCCGCCACACCGGTGCTGCTGAACGTGGCCATGATTTTGGCTGCATGGGTGGGAGCGCCCTGGTTCAAACAGATGGGCATCGAGCCCATTTACGCCATGGCCGCAGGCGTGATGCTGGGGGGTGTGTTGCAGCTGGGCGCCATTCTATTCGCGTTGTGGCGCATGGGCCTGGCCCCAAAGATCAAGCTCAGTTTGGCCGCAGCCCTCGCCGCATGGGCACAGCCCGCTACCAAAAACATAGTTCGCCTGATGGGCCCGGCGCTGCTGGGTGTCAGCGTTTCGCAGATTTCTTTGATGATCAACACGCAAATCGCGTCGCATCTGCCGACGGGCTCGGTGACCTGGTTGAACGGCGCCAGTTTGTTGATGGAGTTCCCCACCGCCATGCTGGGTGTAGCCTTGGGGGTGGTGTTAATGCCGCAGCTCGCTGGAGCCAAAGCTGCAAAGGACCTGGACAAGTTTTCCCACATGATCGACTGGGGTTTGCGTCTGGTTGTACTGTTGGCGGTGCCGAGTGCGGTGGCGCTTGTTACATTTGCACAGCCGCTGGTGGCGGTGCTCTTCCACAATGGTGCCTATACTGACCAGGATGTTGTACAGACCTCGGTGGCGCTGATGGGTTATGGCTCTGGGTTGTTGGGCCTGGTAGCCATCAAGGTGTTGACGCCTGGCTATTTTGCCAACCAGAATATCAAGACACCGGCGCTGATCGGCATTGCGGTTTTAATCATCACCCAAGGCTTGAATTTTGTGTTTGTTCCTCTGTTAGCCCATGCGGGCCTGGCCCTGGCGATCGGTGTGGGCGCCATGGTCAACGCCGTGTGGCTATTGATCGGACTGGTGCGTGGTGGCACCTATAAACCCCAGCCGGGTTGGGGCCGATTCGCTCTGCAGGTGCTGGCGGCCAGCGCGTTGCTGGCGGTATTTTTGATGTGGGCCAATGGTTCGGTGCCCTGGTTGGCCCTGAAGCCTGAGAAGCTTCAGCGAATGGGCCTGCTAGCCCTCTTCGTATCTGGTGGTGCTGCTATTTATTTCATAGCAATTTGGGCGGCGGGACTCAATTTGCGGCAGTTGCTGCGCCGCTAGCCCGCGAAAGGTTTGTCAGCATGCAACTGTCATTTGACCAACCTACCCCACTGGAATACTTTGCGTCCCTGGTAGAAAGCGACGGCGAGTTCGCGATGTTCGAAGCAGCCATCAGCCTGGCACACGACGAATACCCCGAGTTGGATGTGCAGACGGTACTGGGCGAGGTGGACCAACTGCTGGCGCGCGTGCGCAGGCGGCTGGCTGCGGATACCGGGCCGGTGCAGAAGCTGCGGGTGTTGAACCAGTTCTTCTTCCAGGACCTCGGGTTTGGCGGCAACATCAACGATTTCCACGACCCCGACAACAGCTTTGTACATGTGATGTTGCAATCGCGCCGTGGCATTCCCATTACTTTGGCGGTGCTGTGGATGGAATTGGCCCAAGGCCTGGGTCTGGCCGTGCGGGGGGTGGGTTTTCCGGGGCACTTTTTGGTCAAGGTCAATTTGCCGATGGGCCAGGTCGTGATTGACCCTTTGAGCGGCACGTCATTGAGCCGCGAAGAATTGTCCGAACGATTGGAGCCTTACCGCAAGCGCAGTGGTTTGGTCGATGAGTTGGAAACGCCGTTGGGCCTATACCTGCAGACGGCGCCGTCGCGCGACATCATCGCCCGCATGCTGCGCAACTTGAAGGAAATCCACAAGTCGCAAAGCGATTGGCAGCGACTGCTGGCGGTTCAGGAGCGACTGATTATTTTGCTGCCCCAGTCTTGGCCCGAGTACCGCGACCGGGGCTTGGCCCATGCCGAATTGGGCCATACCGAACAAGCCCTGTCCGACTTGGAGTGTTACCTGGTGCATGCTGACGACCAGGTCAACCTGGATGCCATTGCCGATTGGGTGGACGCCCTGCGCCGGTCTTGATTGGCCCCCACGCTCCACCGCTGTGCGGGTCGCTGCCTATAATTCCGCAGCCCACCCGCCCAGAAGGCGGCACCGGGCCTGTTGGACTTGTCCAGCCAATTCCTTTTTCAACCCGATTTCAGGATTGCGATGAAGCTTCAAACCACGGTGCTCGCGGCCGTTGCCGCATGTTTTTTACCGCATGCAATGGCCGCCTCTGCCACGCCACCGGGAACGCGCGGTGTGATCGCTCAACCGACGGCTGCAGCCATCCCCAAGTTGTGCGAACAAAGCATTGCACAGGCTCGCGACAGGATCGAGAAAATCAAGACGTTGCCATTGGGCAAGGTCAGTGTGCAAAACGTATTGCACGCCTGGAATGTGCTCGACATGGGACTGCAAGACGTGGGCGGGCCTATAGGTCTGTTGTCTGAGACCAGCCCGGACCCCGCAGTACGGAAGGCGGCCGAAGCCTGTGATTTATTGCTGTCCGCCTTGCCCAATGAATATCTGCAGAGCGAGGCTTTGTTCCAACGTGTAAAGGCCTTGAAGACCACCGACGCTGTGGACGCCATGGCACGCCAAAGTATTTTGGATGACTTCGAAGAGCGCGGCGTCAGCCTCTCTGCCGACAAGCGCGAACGGGCCAAGGCGATTTTCGAAAGGCTGGACAAGTTGTCGCAAGACTTTGCGCGCAACGTGCGCGACACCAAGACCCAGCTGGCGTTTTCAGATGCCGCGTTGCAGGGCGTATTGCCCAGTGCATTAGCCAATCGTGCCAAGGATGAAAAGGGCAACTACCTGTTCGGCCTGGATTACCCCGAATTCGACGCCATCATGAACAACGCGCAGGTGGAAGCCACCCGCAAAGAGTTTTGGACTGCATTTCAGCAACGCGGTGGCCAAGAAAACCTGGGACTGTTGCAAGAGGCCGTCAAGCTGCGGCTGGAGTTGGCGCAGTTGATGGGTGACGCCAGTTTTGCCGATTGGACGATCAAGCGCAGGATGGCAGGCAAGGCCGTGGCCGTGACACGCTTCCTGGAGGAAGTGCAGGGCAAGGTTGAGGCATTGGAACGCAAGGAACTGGATGAATTGCGCGTAGAAAAAGTGGCTTCCACCTCCGACAAGGATGCTGTCCTTAAGCGTTGGGACGTGCCCTTCTATCAGCAACGCCTGAAGAAACTGCGTTACAGCGTGGACCAAAATGAAGTCCGCATACAGTTCCCTACCGACCCAACCATTGCCTGGATGATGCAAGTGACTAGCACGCTGTACGGCGTGCAGTTCAAGGAAAACAAGACCCTGCCGGTATGGCAACCCGATGTACGTGGCTACGACGTGTTTGATACGGATAGCGGCAAATACCTGTCGAGCTTTTATCTGGACCTTTTCCCCCGCGATGGCAAATACAAGCACGCTGCAGCCTTCCCCGTGCGTGGCGTTTCCATAGTTGCAGGGCGCACACCGGTGTCGGTATTGGTGACCAACTTCAGCCGCGATGGGTTTGACCAACGGGAGTTGGAAACCCTGTTCCACGAGTTTGGCCACATCATGCACGGCGTGTTGTCCAAGACCCGCTACGTGTTGAACGCCGGCACGGGTGTCAAGCGCGATTTTGTTGAAGCACCCTCGCAGATGTACGAAGAGTGGTCGCGCCGGCCTGAAGCGTTGGCCTTGTTTGCCAAAGTGTGCCCCACCTGCAAACCGATTGACCCCAAGCTGATCGAACGCATGAATGCGTCACGCGCCTTCGGCAAGGGTATCCTGTATGCCCGTCAGCGTTTGTACGCAGCGTTTGACATGGCCCTGCACACCCCCGCCGTGGTGGACCCCATGCAAACCTGGGCGAACCTGGAAGGCAAGACACCGCTGGGCTTCGAGGCTGGCACGATGGTCCCTGCCAACTTTGGCCATGTGATGGGCGGCTACCAAGCAGGCTATTACGGTTATATGTGGTCGGAAGTGCTGGCTCTTGACATGCGCTCTGCCTTCGGTAGCAATGTGATGGACACCAAACTGGGCACCCGCTACCGCACATTGATTTTGGAACGCGGCGGTGAGCAGGCTCCGTCTGAATTGGTCGAGGCTTTCCTGCAACGCAAGCCTTCGTCAGAAGCCTTCTTCCGAGAAATCTCGGGCCACTGAAGCGATCACGAGACCGATACGCTGTGACAACAAACGCCAGGCTTCACATTCCGGGCATGGTCCTGCGCGACCATGTGTTCGTGCTTCCACTGGATTACACCAAGCCTGAGCAGACGATCAGTGTCTACGCGCGCGAGGTGGTCGCACCCGGCAAGGAAGACGCCAACCTGCCGTATCTGGTGTATTTTCAGGGAGGCCCGGGTTCAGGTTCGCCAAGGCCTACGACCGATAGCGCGTGGATCGTGCGGGCGCTGCAAGACTTCCGTGTGCTACTGCTAGACCAGCGTGGCACCGGGCGGTCCACCCCCGTCACGGCACAAACACTTGCGGGCTTTGGAAGCGCACAAGCACAGGCCGACTATCTGATGCACTTTCGCGCCGACAACATCGTGCGCGATGCAGAAGCGATTCGCAAACAATTGATTGGCGATGCGCCGTGGAGCATCCTGGGGCAAAGCTACGGTGGGTTCTGCGCCATGCGCTACCTCAGTGCCTCACCTGAAGGACTGAAGCAGGTGCTGATCACCGGTGGAATCCCATCGCTGACTCGACCGACAGACGATGTGTACCGGGCCACCTACCGCCGAGTGGTCGACAAGAACCGCCTGTACTACCAGCGCTACCCCGACGATGCGGCCCGTGTCCGGCATGTCGTCAACCACTTGCGCACCCACGCGACGCGCTTGCCGGGCGGCGGGGATCTGACGGCCCAGCGGTTCTTGCAATTGGGTCTGCAATTTGGAATGAGCGGTGGCTTTGAGGCGGTGCACTACTTGCTGGAGGAAGCGTTCGTGACGGGCGTCGACGGCCAAACGGTGCTGAACTGGAACTTTTTGTTTCATCTGGAGCAGATGCAGAACTTCGACACTAATCCGGTCTACACATTGCTGCACGAAGCCTGCTACACGCAGTGCGTGGCCAGCCAATGGTCGGCGCAGCGCTTGTTGGCTGAATTCCCGGAGTTTGAGTTGGACAGAACAGACCCCGTACTGTTTACCGGCGAGATGGTGTATCCGTGGATGCTGGACGCCTACACGCAATTGCGTCCGCTGAAGGAAGCTGCCAACATCTTGGCAGCTACCGCCGCTTGGCCGCAGCTCTACGATGTGAAGCGCCTTCAACGCAACACGGTGCCGGTAGCAGCGGCCGTGTATTACGACGACATGTATGTGCACCGCGAGTTTTCAGAAGAGACGGCTGCAGTGGTGCCCAACATCAAGCTGTGGGTGACCAACGAGTACGAACACAACGGCCTGCGCGCCGATGGCGCAGCCGTGCTGGGGCGTCTGCTGGCGATGCTGCGCGGGGAAATCTAGTCGCTAAGTTGTTGACTAGACTGGTGGGGCGGAGCCCATTTGCTTGACGCGACCGGACCCCATCGTGGAAGAGTCGCGTAAGGCGCCTTCGCCGTAGTAGCGCACGTTACCCGACCCGGCAATGCTGACCGTCAGGCCCTTGCGCACCCATACGGCGGCATCGCCCGATCCGGCAATGCTGATCTTCACGTCGTGGGCTGACAACTTTGAAGCGCTGATATCGCCCGAACCTGCAATATTTATGTCCATTGTCTTGGCCGCACCCTGTGCCTCAAACCGGCCGCTGCCAGCAATCGACA
>JBBQBG010000082.1:0-14340 GCA_038317285.1 Burkholderiales bacterium | reverse complement strand
GCGAATATGCATCGGGGCCAGTGCACAGTTGGGGCAACCTGACCAACCCACAAACAAGGCCGAATATAAGGACGCAACCGACTTCTTCACAAAATAACGCAAATTCTGCTTGCTATCCGGGAGGCATCCATATAAGGCATTTCAACCGCATGAGCCCGAATATCGCACCCGAAACCGGCCTCGAAAAGTCCGCACAGCCACAGCCGCCAGTCTGATTTTTCAGTAGTTTGCGCCGCTATTGCCACCATGAACAACTGCGGCTGAGCGCCGACACAGCCGCACCCCGGCGGGCTGATGTCGCCACACCCTCCCCCATCTCATGCGACTCCTGCGCGCCACACGCGTCCCACAGCGATGGCCCGTGTGCCGGGGTGACGCGCGGGGCTTCGGGCTCCACCCCGATGTGATCCAGAGTCTTTTTGATGTCGGCACTGAAGGTGATGAGCGCGCCAATGCGCATCTGGCCACCGCGGTTGGGGCACCGCAGCGGGAACACTTCATCTATGTAAAATTAGCCGCTAGCCTTAGTAGAATATCAGTAGTCCGCTATCACTACGATAGCAACACCTACACCACCTCCAGCGCAATCAACTCAGCCACCGTCTGCTTGCGCCGTATCAACCGGGCCTGGCCATTGCTCTCCACCAGCACCTCCGGAATCAGCGGACGCGTGTTGTAGTTGGAGGACATGGACGCGCCATAGGCACCCGTGTCATGGATCACCAGCAAGTCACCCACCTTTGCTTGGGGCAGGTCGCGCCGCAGCACCACACCGCCCTCGCCCTGCGTGAACACATCGCCCGATTCGCACAGCGGCCCGGCCACCACCGTAGGCTGCACGATACCGGTGGCAGGGCTACCGTCGGCGTGGGTGATTTCCATGCCGTGGTAGCTGCCATACATCGATGGGCGCATGAGGTCACTAAAACCGGCGTCCACCATCACAAAATGTTGGCTGCCCTGGAACTTGGTGGCGCGCACTTCGGCCACCAGCACGCCGGATTCTGCGACCAGGAAGCGTCCGGGTTCCAGCTCTAGGGCTACGGCATGGCCCAGGTCTTGGGCGATTTGCTGGCGGGCGGCGTCCCACAGTGAGAAGTAATGCGCGGTGTCGATCGGCAATTCATCCGCGCCATAAGGGATGGACAGGCCACCACCGGCTGACACGGCATGCAGGTCCATGGCGAATGCGTTTGGGCACCGACAGCACCCATTGGCGCACCGGTAAGCGGGGGAACACATGGTCGCTCAGGTGCGCGGCGGCCTCGGCCATGCGCCGGGTGTTGCATGACGGGCAGACGCCACGGCCTTTGCAGGAGAAGGCGACCAGAAAATCGTCACCGCAATCGTCGGAACGCACCCGCGCAAAGCCGTGGGCGAAGATGCCGCACTCCAGGTATTTGCGGAAGGCCTTCTCTACGTAGGCGGGCGGTGTGTGGTGGTCGCCCTGGCCGTCAAACTGCCCGGCGCTAGCCAGCTCAAGCCAGGTCTCGAAGTGTTCGGCTACCGTTTTGTAGAGCAAAGTGCGCTCGGGGTGGATGAACCTGGCCATCTGGCTGAAGAAAAACAGCTTTAGGGCCGACCAGGTGCAGACCTTCTACCCCAGCCCGATGGCCACGGCTACGGCCATGTACCACAGCGGCCGCAACCCGCTGCGCAAGATCCACCGCACGGCAGAGAGTGATGACGAGACGGTGGACATCGTGCGCGGTGAAAAACGCCGCCGCCTGCACAAGGCCTTCTTGCGCTACCACGATCCCAACAACTGGCCGCTCTTGCGCGAGGCTTTGAAATCGATGGGCCGTGCTGACCTGGTGGGCAATGGCAAGCACCACCTGATTCCGACCTTCCAGCCGCTGGGTGATGGTGGGTACCAAAGTGCGCGCAAGAAGAATTCGACACCAGTTGGTGCAGGCCCTCGCACCGTAGCAGGCGCCGGCAAGGCGACGGTCAGGCTCACGCCGGTCAAACCGGTCAAGGGCCAGATACTGACCCAACACACCGGGTTGCCACCGCGCGACAACGGCGCGGGGCGTGGTGTGGCAGCTAAACCATTAAGTAAACCGCGCTAAGGTTGCTTGACTGCTTGACTGCTTGGTTACTAAGTTGGGCTAGTGGCAGAGGGTTTTGGGGTTGCTGGCAGTGATCGAGGTTGACAGCAGGGCGAAGGTTACTGTTTGAATCTCCACAGCGACTGTTTGCCGCAAAAAATTTCGACTCCGGTACACGCGGCGGCGAGCGTGGGGGCTGTTGGGAATGCCGATTGCTACAGTATATGTAGCACATGAGGCATATTTTACGTGGGCTAGCGGCCTGTTTTCATCCATTTGATACGCGCGAATGGCATTCGTCAGGCCACCGGACACCAGCGCTGCACCGCCTCGGCGGTGTCGAATGGGCTGGTATTGAAACAGATGCGTGCTTGCGGGGCATGCTCATGCGCCACGTTGAGCACCTTCTCGAACAGAAGAAAGTTTTTATCGATGGCACGCATGCCCGCTCCGATCACCACACAGTCATAGCGTTTTTGTTGCAGTGTGGTGCGGATCACGGCCTCTGCCGTCTCGCCAAAATCGGTGAGGCACAATTTTGCGTCGTAACCCAGGGCGTTCAGTGCGGCGATGTCCTTGTCCAGCCCACCTTGCACCTTCTCTGCCGTCAGCCCGGGGAAGGCCGCGTATGCCGGATCGGCGAAATTGATGAGCTGTGGCTGCAGGCCGATGGATAAGACAGATTTTGTAGCATTCATGGTGTTTCCTTGGGTGATAAATGAAGGTTTTTGACAAACTTAACTGACGCGAAGAACCATTTTTCCACGGGCTTTGCCGCTGTCGCCCAGGCGATGCGCTTGTGCTGCGTCGGCCAACGCAAACTCTTGGCCTACCAGCACGCGCAACTGACCTTTATCCATCAGCGCAGCCAGTTGGGCCAGCACGTCGCCACGCGGCTTCGAAAACACAAATGCCCCGCGCGCACCGGCAGCAGCAGCCCGTTCTGGCGAGGGCGGCTGGGTCGTTGCTACCAACAAGCCGTCTGCACGCAGCGCGGCCCAGGAGGCCTCTTGCGTGGCCCCACCCAAGGTGTCAAGCACCACATCCATGTTGCGGGCGATTTGCTCGAATTGCTGCGTGCGATAGTCAATGACCTCATCGGCACCCAGACTGTGCACCAAGGCTACATCGGCGGTACCCGCCGTGGCCGTGACATGCGCTCCTTGCGCTTTGGCCAGTTGCACTGCCACGCTGCCCAGCGCACCAGCGCCCCCGTGAACCAGTACACGCATGCCGCGCGTAACCTTGGCCGTTTCAATCACCGCTGTCCAGGCCGCAAGGCCCGGTATGGGCAGGGCGGCGGCCGTGGTGAATGAGACAGTACGGGGCTTGAGCGCCACTTGCGCGGCATCGACTGCCACGTACTCGGCATAGGTGCCGCCACGGACGAATTCTGCATAGAAAAACACTTCATCGCCGGGAGAAAATGCAGTCACCGCGCCACCGACTGCACTCACCACACCGGCTGCGTCCGAGCCCAAGGTAAAAGGGAGGGTTTTGGGGATCATCTGTGCCACAGCCCCACTGCGAATTTTCCAGTCAATTGGATTGATGCCGGCCGCAACCACGCGCACCAGTACATCGTTAGGACCGCAGTTGGGGACAGGCACTTCTTCACTTTGCATTTGACTGGCATCGCCGTAGGCGTGGATTCGTATGGCTTTCATTTTCTGGCTCTTTCCAATGGGTTGTCGGGGTTAGCTGAGCAGCTTGGTGCGTCAACGGATCGAATATTAGTCTTCTTCAAAAATATATGGAATAGAATAAATCGGATAATATTTTTCCATTAATGGAATAATTCATCTATGGAAAATCTCTCTGCTCTGCACGATATGGCCTTGTTCGTCGAAGTGGCACGCACTGGCAGCTTCAGCCGCGCCAGCACCAAGCTGGGTGTGCCGGGCGCGACGCTGTCGCGGCGCATTGCCGCAATGGAGCGCCATTTCGGCGTGCGCCTGCTCGACCGCACCACCCGCAAGGTGGCGCTCAGCGAGGCCGGGCAACGTTATTTTGAGCGCTGCGCCCATCTGGTGGACGAGGCCCGGTTGGCGCAAGAGGCGCTGTCCGAGACCGTCAATCGCCCCGTTGGCCACGTACGCGTGTCTATGCCGGTGGACCTTGGTCTGACGTATATCGGCCCCTTGCTACCGGACTTTGCCCGGCAGTACCCCGGCATCAGCCTGGACCTGGACCTGTCACCCCGCTTCAGCGATCTGGTCACCGAGCATGTGGATGTGGCCATCCGCTTAGGAGACGTTGTGGGCGATCAACTGGTGGTGCGGCGCTTAGGGTCGATCGAGCAATATCTTTTTGCGGCCCCTGCTTACTTGGCGCTGCATGGCCATCCCCAACAACCCGCCGATCTGGTGGAGCATGCCTGCATCACCTCGGGGAGCGCGCAGCAAGCCAGCAACTGGCGCCTGCAGTCCGATGGGAACACTATGGAGGTTAGGGTGCGCAGCCACTTCGGCATCAACAACCCGGGATTGATCCGCCTGCTGGCGGAGCGTGGCGTGGGAATCGCGGCCCTGTCACACAAATTGGCGCGCGAAGCCGTCGGTGCGCAACGCTTGGTCCGCGTGCTGCCGCAGTGGTCTTTCAAACCTATGGCGGTGCACGCCGTCATGGCCACGCGCATGCAGGCGGCCAGTGTGCGGGTTTTGGTGGAATTTTTGGCGGCGCGGCTGTCGTTGGAATGAGTGAGCCCGAAGCCTTCTTGGAGAGCGCAATCAGGCCAGACGCCGGAGCGTATGCTTTGTTTCTGCGGCTTTGATAGCCTTCAAAGGATAAGAATTCCAACCGCATGAGCCGCAGTATCGCACCCATAACGGGCCTCAAAAGGCCCGCGCATACACAGTCGCCAGTCTGATTTGCCTGGGGTTTTTAGGTCCGTCATTATTTTGAGCCGTAAAGGCGCCCCGCAGGCACAGCCCCGCCCCGGTAGTGGTACCGCCACAATGGTCGAGGTCACCACGTAGTGCGCTGATCGTCGAAGTAGTCGGGTAGCGGCTGGGCTGCCATATCCCAGTCCGGCTCAGCCTCAACACCCTCCCCTGCCTCCTGCGCACCACACTCATCCCACAGCGGCGGCCCGCGTGCCGGTGTGATGCGCGGGGCTTCGGGCTCCACCCCGATGTGATCCAGAATCTTTTGGATGTCGGCACTGAAGGTAATGAACGCTTGTGATGCGCATCTGGCCCCCGCAGTTACGCCGCCTGCGCCCGGGCGGTCACCGCAGGCGTCATTTATACCCAATTTGGGGTAGTTTAGTGAGCCAACAAGTAAAATCAGCCTTTAGCCCTCGTAGAATACACCTACCACGCTATCAATGCTATAGCGTTCATTAAATCACCTCCAGCGCAATCAACTCCGCCACTGTCTGCTTGCGCCGTATCAACCGGGCATGGCCATTGCTCTCCACCAGCACCTCCGGAATCAGCGGCCGCGTGTTGTAGTTGGAGGACATGGACGCGCCATAGGCACCCGTGTCATGCAGCACCAGCAGGTCACCCACCTGCGCCACCGGCAGGTCGCGCTGCAGCACCACACCGCCCTCACCCTGCGTGAACACATCGCCCGACTCGCACAGTGGCCCGGCCACGACGGTGGGCTGCATGGCACCGGTGGCGGGCGTGCCGTCGGCGTGGATGATTTCCATGCCGTGGAAGCTGCCATACATAGCCGGGCGCATCAAGTCACTAAAACCGGCGTCGACCATCACAAAATGTTGGCTGCCCTGCGCCTTGGTGGCGCGCACCTCGGCCACCAGCACGCCGGATTCGGCCACGAGATAACGACCGGGTTCCAGTTCCAACGCCACGGCATGGCCCAGATCCTGGGCGATTTGCTGGCGGGCCGCATCCCATAGCGAGAAGTAGTGTGCGGTGTCGATCGGCAACTCGTCTGCGCCATAGGGGATGGACAGGCCACCGCCGGCCGACACCGCATGCAGGTCCATGCCCTGGGCTTTGACGGTGCGCACCAGGCCAACCATGGCGCCACACACCGCTTGCAAATGCGCGTAGTCCACGCCCGAGCCAATGTGCATGTGCAGGCCCTGCAGCGCCAGGCCGTTGCTGCGCACCTTGGCCAGCGCGGCCACCAGGTCGCCATGCCAGATGCCGTGCTTGCTGTGCTCGCCGCCGGTGTTGGTCTTGTTGCTGTGGCCGTGGCCAAAGCCGGGGTTGATGCGCAGCCACACCGGATGGCCGGGGCTTGCCGCGCCCAACTGGTCCAGCATGTCGATGGAGCCGCAGTTAACCGGGACGCCCAGTTCGACCAGACGCGGCAGCGTGGTGCGGTCCAGCAGGTCGGCGGTGAAGACGATCTCGGCGTGGCCGTTGTGCAGGCCGGGTGTGTAGCCCGCCGCCAGCGCCCGCTCCACCTCGCCCAGCGACACCGCATCCACCATCACGCCCTGGCTCTTCAACAGGCGCAGCAGATGGGTGTTGGAGTTGGCCTTTTGCGCAAAGCGCACGACGTCAAACTGGCGCAGCGCCTGGGCTTGGCGTCGAATCGTGGCGGCGTCATAGACCCACAGCGGCGTGCCGTGTTGCTGGGCCAAGGATGCGAGGGTGGAGGGGGTAAAGGGGTTCATGGATTGGATGATCTCAGGCCTAAGCCATTCAATCAATGCCACTTTTGTTAAGCATCTATTCAATATGGATATAGTCTGAGCATGCCCCGCCAGTCTAAACCGACCGCAACACCCTTAGGAGCCTGGCCGACCGAGCGTTCTGCGCAGGTAAAGGAGGAGCCCGCACAACGGGCGGGGGACACGGAGCAGAACGCTCGGTCGCCCAGGCTCCGACCCCGCGAAGAGCACGCACCCGTATTGACCCACCGCCAGCTAACCCTCTTCCGCGCCATCATGCTGCACGGCAACCTGAGCCGCGCCGCCGACGCCATCGGCTCCAGCCAGCCCACGCTCAGCCGGGAACTCGCGCGGCTCGAATACCTGCTGGGCTTCGCACTGTTCGACCGCGTGCGCGGCCGCCTGCGCCCCACCGCCCGTGCGCTGGCGCTGATGCAAGAGGTAGAGCGGTCCTTCATCGGGCTTGAACAAATAGCAGCCCGCGCGCAAGAGCTGCGCACCCTTACCTCCGGCCGCTTGCGCCTGGCCTGCTTGCCCGCGCTGGCGCACGCGCTGGTGCCGCAGGTCCTCCTGCACTTCAGTAAAACCCTGCCGAACGCGAGCGTCAGCGTGGTGCCGCTGGAGTCGCCCTGGCTGGAGCAGGCGCTAAGCGAGCAGCGCTTCGACCTAGGGCTGGGCGAAACGACCGAGGCACCTACCGGCGTGGAATTGCGCGCGCTGTTGACCGCCAACGAGGTGGCGGTGCTGCCCGCAGGCCACAGAGTGTGTAAGCGCACCGTGCTGCAGCCGCAGGACTTTGCGAATGAACGCTTTGTCAGCTTGGCCGAAGGCGATCCCTACCGCCAAGCCATAGACGCCATGTTTCTCAAGGCCGGTGTGCAGCGCACCACCTTGCTGGAGACCACCAGCGCGGTGGCCGTTTGCGCCATGGTGCAGCAGGGTTTGGGTGTGGCCATCGTCAATCCACTCACTGCCGCAGCGATGGCCGGGCCTGCACTGGTGGTCAGGCCCTTGGCAATGGCTGTTCCGTTCAGCGTGAGCCTGCTGTTGCCGCAGGTGGCAACGCCCCATCCGATGCGCGACGCGCTGGTCGACGCGGTCATGCAAAGTTCTGCGACCTTGCAGGCCAGCATGGCTGCCCATACACAGTGAACTACGCGCGGTGATCTCACGGCATCGCCCCAATCCCCTATCATCGGAGGCGCGTATCCAGCACACCCGCTCTGAACCTATGGCAACCACCTCTACCCCCTCCTCCCTCGTCGAATTCCGCAACCTGAGCTTCAGCTACGGAGACCATATGGTCCTCGACAAGGTCTCGCTGCGCATTCCACGAGGCAAGGTCACCGCCCTCATCGGCCCCATGGGCGCAGGCAAGACGACCACGCTGCGGCTAATGGGGGGCGAGCAAAAGGCACAGAGTGGCGAGATGCTGTTTGACGGCAAGGACGTGGGGCGCATGGACCAAGAGCAGCTCTACGCGGCACGGCGGCGCATGGGCATGCTGTTCCAGTTTGGCGCGCTGTTTGCCGACTCCACCGTGTTTGAGAACGTAGCCTTTCCGCTGCGCGAGCACACCGATTTGCCCGAGGCGCTGATCCGCGACATCGTGCTGATGAAGCTCAACGCCGTGGGTCTGCGCGGCGCGCGCGATCTGTTCCCCAGCGAAGTGTCGGGCGGCATGGCACGGCGCATCGCACTGGCCCGCGCCATTGCGCTGGACCCCGAACTGGTGATGTACGACGAGCCGTTTTCTGGGCTCGACCCGATCTCGCTCAAAACGGCGGCCAAGCTGATCCGCCAACTGAATGATTCCATGGGCCTGACCAGTGTTTTCGTATCGCACGAACTCAAACAGACGCTGGAGATTGCCGACCACGTGATCGTGCTGGCCAACGGCAAGGTCGCCATCGAAGGCACGCCCGATGATGTGCGCAGCAGCACCGACGCTATGGTCTACCAGTATGTCAACGCCAAGCCCGACGGGCCAGTCCATTTCCACTTCCCTGGGCCGGCAGTGGATGAAGATTTTGCGCTCACGGGGCAACCCGCTTAGACCCTTGCCCCAGCAAATGCTACCACTTTGATAGCTGCATACGCACTATCCACGAGGGCTAGCGCCCGTATTTGCTAAAAGTCCCGGCGTCGCGGCCTGGGTAGACTCCAAGTTCCATCCGTTTGGATGCACCTTAGCTCGACGTACGCCAGCGTACGGAAATTGCGCGCCAGCGCCACTACATTCGGGCTTCTATCCGAATTTCAACCCCCGATGTCAGGCATAGCAGCAAGGTCTCCACTTTGAAAACCAACCTATTGAACACTGCACTGGACCAACTTTGCACGTGCACAGACTTGGTCAGCACCAAATCAGCGCTGCTGTTGATCTGCGCAGAATTTGGCACTGTCAAGCGCCTGGACGTGCTGCTCGGCAGCCAGGGCAACACACCCCAAGCGCTGTGTTTTCTGCGGATGGAGACTTCGGAGCAAGAACAGTTAGTCATGCGGTTTCTCGAAGTCGCCCGGTTCGCCGGGGACCTCGTCATCGTCGTCGATATGCCTGCCCCCGTACCAACGAAGCATGTGCAGCGGCGCCCCGCTCTGCGCAGCGTAGCCAACTGTTGACCCAACTTTTATGGATGCACCTGGCATTTCGCGCCACCGGTCCATAGAAAGACTCACGTCGGCGGACCTGGAAAAGTCGCCCGAACCATCTGCCGGTATATGGCGCCCCTTGGCGACCCAGGTGATCGCCATCGTGGGCGTCGGTGGCTTCGATTCGCTCTACGCCCGAAGTGTATTTTTGACCCAGCAGCGGTTTTCCTGGATGGCTGCGGGCTGTGACGCCCCATCCGACGACTCCCGATTTACGAACTTGACCGCAAGTTTGGATACGGCGACGCCGGAGCTAGCGCGCGCGGCAAACTACCTGCTGTTGATCACGTTCACCGACATTCTTGCGTCGTTGGTTGGCGAACCCTTGACGGCCCGCGTTTTGGATTCAGCCTGGGGCACTGACACCCAAGGCACGGTCGACAAGGAATAAAACAAAATGGAAAAAAACATCAACATCCGCCACCTCGCCACGGGCGTTCCCGGTCTGGACGACCTACTGGGCGGTGGCCTGCCGGAGTATTCATTCAATCTGCTGGCTGGCACGCCGGGCAGTGGCAAAACGACGCTGGCACACCAGATCATGTTTGCGTCTGCAAGCCCGACCAATCGCATACTATTTTTTACCGTGCTGGGCGAACCCGCGCTGAAGATGCTGCGCTACCAGCAGCAGTTTGCCTACTTTGACGTAGCCAAGGTCAACGAATCCATTCGCTTCGTCAACCTGTCTGGCGACTCACTCAATGGGAACCTTGACCACGTCCTGACCCGCATTGCGGATGAGGTGAAGGCCTTCACACCGAGCATGGTCTTTGTTGATTCGTTTCGGTCGGTTGTCAAGGCCGACAACCACATCGACCACTGGGGGGCCGATCAGCAGCAGTTTGTGCAGCGCCTGGGTATGCTGATGGCGAGCTGGATGGCAACTACGGTGCTGGTGGGCGAATACACCGAGTCTGAATCACAGTCCAGCCCCATCTTTGCGGCAGCGGACGGCATTCTGTGGCTCTCGCAAAGCCTGCACGGTAACTCCAGGGTGCGCAAGATGCAAGTGGTCAAGATGCGCGGCCAAGCCCAGGCACCGGG
Source organism: Burkholderiales bacterium (assembly GCA_038317285.1). Lineage (GTDB taxonomy): Bacteria > Pseudomonadota > Gammaproteobacteria > Burkholderiales > Burkholderiaceae_C > Allorhodoferax. Next base: position 3,999 of record JBBQBG010000082.1, on the reverse strand, counting down.
TTTGCACACCTTTCGGATCAGCGACCGCGGAATCCAGGTTTTCCCCCGTGCGATTGTCAAACAGGGCTTGGCGGTAGATTCTGTATCCGCTGCGGGCAGCGGTGCGGCGCGCATTCCCATGGGCGTGCCGGGCCTGGATGCCATGTTGGGCGGCGGCCTGCCTGCGGGCTATTCGCTCTTGGTAGTGGGGCCATCCGGGTCTGGCAAAACCATCTTGGCTACCGAGTTTCTGGCCGAAGGTGTGCGCCTGGGGGAGCGTGGTGTGATCGCCGCGTTTGAAAAGAGCCCGAGCCAACTGCTGGGCAATACCAAGCTGTATTCGATGATCCGTGACGGGCAAGTGGGCGCGATCGATGCCCGCTCGCTGGACCTGTCCATCGACGAGACCCTACACCACCTCATTGAGATGATCAGCCGCATGCAGGCCAAGCGCGTGGTCATCGATTCGCTGTCCGGGTTTGAACTGGCGCTGGCACCTGAGTTCAACGAAGACTTTCGGGGCTCGTTGTACCGCATGGTTGCTGAATTGACCGGCATGGGGGTGACCATTTTGATGACCTGTGAGCTGGAAGACCGGTACACCGATTTGCGTTTCAGCCCATTTGGCAGTGCTTTTTTGGCGGACGCGATCGTCGTGCAGCGCTACGTCGAACTTGAAAGCCAGTTCAAACGGGTTATGTCGGTCGTCAAGGTGCGCGGTAGTGCGCACAGCAAGGACATTCGATTGTTCGACATCACCAACGATGGCATGGTAATTGGCGAAGCCTTGACCGGCTACACCGGAATTTTGTCAGGTAGACCTACGCGGGGCCCACCTTAAGGCACGCGAAACACAATGAAGATAAGGGAGTAATGGGCCATGAAAAAAATTAAGTCTTCTGCTGAAACTGGCAGCGATGAGAAAAAGCAACGGCATCGAAAGATTAGAACTCTGGTCGATGACGCAAAACTATCGCAGCGCGAAAGCTTGCTTGCACAGCGCGAAGAGGCAGCCGCCGCGCGCGAGGCGAAAATCGACACGGTGCAACATGCATTCCATGCGCTGACCGCAGACCATATCGGTATGCTTCAGCAAGCGAACGCGAGCCTGGTGATTGCCACCATGGATGCCAAGCGCCTGGCCGAACAGGTCGAATCGGCCAAAGTCCGGCTGGACCATCTGGCCCACCATGACGGGCTCACAGACTTGCCCAATCGCATGCTGCTGCAAGACCGGTTGGGCCAAGCCATAGAGGCAGCCCGTCGCCAGGGCACCCAACTGGCCATACTGTTCATGGACCTGGACCGGTTCAAACACATCAATGACTCTTTGGGCCACAGCGTGGGCGACCAACTGTTGCAGTCCGTGGCCCAGCGGCTGGTGGACTGTGTGCGCCAGTCTGACACCGTCTGTCGGCAGGGGGGCGACGAATTCGTGGTGCTGCTTTCCGCAGTGGAGCATGCGGAAGACGCCGCGCAATCGGCACAAAAAATGCTTACGGCGCTGGCGCTTCCTCACCAGATCGAAGGCAATGATCTCCATATCAGCGTGAGTATTGGCATCAGTGTCTACCCGCAAGACGGTGACGAGGTGGAAACGCTTTTGAAGTGCGCCGATACGGCGATGTACCACGCGAAAGAAAAAGGCCGCAACAACTACAAATTCTTCGAGAAGCAAATGAACACGCGCGCTGTCGAGCGCCAGGGCATTGAATCCGGTCTGCGCCGGGCGCTGGAACGAGAAGAATTTGTATTGCACTACCAACCCAAGATTGCGCTGCACAGTGGCGCGATCGTCGGGGTCGAGGCATTGATCCGCTGGCAGCATCCGCAGCGCGGTCTACTGCACCCCATGGACTTTGTATCCATTGCCGAAGACTGCGGTCTGATCCGCCCCATTGGGCGTTGGGTGCTGCGTGAGGCCTGTCTGCAGGCCCAGGCCTGGCACCTGTTAGGCTTGCCACCGATCACCGTAGCGGTCAACGCATCGGCCATCGAATTCCGTTCCGACAATTACCTGGGCAATTTGCGCGAGACGCTGGACGAGACCCAACTTGATCCCAAGTATCTCGAAATTGAAGTGACCGAAAGCGTGCTCATACGCGATGCCGAGTCTGCTGAGTCCGTGTTGCACGGCATCTCACAACTGGGCGTCAAACTGGCAATTGATGACTTTGGCACCGGCTACTCCAGTCTGAGCTATCTGAAGCGGTTTCCGATTGATACGCTGAAGATCGACCAATCGTTTGTGCACCAGTTGACCAGCAACGCGGACGATGCCAACATCGTCAATGCGGTCATCAGCATGGGAAAAAGCCTCAAGCTACGCATTGTGGCCGAAGGTGTGGAAACATCGGAGCAACATGCCAGTCTGCTGGCACTGGATTGTGATGAAGGCCAGGGCTACTATTTTTGCCGCCCAGTTGTCGCATCGGCACTGACCACACTGCTCGAATCGGGCGCGTCCCACCTGCTTGCGGTTGTCTAGAGCAGATTGAGCCAAGACGACCCCAAACCACTGCGTTTTGATGACCTCAGTCAATGTTCTGCGGAATGTGTGTTCAGCGGTGCCAAAACGTCGCACCTGCCAGCCCACACCTGTCATACTGAATCAGGCGTAAAACCGGGCGGAGGCCACAGTGAAAGAATCGATTGCTTTGGAAGCACCGGGTGGGGAACAGGATAGCCTGCGGCCCGACGGAATGCCCGACCGCCGTGCGGCACTGTCGGCCCATGACGCGCGAAAGCTCCTGCATGAGCTGCGTCGGCACCAGGCCGAACTGGAGACTCAAAACGAGGAGCTGCGCCAAGCCTATACCGAGCTGGAAACTACCCGCCTGCGCTATTTCGATTTATATGACATGGCGCCGGTTGGCTACTGCGCCGTGAGCGAAACAGAACACATCCTGGAAGCCAATCTGACGGCTGCCGTTTTGCTCGGTACCACCTGCTTCGAGTTGAATGGGCGAACCATCCAGCAGTTCATCGCGCCTGCAGACCAGGACATCTATTACCTGCACCGCAGAAGGCTCATGGAGACCGGCAAGCCGCAATCGTGCGAACTCCGTCTTGTCAAACACGATGGGACCCCGTTTTGGGCGCAGTTGACGGCAACGCGCGCGCAAGGGGCAACCGGCATTCACACACACCGTCTTGTACTGACGGACATACACCAACGCAAGTTGGCGCAAGACCAATTGCGTATCAGTGATATGGCGTTGCGATCGGTATCAGAGGGTATTCTCATCACTACGCCAGACCTCTGGGTTGTTTCCGCCAACACAACTTTCCTGGAAATGACGGGTTATTCGCAGACCGAATTGGTGGGTGCGAACTGCGCGTTGTTCAGCGGTCCGGACACCGACCGCACCGCTCAAAAAATGTTACTCCAGGCGACCCAGGGCGGACACGGGTTTTCTGGTGAGCTGCGGAGCTACCGCAAGGATGGCAGCAGCTTCTGGAACGAAGTAAAGATGTCGCCCGTGCTGGACCAGAAGGGGCAGTTGACCCACTTCATCGGCATCAACACCAACATCGATTCCCGCAAGCACCTGGACGAAATGGTTCAGCAGAAGAACATCGAACTCCAGCATGCCACGCTCAAGGCGGAGCAGGCCAATCGTGCCAAATCGGATTTTTTGTCCAGCATGAGCCACGAATTGCGCTCACCGCTCAATGCCATCCTGGGCTTTGCCCAACTGCTGGAGCTTGGCCCCCCAGCGCCGACGCCAGCACAGCAGGACAAAATCAAGAAGATACTGAGCGGCGGTTGGTATCTGTTGTCATTGGTCAACGAGATACTCGACTTGGCATTGGTCGAATCCGGCAAACTGAGTTTGTCGTTGGAGTCGGTGTCACTGGCGGACGTGCTGCTCGATTGCCAAAGCCTGGTCGAAACACAAGCCGACAGCAAGAGAGTGATCCTGCAGTTCCCGCGTTTTTCCACGCCCAGCCTGGTCATTGCAGATGCAACGCGGCTCAAGCAGGTGATCGTCAACCTGTTGTCCAACGCCATCAAAT
>JBBQBG010000081.1:0-14557 GCA_038317285.1 Burkholderiales bacterium | reverse complement strand
CTTGACGCCTTCGGGTGCGCCGGTCACACGGGCCAGCACCAGATGGACGATGTTTTCGGCCATGTCGTGCTCACCCCAGGTGATGTAAATCTTGGTGCCAAAAACCTTGTAGCTGCCGTCGGGCTGCGGCTCGGTCAGGTTCATGGTGCCGGTCCACTGGCCGCTGACCAGCTTTTCCAGGTAGGTGGCCTTCAGCGCGTCGGAGCCCGCGGTCAGCAGCGCTTCGATGGCGCCATCGCTAAGCAGCGGGCATAGCGAGAAGCTCATGTTGGCCGAGTTTTGCATCTCACCACACATCGCACCGATGGTTTTGGGCAGGCCCTGTCCACCAAAGTCCACCGGGTGCTGCAAGCCCTGCCAGCCGCCCGCGGTGAATTGTTTGAAGGCTTCTTTGAATCCCGGGGTGGCGGTGACGACACCGTTTTTCCAGCTGGATGGGTTTTTGTCCCCTTCCCAATTCAACGGAGCGAGCACGCCTTCGTTGAATTTGGCCGCCTCTTCCAACACGGCCTGCGCGGTGTCAAACCCGGCGTCTTCAAAGCCAGGAATTTGTGCGATCTGGTCGATCTTGGCCAAGTGCTGAATATTGAACAGCATGTCTTTGATGGGGGCGACGTAGCTCATGAAGGACTCCGGAAATCAATGAAAAAGGAAATGAGGGGTGTGACAACGCAAAAAAAGGGCATCCCCAAGGATGCCCTGTTCAGGTCGCGGCTTACAGCGCCGCGGTCAACTCCGGCACGGCGACAAAGAGGTCGGCCACCAGACCGTAATCGGCCACACTGAAGATGGGCGCCTCAGGGTCCTTGTTGATGGCCACAATGACCTTGCTGTCCTTCATACCGGCCAAATGCTGGATGGCACCGCTGATGCCGGCAGCAATGTAGAGCTGGGGCGCAACGATCTTGCCGGTCTGGCCCACTTGCCAGTCGTTGGGTGCGTAACCTGCATCCACAGCAGCACGGGATGCACCCAGTGCGGCGCCCAGCTTGTCGGCCAGCGGCGTCATGACGTCCATGAACTTTTCGCTGGAGCCTAAAGCGCGGCCACCCGACACGATGATCTTGGCGGCAGTCAATTCGGGGCGGTCGTTCTTGGCGATTTCAGAGGCGACGAAAGTGGCTTGGGCACTGGCGCCGACGGCTGCCAATACTTCTACCGCGGCACTACCGCCTGTAGCAGCGGCGGGATCGAAGCCGGTGGTGCGCACGGTCAGTACCTTGGTCGCATCGGTGCTTTGCACGGTGGCGATGGCGTTACCAGCATAGATGGGGCGCTCAAACGTGTCGGGGCTGTCCACCTTGGTGATGTCGGAGATTTGGCCGACATCGAGCTTGGCAGCGACACGGGGGGCAACGTTCTTGCCCGACGCGGTAGCGGCAAACAAAATATGGCTGTAGTTGGCGGCGATGGCCAGCACTTGGGCGGCCACGTTTTCGGCCAAGCCATGGGTGAAGCCATCCCCTTCGGCGTGCAGTACCTTGGTTACGCCAGCGATTTGCGCAGCAGCCGCAGCAGCGGCGCCGGCATTGTTGCCCGCTACCAGCACATGCACGTCGCCACCGCATTTCAGAGCAGCGGTAACGGTGTTGAGGGTTGCACCCTTGATGGATGCGTTGTCGTGTTCGGCAATAACGAGAGATGTCATTTTTTGTTCCTCAGATTACTTTAGCTTCAGTCTTGAGCTTGGCGACCAGCGTAGCGACATCAGGCACCGTGATACCAGCGCTGCGCTTGGGTGGCTCAACCACTTTGAGGGTCTTGATGCGGGGGGTGACGTCCACGCCCAGGGCTTCTGGCGTCAGCACATCCAACTGCTTTTTCTTGGCCTTCATAATGTTGGGCAGCGTCACGTAGCGCGGCTCGTTCAGGCGCAGGTCGGTGGTCACCACAGCGGGCATGGTCAGCGACACGGTTTCAGAGCCGCCGTCCACTTCACGCGTGACGTTGACCTTGCCATCCACCACTTCGACCTTGCTGGCGAAAGTACCTTGGGGCAGATCGGCCAGCGCAGCCAGCATCTGGCCGGTCTGGTTGCAGTCATCGTCAATGGCTTGCTTGCCGAGGATGATCAAACCGGGTTGTTCTTTTTCGACCAGCGCCTTGAGCAACTTGGCAACGGCCAGAGGTTGCAGCTCGACGGCGGTTTCGACCAAGATGGCGCGGTCGGCGCCAATGGCCATGGCCGTGCGCAGGGTTTCCTGGCATTGGGTCACACCGCAGGACACGGCGATGACTTCGGTAACGAACCCTTTTTCTTTCAGGCGGACGGCCTCTTCAATCGCAATTTCGTCGAAGGGGTTCATGCTCATCTTGACGTTGGCGATATCCACACCGCTGCCATCCGACTTGACCCTCACCTTGACGTTGTAATCGACCACGCGTTTAACGCTTACCAGGACTTTCATTGCTGCCGCTCCAGATGGTTACAAATTGGTTTGTCTACTTGACGTACACGTCAACTCGTTTGATTCTATTCCGCCCCACTCCTTTTAACCGTCGCTTGGACGACCATCGGGGTACAAAACTGAAAATAGTACGATCGTGCTTTTTTCAATTATAACCACACATCGGGCAAAACTTTCGCCCGACTTGTCCCCAATGAATCAGCGTTGATGAATCACCCGCTGCGGGTAAGGGATCTCTATGTTGTTCGCGCGCAGCGCCGCGAGAACGGCACGGTTGATGTCGGAGCGCAGACCCATCTGGCCATTTTCGATATCGCGCAACCAATAGCCTACGGTGAACTCCAGCCCGTCGGCCCCAAATGCGGACAGGTAGATGGTGGGGCTGGGGTCGCGCAGCACCCGCTCCTGTGCCAATGCCGCATCCAGCAGCAAGGCCGACACCTGGTCGACATTGCTGTCATACGCTACCGACACCACGGTGGTTTGGTACAAGTGGGAGTCGGCCAGCGAAAGATTCTCCACGCGGCTGGTGATCAGCATTTCATTGGGGACGATGGACTCGCGCCCGCCCAAAGAGCGCACCACGGTGTAGCGGGCATTGATCTCGGTGATGATGCCCTCGAAGTTGTCGACCTTCACGCTATCGCCAATGCGCATGCTGCGCTCGGCCAAAATTACGAAACCGCTGATGTAGTTGGCCGCCAGCTTTTGCAGGCCAAAACCAATGCCCACGCCAACGGCACCGCCCAACACCGACAGCGCCGTCAGGTCAATGCCCACCGCGGATAGCGCCACAATCAGGCCGACAAACATCAGCAACGCACGGGTCGCATTGCTGACGGCCTTGCGTAACGACAGTTCGCCGCCGGTCGCCGCGCGCAACAGGCGGGTCTCGATCGCCGCGGATATCCACAGCGTGAGGATGAGCACGGCAGCGGCAGTCAAAAGTCCTTCGATGATATTGCGCACCGAAAGCGATGCACCCCCCACCTTCCAGGTAATCTGGTCCAGTTCGTTGAGCACTACCGGCAGCAAGCCACTGACCCATAACACCATGGCCACCCACGCCACCCACGAGATGGTGTGCTCCAGCGAGCGCGCCCAGCGCGCCTCATCGAACGCGACCTGCAAGACCTTGACCCCGACACGGATGACCAACAGGGCGACAAGCACCGGTATCGCCACCTTGAACACAGCCACGCGCACAAAGTTGTTCAAAACTGCAAATGCGATGGAACTGAGACACAACAGGAGCAATGGAAACAGCACGCCATCGACCGCGCGTCTGCCAAACAGAATGGACTTGCCGTCGTATGCGCCCAAGGTGCGGCGCATCAGCGCCACCAGGGCCCACGACAAGCACACGCAAAACGCCAGCATGCCCAGTTCCACGAGGACCGTGGTCTGGGTGAAAGCAGCCAGCCAGGCATCCAGGTCATCGATGGGCTGGGGAACAGAAGTTTTGGGAATGTTTGCCATTACAGATCTGCCAGTACACGGATATGGGCTTCTACGCTCAGCGCCAGCGCGTCCAGGTTGTAGCCACCCTCCAGGCAAGACACAATGCGCCCATTGGCATGCCGCTGGGCGACCTCCTTGATGCGCTGGGTGATCCAGGCGTAGTCGGCCTCCACCAGGCCCATTTGGCCCATGTCGTCCAGCCGATGGGCGTCAAAGCCGGCGCTGATGAAAACCATCTCGGGCTTGTAAGCCTCCAGCCGTGGCAACCAGTGGGATTCGATCAGCTCCCGAACCTGCGGCCCCTTGGTATAGGCGGGCACTGGAAGATTGATCAGGTTACTGGCGTGCGAGCGGGCACCGCCTTGCGGGTAGAAAGGGTGCTGGAAAAAACTGACCATCAGGATGCGCTGGTCCCCGGCGACGATGTCCTCTGTCCCGTTGCCATGGTGCACATCAAAGTCCACGATGGCGACCCGCTTGAGCCCATGGCGCTCCAGCGCATAGCGTGCCGCAATCGCCACATTGTTCAAAAAACAAAAGCCCATGGCCTGGTCGTGGCAGGCATGGTGGCCCGGCGGACGGATGGAACAGAAGGCGTTTTCCAGTTCGCCGGCCATGACCGCATCGGTCGCGGCCAGTGCGGCACCGGCGGCACGCAGGGCTGCATCCCAGGTGTGAACATTCAGGGCGGTATCGGGATCGATTTGCGCGTAGCTGGGGCCACCGGCGGCGATTTCCTCGCGCAAACTATCGGTCAAGCCCCGCAAGGAGGCCACATGCATGCGGCCGTGGGCCAGTTCCAGGTCGGCAATGCCCGCCTGCGGTGCCTCGCGCCGGTCCAACGCATCGCCCACACCACTGATCAGCAAACGGTCCTCGATGGCGGACAGGCGATCGGGGCATTCAGGGTGCCCAGCGCCCATTTCGTGTTTCCAGCAATCGGGGTGGGTAAAGTAACCGGTCTTGTTCACCAAAGCACTCGCATCTCAAAATTTTCGGGTAAGGTCCCAGCATGGACGCACAACACAAACTCAAATCTTTGCTCAACCAGCTTAACACGGTGATTGTGGGAAAACCGTCACAAATTCAGGATTGCGTGGCATGCCTGCTGGCTGGCGGCCACCTGCTGATCGACGACGTGCCGGGGGTGGGCAAAACGACGCTGGCCCATGCGCTGGCGCGCACCTTTGGTCTGCAGTTCTCGCGCGTGCAATTCACCTCGGACCTGATGCCCAGCGACTTGTCGGGCGTCTCCATTTACGAACGCGGCAAAGAGGCCTTTGTGTTCCACCCCGGTCCCATCTTTGCACAGGTACTGCTGGCCGACGAGATCAACCGCGCCAGCCCCAAGACCCAGAGTGCGCTGCTGGAAGCCATGGAAGAGAAGCAGGTGACGATTGAAGGAGAGACCCGACCGTTGCCGCTGCCCTTCTTCGTCATTGCCACACAGAATCCGCTGGACCAGTTGGGTACCTACGCACTGCCCGAGTCGCAAATGGACCGCTTTCTGATGCGTATTTCATTGGGCTACCCCGACCGCCTGGCCGAGCGCGAACTGCTGGCCGGCCATGACCGCCGCGAGATCGTTGACCGTCTGCCCAGTCTGCTGACCCTCATTGAGTTGCAGCAACTGCAACAGCAGGTGCTGGCCGTGCACGCCGCTGACCCCTTGCTGGATTACGTGCAGGATTTGATCGCTGCCACACGGTCTGGAAAATGGTTCCTCCAGGGCCTGAGCCCGCGCGCCGGTATCGCCGTGGTGCGCGCGGCCAAAGCGCAGGCACTGCTGAGCGGGCGCGACTATGTGGCGCCCGATGATGTGCAGGCGATGTTGCCGCAAACCGTTGCCCACCGCCTGATTCCGGTTGGCGATGCGGGGCGCGGGGCAGTAGAGCAGGTGCGCGCCATGCTGGCCGCCGTACCGCTGCCCTGATCCGATCTGATCCGATCCGATCTGATCTGACGTGATCTGAACTGCCCCATGACGAGAGCTTTGCCGAATCCGCTATGGCATCCGCTGGCTTACGTGCGGGGCCGTTTCCAACGCTGGTTTGAGGCCCGCCTGCCGCTGCGCGACAGCATCTTGCTTACCCAACGCAATGTCTACATCTTGCCCACGGGGCCAGGTTTCATGCTGGCCGCTACCTTGCTGGTATTGCTGGTGGCGTCGATCAATTTCCAGCTTAACCTGGGCTATGTACTGACCTTTTTGCTGACCGGCAGTGCCGTCGTTGCCATGCATGTGTGCCACAGCACCTTGCGCGGGATTACTATGACTTTAATAGCGCCAGAAGACCATTTTGCGGGGTCTAGTGTCATTGTTGGCGTCAACCTGTTAAGCGAAAGGCGCTCGGTGCGCTATGGCATTGGCCTGGCAGTATTGGGCACACAGCAATGGAGCTGGACCGATGTGCCGGCCCAGGGCCGGGCCACAGTGCAGGTCGCCTTTCAGGCACAGCGCCGGGGTCTGCACCCCGTACCGGCGCTCACCGCCGAGACCCGCTTTCCGCTGGGCACCTTCAGGGTCTGGACCGTATGGCGCCCGGCCGCCCAGGTACTGGTCTACCCCGCACCTGAGCTGCACCCGCCGCCCCTGCCGCCGGGCGAGGCCCGCGCCGGTGGCCAGGCCACGGTGCAACGCCAAAGCACTGGTGAATTTGACGGCGTGCGAGCCTACCGGCGTGGCGACCCCTTGAAACTGGTTGTGTGGAAAAAAGCCGCCAAGACCGACGAGTTGGTCAGCCGCGACGCCCAACAGGTGCAACGCTTCGAGTTGTGGCTGGACCTGGCCCACGCGGGCATCGCGGGCGCCATGGTTGGTGGAGCCGGGCTGGAGCAAGCGGTTTCGCGCTTGTGTGCCTGGGTGTTATTGGCCGACAAGCAAGGGCTGCACTATGGCATGCGCTTGGGTGGACAAGCCATCGCACCCGGCAGCGGCGAAGCCCATCGCCGCAATTGCCTGCAAGCTCTGGCGCTGACACACACCGGTGCGGTTGGCGTTTGATATGCTGAACGCGATCAAAAACCTTCCCCGCGAAGCGCGCGACACACTTTTCCTGCTGGCTGTCATCGCCTGGGTGATTGCACCCCAGGTCAACAACCTGCCGCTGTGGTGTTCGTGCATGGCCGCCGGTTTGCTGTTGTGGCGTGCTTACCTGGCGGCGCGCGGCTTGGTCCTGCCCGCGCGCTGGTGGTTGTTTGGCCTTCTGGTTGTTGCCACCGCTGCCACCTATTTCACCCACCGCACGTTGGTGGGGCGCGACGCCGGGGTGACCTATATCGTGATCTTGCTAAGCCTCAAGACGCTGGAGATGCGGGGCCAGCGAGACACCTTTGTGATCTTCTTCCTCGGCTTCTTCACGCTACTGAGCAATTTCTTTTTCTCGCAAAGCCTGCTCACCGCGTTGGCCATGCTGGTGGGTACGCTGGGCCTGCTGACCGCCTTGGTCAACAGCCACATGCCGGTTGGGCGCCCGCCCTTGATGCAGGCCGCCAAGATAGCAGGCGCGATGGCCTTGCTGGGTGCGCCGGTCATGGTGGCTTTGTTTTTACTTTTCCCGCGCATGGCACCGCTGTGGGGTGTACCCGGTGATACGGCCAGCGGGCGCACCGGTCTGTCCAGCAGCATGCGGGTCGGAACGATTGCGAGCCTGGCGCTGGACGACAGTATCGCCTTGCGTATCCGCTTTGACGGTCCGACACCGCGAATGAGTGACATGTATTTTCGAGGCCCCGTGCTGGGCAGTTTTGACGGCAGAGAATGGAAGCCGCCACAACCATTTCTGCCCGCACGCGCAGAGTCTATCGCCCAGTTGGAGGTACAGGGCGCGGCCTACGCATACCAGGTGACGCTGGAGCCCAACAACAAGCCCTGGATTTTGGTGCTCGATGCGGCGGACTCCAAACCCGTGTTGCAGGGTTTTCGCACGACCATGACGCCCGAATTGCAGTGGATCGCCGACCGCCCCGTGACCGACCTGGTGCGCTACACCGCGCAAAGCCACACGGCCTTTCGCCACGGCCCACTGCGTCGCGGTGCTTATCTGCAGGAGTACGTGGAGCTGCCCGCCAACTACAATCCGCGCACCCGCCAATTGGCTGCCGATATATTGGCCGACCCACGCAACCAGGGCGCCGACACCGCCACCCTGGTCAACCGGGTGATGGAGCGGCTACGCACCGGCGGATACCTCTACACGCTGGAACCGGGACTCTTTGGCACCGACACTGCGGACGAATTCTGGTTCGACAAGAAAGCCGGTTTTTGCGAACACATTGCCTCCAGCTTTGTACTGCTGATGCGCGCCATGAACATTCCAGCCCGCATCGTGACCGGCTACCAAGGCGGCAATCTCAATGCTATCGATGGCTACTGGACCGTGCGCCAAAGCGATGCCCATGCCTGGACCGAAGTCTGGATGCCAGAACGGGGCTGGGTGCGGGTAGACCCCACCTCGGCGGTATCGCCGGGGCGCACCGGTACGGTGACCCGCCTGGCCGCACCCCGCAATGTGATTGCACAGGCACTGGTCAACGTCAACCCGCAGTTCGCACTCAACCTGCGGACCCTGTGGGAAGCTGCCAACAATCGCTGGAACCAGTGGGTGCTGAACTACACGCAAACCAGGCAATTCGATCTGCTGCGCAACCTGGGTTTTGAGTCCCCCAGTTGGGAAGACCTGACCTATGTGCTGATAGCGCTGCTCGTTGCCGCCAGCTCGCTGGGCGCGGCCTGGACGCTATGGGAGCGGCACCGCCAGGACCCGTGGCTACGCCTGTTGCACAACGCGACACAGCGCTTGCGAAAGGCGGGGCTGCACCTGCCCGAGACCGCGCCACCGCGCCAAGTGGCGGCGCTGTTGCAAACCCATGCCGATAAGGCCAATGCCGATTTATCCGCCATCGTGCAATGGCTGCTGCGCATGGAAGCCTGGCGCTACGCTCACCACCCCCACGTACAGCAACTGGGTACACTGCAACGCGAATTCCGCTCTCTGCCCTGGCCGCAACGTATTTTGTGAATCCTTCCTCCGCTGTGACACGCCTCCGCCAGTCAATTGCTATATTTTTGACAGCTTCTTACGCAATATCCGCGAGGGCTAGCGACCAAAATCCCTTAAGCAAACTGCCGCAGGGCGCATTACAGACCGCCAAAGCGCCATCCAGCCATGGGCACGCAGGCGCCAGCAAACACACCAAACGCACGTCCGCGGCGCCACGCAAGCCCGAAACCACGGGGCCGCTCTACGCCGGTCGACCCGAGGTCATGCAAACTGCCGAAGCTATCGCGCAGCGCCTGGGCCTGGAGCCTGAATGGGTACGCCAAACCGTTGGGCAGGCCCACTACATGCCAGGCATCGCCCGCGCCATTGCACCGCCGCCAGTGGGTACGCCCAAGAACTGGGCCGTTTACCGCAGCCGCTTCATCGATTCGGTTCGCATCAACGCGGGTGTCAAGTTTTGGCGCGACAACCGCGAAACTCTGGAGCGGGCCGAACAGCAGACTGGCGTGCCCGCGTCGATCATCGTCGGCATCATCGGCGTGGAAACCATTTACGGCCAACAAATCGGCACCTACCGGGTCATGGATGCACTCAGCACTTTGGCCTTCGACTTTCCAACACAACACCCCCGCGCCAAGGAGCGTGCGGCGTTTTTCATGGCCGAGCTCGAAGCCTTTCTGGCGATGACCCAGCGCACCGGTACCGATCCGATGGCGCTACGCGGCAGCTACGCGGGGGCCATGGGCCTGCCGCAGTTCATGCCGTCTAGCTGGGTCAAGTACGCGGTGGATTTTGATGGCGACGGCCGCATTGACCTGTTCCACAGCGCCGCTGACGTGATTGGCTCGGTAGCCAATTACTTCAAGGCTTTCAATTGGCGCCCCGGCATGCCTACCCATTATGCGGTGCGGCTGCATGCACAAGGGATAGACAAAGCCGCACTACTGGCGCCCGACATACTGCCGACTTTCACAGCCACCTCCATGGCTGCCTTGGGTGCTGAGTTGGACGACCGCGCATTGCAGCATGGTGGGCCGTTGGCTCTGGTGGAATTGCAAAACGGTGATGCGCCTGCGCTGTACCTGGCGGGCACCGAAAATTTCTACGCCATCACCCGCTACAACTGGAGCAGTTATTACGCGCTGGCGGTGATCGAACTCGGTCAGGAAGTGGCCGCCGCCATGTCAAAATAGGCCATGACAGAACCCGCCCACTTCGCCGCCACGCCAGTCCCGGAAGAGGATGTGACGACCACGCTGTACCGCGCGGCAATTGGCCCGGTCAACCCTGGCTATTACCTTCCCATCTTTACCCGCTTCGAAGCTGCAGACCACGCTGGCATCAGTTGGAACACGGCTGCCAGCCTGCTAACGTTGAACTGGCTCGTGTTTCGCAAACTGTGGGTTGCGGCGCTCGCCTATGTGGGTATCCTCGTTGCCGTGGCGCTGCTGGTGTTTGGCATTGGGCGGTTGGTACTCCAGTTTTCCGACACCTTGATGATGACCCTGGGCCTGGGTTTTGGCTTGGTGGGCTTTGTGCTGCCGGGGCTATTTGGCAATGCGCTGTTCCACACCGAATGCCGCAAAGCAATGTCCAAAGCGCTGGTGGGCAATGCCAACGTGGCCGATGCGCGGGACGCGTTGTTGCACCAGGCCAGCACACGCCGCCGGGCCATCTGGCTGGCAGCCGCCAATGCTGCGTGCCTCGTGATTGCGATGCTGGCTTATTTGCAAGTGGCGGCGCTCAGCTCTGTCACGGTGATGCCGCAGGGTGCCCTGGACGCTGGACAAGTCACCGTAGGGCGTGCGGTGAACGCCGCCGCCACGCCGGGCACGTCGGCCTCTGCTGCAGCGTCTGCACCAACGTTGCCGATTGCCACCGTCAGCTCTGCACCCCTGCCCGCAGCAAGCGCACCCGCACCCGTCGCCAGCATGGCTGTGCTAGCCGCTTCCAGCGCGTCAGCACCCGCGTCCCCGACGGTGGCAACACCATCGACATCGTCGACCAATGCCCCGCCGGTTGCCAGCACCAGCCCCGCAAGCAAAGCCTCGGCCGCACCCACACCAGTTACAACACTGAAGGTCGAAGCTGTAGCGTCCATTGCCCCTGAGCTTGAAGTCAGACCCCTGCCAGAAGCGGATCAAAGCGGCAGCAAAACCAAGAAACTGCAGACAGCGGCAACACCACCGGCCAAACCGCCCAAACCGGCCAAAACTGGCGCTTCCAACACCACGCCAGTAGAGGCGGCAAACAGGCCTTTCTACATCAACGTAGGCTTGTTCGCGGTACCTGAGAACGCAGAGCGAGCGAATGCGAAGCTACTTGAAGCGCAGCTACCGTCTGTGGTGAAAGAACTCAAATCGACCAAGGGCCGCCAGATCCGCGTACGGGTCGGGCCCCTGGCCAGCCAGGCGGCTGCCGATGCCGCTGCGGAAAAAATCCGGGCCCTGCAACTGGACGCCTCCATCATCCACCCCTAGCGGCGCAGCGTGGGGGCTAGGCTTCACCGCCGGGCCGCCCCAAGGTGAAGTTGCCCCCTCGGGGGCAGCGACCCGCGCAGCGGCGCAGCGTGGGGGCTAGGCTTCCAGGCGTTCGTATTCGGCGATAACCTGCGCGCCTAACAGCAACAGTGCGGCGACGATTTCCATGCAGAACAAGGCCACGACCGCCGTGGTCAAAGAACCATAGACAACGCTAGTCTTGGACAGCGTGGTGAAGTACCACACCAGCAGGTGGCGAATAATTTCCCATACCGAGCTGGCTGCCAAGCCACCGATGATGGCATGGAGTATCGGCATGCGCCCCACTGGCAGCGTCAGGTAGATCGAAGCCACGATCAGCGTCTCAGCCGCAAAACCCATCAGGTAGAAAAACAAACCAGATACGCCCACCAGTGACAGGTCATAGCCAAAGAGTGAAATACTTTCCTTGGCCAGCGCCTGCAGTCCGGTGGTGGCTACGGTCAATAGCAGCAGCGCAATACCCAGTGCCAGTACAAAGCAGTACGGCATGATGACCGACACCAGCTTGTGGCGCTTCTTGGTGAGTTCCCGGTGCAAAAAGATGTGCCCCAAAGCCTTTTCCAAAATGCTAAACGCCAGCGAGCTGAAAAAGAGCATGGTCAACAACAGGACCGCACCTATCGTGACCCGGTTGTCCAAAAAGATATTGATGTCGCCCAACACGGCATTCGACTGGCTGGGCACCAGCCATTCAAGGTAACGGCCCAGGGCCATCAGCAGTTCCGACTGGTCAACCCAATGCGACAGGGCAATGACGGACAGTATCAACAGCGGCACCATCGACAGCAGCGCATAGTAGGCAATAGCGCCGGCCAACATCATTCCCTGGTTGGCATTAAAGGCCCGCAAGACCTGGAGCGCAAATCCGAAAGGGTGCGCCAATATGTGCAGGGCCGCTTTGCTGGCCGGAACGACAGGCAACTTCATCGATGCGGCAATTGCTTGATGGACGACGCTGCCAAGACCTTGGGCCGCACGGGCGCGCGCGCAACGACGGGTGACCCAGAGCGGCTAGGGGCCGCCCGATAAGAGGTCGTACGGTCCTGGTCTGGCGACAGCTTGAATACTGCCACCAATTGCACGAGTTCTTGCGCCTGGCCCTTGAGGCTGCTGGCCGCAGCCGCCATTTCTTCAACCAGTGCTGCGTTTTGCTGGGTAGCGTTGTCCATGTGGCGCACGGCCTCGCCGACCTGCGCAACACCGGCGGCCTGCGCATTGCTGGCGGCACTGATCTCGCCCATGATGTCGGTCACGCGGCGGATAGACCCCACCACCTCGGTCATCGTCTCGCCCGCCTTGTCGACCAGCACCGTGCCGCGTTCCACGCGTTCCACACTGGCGCCAATGAGGCTCTTGATCTCTTTGGCTGCTTCAGCCGAGCGGCCCGCCAGTGACCGGACCTCGGACGCCACCACGGCAAAGCCGCGCCCCTGCTCACCTGCGCGTGCTGCTTCGACTGCGGCGTTTAGCGCCAGGATATTCGTCTGAAATGCAATGCCGTCGATGACGCTGATGATGTCGGCAATCTTGCGTGACGAGTCGTTGATATCTTTCATGGTCTCGACCACCTGGCCCACTACGTTTCCACCCTGGATCGCCACCGTCGATGCGCTTTGGGCCAATTGGTTGGCCTGACGGGCCGAGTCTGCATTTTGCTGCACGGTGGTACCCAGTTCTTCCATGCTGGCAGCCGTCTCTTGCAACGCACTGGCTTGCTGCTCGGTGCGTGTAGACAAATCGTTGTTGCCGTGCGCAATCTCCGATGACGCAGTCGCCACACCTTCGGAGCCTTGGCGCACGTTGGCTACCAACTGGGCCAGGTTGCCTTGCATGGCGTGCAGAGATGTCAGCATGACGCCTACTTCGTCCGTACCACCGGTAGCAATGGTGTTGGATAGATCACCGCCGGCAATGCTTTGCGCCACCTGGGCGGCATCGGTTAACGGCCGCACGATGCTGCCCGACAGGCGCAACGCAATGCCAATGCCCAGCACGATACCGATGAACAGCGCGCTCCAGTTCAAAGTGACGGCCCGGTTCAATGCGGCCTGCAATTGACCGCTGTCTGCAATCTGCAGACCCACCAGTTTGCTGGCCAGTTGATCGACTGCCTGCATATGGTCTTCGGGCGAGGCAGTGTGCGAAGCCATCGCCGCAGCCAAGGCCTTCTTCTCTTCGTCCGCCTGCGTCAGGCTTGCCAATTTTTGGACTTGCTCAGTGTCCAAACCAGGAACAGCAACTTTCTTGGCCACCGCAATTTTGACCTGCATAGCCCAATCCGATGCCATGGATAGCCGGAAGGCCCGCGCGTCCAACGCCGTGTTGAAGTGCTGGATCTGGGCCAGTTGCATCTGCCCCACCCCCGCTACAAGTGCCAACAAGGCCAGCATGACGCCAAAGCCCAACATCAAACGATTGCGAATAGTCACGGGGAACCCTTCAAGAAAAAAAATACCGACAACCTGCCAGTGGCGTCTGTCAGGGCTGAACCACACTGTCAAAAATCGGGTGCAGGGCATCCAGCCAACTGTCGACCTCGGTCTCATCAATCGCCAGGCAGGCCATGCAAGAATGGGCGTGCACCGCCCATTCGCGCTGCTCGCCCACGCCCTCGTGCAAGCCCACTAAATGTTCGGCCACCAGACCCATGGCCACCAGGATGCGCACCTCGGGCGGAACACTTTTATCTGACAATACGGTGAAATCATGGTGGACCCGCACTGCCTGGTAAATAGGTGTGGGCAGGCGCCAGGTGCGCGCCACCAGCGCACCGACCACCGCGTGGTCGGTTTTGTGGGCGGCGTTTTCGGTCTCCGTGAAGCTGCGGTCCTGGCGGGCCAGCGCCTCAGTCAGTGTGCCGGCATAGCCCCGCACACCTTGCATCAGTATGGGTATGCCCACATGGCAAAACAGGCCACAGGTGTAGGCCAGGTCAGGCTCCACGCCGTCGAGCTGGCGCGCAATATGCGCCATCGCCAGTGCGCGGCGCGTGGACGTATCCCAGAAATGTTCCAGCAGCGGTGAAGTGACACGGATCGAATTGCGCGTCAAAAAAGCCGTCAGTAACTTCTCGGTCATGCGCAAGCCCAACAGGCTCAACGCCTCACCGACCGAGGTGACGGCGCGGGAGCGGGCGTAATAGGGGCTGTTGGCGGTACGGATC
>JBBQBG010000080.1:0-14699 GCA_038317285.1 Burkholderiales bacterium | reverse complement strand
GAGACCGCATACAACAACATCGTGCGCGTCAACCAAGTCAACATTCGCATGAACTTCACTTTGACCGATGGCAGCGGCCGCACGCTGGCGCAAGCCACTGCCGAAAATGCCAGCTATGCCGGTATGGACACGTCGGGCATGGCACTGACTTTGATCAACGAGAAGGCCGACGAAGTGGTCGCGCAGTTGTACGGTGACTATTGCCGCGTGGGCGGATAGCTCTGTCAGCAGGTTGGGGCTGCGGCTACTGCCGTAGCGGTGATTCATATTTTTATATTTGGAGTTAAGTCGATGAGCCAACGTTTCAATGCATTCAAGGGCGCCGCCGTATCCGCACT
Organism: Burkholderiales bacterium; assembly: GCA_038317285.1. Lineage (GTDB taxonomy): Bacteria > Pseudomonadota > Gammaproteobacteria > Burkholderiales > Burkholderiaceae_C > Allorhodoferax. The sequence continues at coordinate 14,361 of JBBQBG010000080.1, read as the reverse complement.
GCTGGTACTGTGCGCTGTGGGCAGCGCCGTACAGGCGCAGCCTACCTTTGGAAACCCATCGCCCACGGCGGGCACGTCGACATCCAACTCGGCCAACGCTGCCGCAGATGCCGCCGCCTACCGTGAAGTGGAGTACAGCAACAAGGCCAGGCGCGGCCCAGCACTGGTGGTTATTCCCGGCGAGATCAAAAGCAACAACGCAAGCTTCACACAGCGCTTCCTGCCCAACAACATTGCCGACTTTGCCGAACTGGAATTGTCCAACGCCAATTTCCCGGTGCTGGAGCGCACCAATCTGGGCCCGCTTGTGAACGAGATTTCGCTGGCATACAACCTTGGCGATCCTTCTGCAGCACGCAAGACCATGCAAATAGGCAAACTCAAGACCACCAAGTGGATCGTCAAGTTCGACATCCTCAAGGCAGAGCAAATTGCCGAAAACAAAAAGGGCTTTGATGGTCGCGCAGTCGGCGGATTGCTGTCCATCTTTGGTGGCGGCAGCATGGCGGGTTCCGCCGCTAGCACGGTGGCAGGCTCGGTTCAGACCGGTGACAGTACCGGTGTATGGCTGATCGGCATGCGCTACAAGATCATGGACGCTGTCACCACCGAACAGGTAGCCCAAGGCTACAAGGACCTGAAGATGGAAGTAGGTGCAACCTCCACTAGCGTGATGGGCGTGTCCGACAGCGCCAAGGGTGGCGTGGGCCTGGACACCATGGTGCAGCGCTTGGTGCAGACCCTGGTTTGGGACATTGACGCCAAGTATAAATAAATAGCGCCCAATCCACGCCATGACTAACTTCACCCAACTCGGCAAATATGCCATCCGTCGCGAGCTCGGCAAAGGCGCGATGGGCATTGTCTATGAGGGCTTTGACCCGGTCATAGAGCGCACCGTGGCAATCAAGACGATCTTGCCACAACAGCTCAATGTAGACGAGGCGGCCCAGGTGTTGGCCCGCTTCAAGCGCGAAGCGCAGGCGGCAGGTCGGCTAAACCACCCTGGCATCGTGGCGGTATACGATTACGGCGAAGTTACGGTCGACGACGACCATACCATGGTGGCTGGCGAGGCAGCGCAGCAAGCGCGTCAACGCGTGGCCTTTATCGCCATGGAGTTTGTCAACGGCAAAGAACTGCGCGAATTTTTTGAGACCAACGAACGTTTTTCGCTCAAGGACATTGAACGCCTGATGGGCGAAATTCTGGATGCGCTGGCTCACGCCCATGCCAATGGTGTAGTCCACCGCGACATGAAGCCCGCGAACTTGATCGTGCTGCCAGACGGCAAGATCAAGGTTGCCGACTTTGGCATTGCCCGTGTCGAAAAATCCGAGCTGACCCAAGTGGGCACGGTCATGGGAACACCGGCCTACATGTCGCCCGAGCAGTTCATGGGCCAGCCGGTGGACGGACGCAGCGACATCTTCTCCTGCGGCGTCATCCTGTACCAATTCTTGACCGGTGAGAAGCCATTTACCGGCAACTCGACGACCATCATGTACAAGGTGCTGCACGAGGAGCCCCTGGCCCCGTCGTTGCTGAATGTGGCGCTGCCGGCTGCCTTTGACGCGGTGGTAAAAAAGGCCATGGCGAAGAATCCTGATGACCGTTACCAGACGGCGCAAGAGTTCGCGCAGGCCATCAAAACGACTCTGAGTGCGGCTCCGGCCAATGCCCTGGGTACTGCGGCGGCGTCAGATGCCGACCGCACTGAGCTGAGCATAGCGCCCGGCCCTGCAGCGCAGACTGTTAGCCCCGGTTCAAAGGCCAGCCCCCCACCGCTGTGGGAACAATCCGCCGCAAAGCCACCGGCTGGTGAGACCAAGAGCAAATCCAATGCGCCGCTCATTGCAGCGATGGTCATTGGCTTCGCCGTGCTGGGCGCAGGCGGTTATATGTACACGCGCGGCAGCGGTTCGGACGCGAACAACCCTGGCGCGACGCAGCAAGCCGGTGCAAACGGTTCGGTGACGGCTTCAGCCACGCAGGCAACGACGAATGCTGCGCCCGCGCCCGTGGGTACCAATTCGAAGGAGGCCGCGTTGGAGCCCGGCACCATGGTCATCAGCGCCCTGGGCCTGGTTGACCCCAAGGACGCGCGCTTCAACGGCGATGCCGTTGCTGCCCAAGCCGAGTCGCGCGCCGACGCCATGCGCCAATTGGTCGAAAAAGCCGTGGGACTGTATGTTGAAAAAGACTCCATCAAAAAGAACTATGCAGTGCTGGACCGCAAGTTGCTGTCGCAGCCCGGCGCGTTCATCAAGACAGTAATTCAAGAAGGCGCAGCAGAAACCGGCAAGGATGGATTGGTAGAAACCGAAGCACGGGCCGTGGTGCGTGTGCGCGATGTGCAAAAGTCACTGAACCAATTGTCCAAAGACGAGCGCATCGAGTTCATCCGCAACAACGGTGACCCCAAGGTCTCCATCAAGATGTCTGTCCGAAATGCGGACACTACACAAGCCCTGCCCGCCGAGCGCTCCATGGTGGCGGAGAACGTGGTCAAGGAGCGCATCAAGTCGTTTGGATTTCGGGTCTGGTCAGCCGATGGCGAAGTAAAGTCTGGTGCCAAGTCGCAACCCTCTGACTTCCAGATTGAGGGCGAAGTCAAGGTCAAGGTGTTGTCGGCCAAGCTGCCCGCGTCAGGCCTGACGATCAGCAAGACGGCGCTAACGTCCTGGACCTTGAAGGCCATCGACAAAGCAAGCGGCGAAGAGGTCTACCTCAACACGGTCAACCCCTCCGGCAAGAGCTGGGGATCGGAAGATCTTGCGCTGGCGGAGATCGGAAAATTGGTAGGTGACGAGTTCTCCAAAAACTTTTTCCTGGAGCACTTCAACTTCAACGCGCAAAAAGTCAACCTCAATGTCACAGGCCTGCCGGACAAGCAAAGTGCCAAGCTGCTGCTGCGTGAGTTGCGCGGTTTCCGACAGGTGCTGGACGCCCAATTGGCATCCGACTCCGGCCAATACCAACTGCAATTGGCCGAAGGCAATGCCAGCGAATTGATTGACGACGGTGTGCTCAAAGCCCTGAACACCAAGCTGGGCCAGACCTGCTTTGCGCTGGCCGGCTCCACCGGCTCGGAAGTCAACGTGAGCTTCTCACCTGCGTGCTCCGAGTCCACAATACGCAGCAAGCTCGACACTCTTCCCCCTGCGGGCCTGCAAAGTGCACCTGGCGCGCGGGGCAAGCTGGTCAGTAAAACGACCTGATGTTTCACCGCCGGGAGCCCCAAGGTGAAACACGTCCCCCTGGGGGGGCAGCGACCCGCGAAGCGGCGCAGCGTGGGGGCCAGAATGCTTTAGACGGGAATGGTGAAACTGACGAACTCTGCGTCAGGCAGGTCCACCGAATGGCCAAAGCCTATGCGACCCGCACCGCGCAGCATAATTTCCTCGCGCCGCAACAGCACTTCGACCTCGTTGGCCATAACGACGAAAGTGCCATTCGTGCTCTGATCAACCAGAAAGAATTTGTCGCGCCGGCATTCGATGCGTGCATGCTGACGCGAAGCATTCCGGTCGGCAATCACGACGTCGCACTGTGCATCCCGGCCCAGTACGAACGAAGGGTGGGCATTGTCGACCACCCAGGCCCGGCCGTGGCCAGTGTGCTCCAAGCGCAGAGACACGGCCTTGCTGGTGACCGCCCGGGCGGAGGTGGTCATGGTCAGCTCTTCGCCACCTTGCCAGATCACCTCGCTGACACTGACTTCGTCGCCCTTGCCTTTGACGGACAAGGCCGCAATGTTGCGCGTGGATAACTGCAGCATCGGAGACATACTGGCCACTGTCGTGCCGGTGGTAATGATCTGCATGCCCTTGGCCAAGCCGGCCATGCGAGCCGCCAGGTTGACGGTATCGCCAAAGACATCGTTGTTTTCTTCTATGACCGGCCCGAAATGAAAACCTATGCGCACGCTGCGCTTGACCTGGGACACCGTGGGCAGGGCCGCGACCTTGTGGTGCATGTCGGTTGCAGCCAGGCAACCACTGTCGGCGCTGGGCAGCACGCACATGATTTCGTCCCCAATGGTCTTGATGACACGACCACCGTATTGCTGCACCACGCCTTGCAACACCGCCAGGCACTCGTCGATCATCTGCTTCGCCGCAGCATCCCCCAGCGTGTCATACAGTTTGGTACTGCCCACAACATCGGCAAACAACACGGTCAACAAAGTCACAGGACGGGCGGACACAGGAATCGCAAATCCCGCGGGGACTGTTTCCCCGGGAGCGAAATGGTTTGGATCGGTGTTGGCCATAGGCGCTTTGATTCTATAGACAGTTGATCGGGCTGGGGGATTTTGCGCCACGGTAAGCCTCAACCCATTCCCAAGCGGGGAGACTTTTGCCACAATTCGGGTTTTTCAAGGGAAAAACATGAAACTAACACCCGCAATCGCAGCACTGTTGCTGGCAGCCAGTGCAAGCTACGCCAGTGCCCAGACCATGAAACCTGGCCTGTGGGAAATTACGACGAAGATGCAGGGCGGATCCGGCGAAATGACCGCCGCCATGGAAAATGCTCAAAAGCAGATGGAAAGCCTTCCACCCGAGCAGCGCAAGATGATGATGGACATGATGGCCAAGCGCGGCATACAGATGGGCACCAGTAGCGGTGGGGGCATGGCCATCAAAATCTGTATGACGCAGGAGATGGTAGACCGCAACCACGTGACCAGCCACCAGTCCTCCAACAGCCAAAACGACTGCACCCATACCAACAGCCCGCGCAGCGGCAACACCATGCAGTTCTCGTTCGTCTGCACCAAGCCGCCCAGCAGCGGTGAAGGCCGCGTCACCTTCACCAGCCCCGAGGCTTACAACATGAAGATGACGTCGACCCATAATGTCAAGGGTCAGCCCGAAAAAATGGACATGCAGACCGACGGCCGCTGGCTCGGAGGCGACTGCGGCACCGTCAAGCCATTTGAGATGCCTAAGAAGCAGTAGTTGTCACGGGCGGCGCAGGACCAACGGGCCCATATTCGCGCATGCCGAAGATCGCGCTGCCAACCCGCACCAAGGTAGAACCGCTTGCAACGGCGGCCTCTAAATCGCCGCTCATGCCCATGGACAGGGTGTCGAGCGGCAGGCCAGCCTTTTGTATTGCATAGAACAAGGCTGCAGCCCTCGCGAAAACTGCACAAGCCGCTATAAAATCAGGAGCAGGCTCGGGGATGCACATCAACCCGCGCAACCGCAAATGGGGCAATGCGGCCACCGCCTGTGCCAAAGCAAGGGCCTCTTCCACGGGCACGCCCGATTTGCTGGGCCCGCCATCGACATTGACCTGAATGCACACCTGCAGCGGCCCCAGCGACTCAGGCCGCTGCTCACTGAGGCGTTGGGCGATCTTGAGCCGGTCAATGGTGTGCACCCAGTCGAAATGCTCCGCCACCAGCCGCGTCTTGTTGCTCTGGATCGGGCCTATGCAGTGCCACGTCAACGGCAAGTGGCGCAGCGCCTGAATCTTCTCCACCGCCTCCTGGATATAGTTCTCGCCGAAAGCGCTCTGCCCCGCCACATGGGCTTGCGCCACCGCCTCCGCGCTAAAGGTCTTGGACACCGCCAGCAGAGCCACCGTATCGCCTGCGCGGCCAGACTGCGCGCAGGCTTGCGCAATTCGCGTTTGAACGTTGTGGAGATTCTCGGCAATCATGGTCATAATCACTCTAGCGTAACAAACAAAGAACTTGCGGGACAGACCTTCAGCTCTGTCCCCAACTGATTAGGGGAAACTCCGTGGACATTACCCAATTACTGGCCTTCAGCGTCAAAAACAAGGCTTCCGACTTGCATCTCTCGGCCGGCCTGCCCCCCATGATCCGCGTCCACGGAGACGTGCGCCGCATTAACGTGGAGGCCCTGGACCACAAGCAGGTGCATGGCATGGTGTACGACATCATGAACGACGGCCAGCGCAAACATTACGAAGAGTTTCTGGAAATCGACTTTTCGTTTGAAATCGACGGTCTTGCGCGGTTTCGCGTCAATGCGTTCAACCACAACCGTGGCGCGGGTGGTGTGTTCCGAACTATTCCCAGCAAGATTTTGTCGTTGGAGCAACTCAACGCACCCAAGATTTTCGGTGAGCTGGCGCTCAAGCCGCGCGGTATGGTGCTGGTGACCGGCCCCACAGGCTCGGGCAAATCCACGACGCTGGCTGCCATGGTCAACTACCTGAACGAGACCGAGTTCGGCCACATCCTGACAGTGGAAGACCCCATTGAGTTTGTGCACGAATCCAAGAAGTGCCTGGTCAACCAGCGCGAAGTGGGGCCGCACACGCTGAGCTTTGCCGCTGCATTGCGCTCTGCTTTGCGGGAAGATCCAGACTGTATTTTGGTCGGCGAAATGCGTGATTTGGAAACCATCCGTCTGGCCATGACGGCTGCCGAAACCGGCCACTTGGTGTTTGGCACACTGCACACATCGAGCGCCGCCAAGACCATTGACCGGATCATTGACGTGTTCCCGGCGGACGAAAAAGAAATGGTACGTGCCATGTTGTCCGAATCGCTGCAAGCGGTGATTTCGCAGACCCTGTGCAAGACCAAGGACGGTCAAGGGCGTGTGGCCGCGCACGAGATCATGCTGGGCACCAGCGCCATCCGTAACCTGATACGCGAGGCCAAAGTGGCGCAGATGTATTCATCCATCCAGACGGGTAATAGCGTGGGCATGAAGACGCTGGACCAGGACCTGACCGAATTGGTCAAGCGCAATGTCATCAGCGCTGCAGAAGCACGTGGCAAAGCAAAAATTCCAGAAAACTTCCCGGGGTGACTATGAAACACCCCCCGGCTTGCCCACTGCGTGTGGCCGCTCTCCCCCTTGCAGGGGGCAATGCCAGTGGCCCGGCAGAGCCGGTTCCACGGCATTTCTGGTATTTGGACTCACTCTCTCCGGCATCGCCGCAGTAATGAAAAGGAGATGTTCTAATGGAACGCGATCAAGCCACGAAATTTATCAATGACCTGCTAAAGTTGATGGTCGGTCGCAACGGCAGCGACTTGTTCATCACGGGTGATTTTCCTCCCGCGATCAAGGTCGATGGCAAGGTGACCAAAGTGTCACCGCAGGCCCTGACCGCGGTCCACACGCTGTCGCTGGCGCGTTCCATCATGAACGACAAGCAGGTAGCGGATTTCGAGCGCACCAAGGAGAGCAATTTCGCCATCTCGCCACCCGGTATCGGGCGCTTTCGCGTCAACGCTTTCATCCAGCAAGGCAAGGTGGGCATGGTTCTGCGGACCATTCCCACCATCTTGCCAACCATCGACGGGTTGGGTGTGCCACAGGTTTTAAAGGAGATTGCCCAGTCCAAGCGCGGACTGTGCATCCTGGTGGGCGCCACGGGTTCGGGAAAATCCACGACCCTGGCGGCCATGGTCGATTGGCGCAACGACAACTCCTACGGCCATATCATCACGATTGAAGATCCGGTGGAGTTTGTGCACATGCACAAGAACTGCGTCGTGACCCAACGCGAGGTGGGCCTGGACACCGACAGTTGGGAAGCCGCACTAAAGAACACGCTGCGTCAGGCGCCTGACGTGATTCTGATGGGCGAAATCCGCGACCGCGAAACCATGGAGCATGCCGTGGCGTTTGCCGAGACGGGGCATTTGTGCCTGGCGACTTTGCACGCCAATAGCGCCAACCAGGCACTGGACCGCATCATCAACTTTTTCCCCGAAGAGCGGCGCCTGCAGTTGCTAATGGACTTGTCACTCAACCTCAAGGCTCTGGTGTCGCAACGCCTGATCCCCAAGCAGGATGGCAAAGGCCGAGTTGCAGCAGTTGAGATCATGCTGAACTCCCCGTTGATCTCTGACCTGATCTTTAAAGGCGACGTGTCCGAGATCAAAGAGATCATGAAGAAGAGCCGCCAGGCCGGCATGCAAACCTTTGACCAAGCGCTGTTTGACATGTATGAGAAAAACATGATCACCTTCGAAGACGCCCTGCGCAACGCTGACTCCGTGAACGACTTGCGCCTGCAGATCAAGCTCAACAGCCAACGTGCCAAGTCCAGCGACCTGAGCGCCGGGACTGAAAACTTCGCCATCATGTAACCGGCGATGGCGAGTATCAACAGCAAGATCTACGATGCCTGTCCCAGCACCCGCGTCGCCTTTCTGGGCATGGGCGTCATGGGTTATCCGATGGCCGGGCATCTTGCCCTAGCCGGGCACCAGGTCACGGTGTACAACCGAACTGCTAGCAAATCAATAGCGTGGTGTGCTGATTTTACGAGGCCTGGCGGTACAAATACCTCTAGCACTTATGCCAAAACTCCACGCGAAGCGGCCGAACGCGCCGACATCGTGTTTTGCTGCGTAGGCAATGACGATGATCTGCGCAGCGTCGCATTGGGGGTTGACGGTGCGTTTGCGGGCATGAAGCCCGGCGCTGTGTTCGTGGACCATACCACCGCGTCTGCCAGTGTCGCCCGCGAACTCAGTGCCATGGCTGACACGCAGAGCCTACATTTCGTGGATGCGCCGGTTTCGGGAGGGCAGGCAGGGGCGCAAAACGGCATGTTGACTGTGATGTGCGGCGGCGAACAGACTGCGTTTGATCGGGTCCAGCCTGTGGCCATGGCATTTGCCCGTGCTTTCACGCTTTTGGGCGACAGCGGCGCAGGTCAGTTGTGCAAGATGGTGAACCAGATTTGCATCGCCGGGTTGGTGCAAGGTCTGAGTGAGGCCATCGCTTTCGGTGAGCGGGCGGGCTTGGACATGAACCAGGTCTTGGACGTGATCGGCAAGGGCGCAGCCCAAAGCTGGCAGTTGGACAACCGTGGCAAGACGATGGTGGCCAACAAATTTGATTTTGGTTTCGCCGTGGACTGGATGCGCAAGGACCTTGGGCTGGTACTGGACGAAGCCAAACGCAATGGCGCCCGCTTGCCGGTCACCGCCCTGGTAGATCAGTTTTACGCCGATGTGCAAGCCATGGGCGGCCAACGCTGGGATACCTCCAGCCTGATCAAGCGGCTGAAGTAAAACGTCCCCGCATTGGCGGGCGCAGCACTATTGCTTGGTGGATTCTTTGGGTGGGGTTGACGACATACGTGCCAACTCATCTTCACTGAGGGTTTCCAGGATGCGGACCACGCGTTGAACACCACTCGTCGCGCTGATGAGGTCGGTTGCGCGTGCAGCTTCACGTGCAGTGACCCGGCCCATGACGTAGACGGTTCCACGCTCGGTCGTGATTTTGAACGCATTGGTGTGTAGATCTTTGGCATCCAACAGCGCCGCCTTGACGCGCCCGGTGACCAAAGAATCCGACGAGCGCTGTGTCAGCGTTGAATTGCCCAGCACCGCCAGTTCGTTGATGATGTTGCGAACGTTGTCCACGCCGGTCACGATCTGCTCCACCAGTTGTTTGTCTTGTGCCGACGCCACTTCGCCGGTCAACAAAACCTGGCGGTTGTAGCTGGTGACGTTGACGTGACCGCGGTCGCCCACGTTATCGCGGATACGGCTGGCAGAGCGCAACTCGATCCCTTCATCTTCAACCACAGTTCCGGTCGTACGGCGGTCGGTGGCAACCATGCCGGTCACAACGGCCCCACCCATTACCAATGGAAAGCAAGCAGTCAAAGTTCCAACGGTGCTGCCGACCAAGACCAGCGCGAGGCTGGTACGTCGTAAAGAAAAGTTCATTTTGAAGGTTCCTGTTCGCCCAACAACTGGGCATCTACCGCATCACAAATGCAATGCAAAGCCAATATGTGCACTTCCTGAATCCGCGCGGTGCGCTCGTGCGGTACGCAAATATGCACGTCGGTGTCACGCAGCATGTGGGTCATCTTGCCGCCGCCCCGTCCGGTGAGCCCCACCACCACCATCTCACGGGCATGCGCCGCTTCAATAGCCGCTAGGACATTGGCCGAATTGCCACTGGTGGATATGGCCAACAGCACATCGCCGGGGGACCCCAACGCACGCACTTGCCGGGAAAAAATGACGCTGAAGTCGTAGTCATTGGCGATGGCCGTGATGATGGATGTATCCGTGGTCAGTGCAATGGCGCCCAACTCGGGCCGCTCACGCTCAAACCGACCTACAAACTCTGCCGCGAAGTGTTGCGCATCGGCAGCCGACCCGCCATTTCCACAGGCCAGCACTTTGCCGCCGCTGGTGACACAGGTCAGCATGGCCTGAACGGCGGCGGCAATGGGTTTACTTAAGGGAAGTGCGGCCTGGTATTTGAGGTCGGCACTGTCAATAAAGTGTTGTTGAATTCGTTGTTCGAGCATGGAGGCCGATGATACCGCGCTGGGTATTACCCCCACGCTCCGCCGCTGCGCGGGTCGCTTCCCCCCAAGGGGGCGCTTTTCGCCTTGGGGCGGCCCGGCGGCGAAATTACCCCTACGTTCCGCCTTAGCCTGCGTCGAACGCGGCCTTTAACCACTGCACGCCGTCTGGCTCGACCACTACCACATCAAAGCGACATGGGGGCAACGTCTGCAGGCGCATCAGATAGTGGCGGGCGGCAAAGACAATGCGGCGTTGCTTGATGCCACCCACGCTGGCCGCTGCCCCGCCATGGCGCAAGGAGCTGCGTTTGCGCACCTCGACAAACACGGTGGTACCGTCGGGCGCGTGCATGATCAGGTCTATCTCGCCACCGCCCCGCCCGGGCGTCCGATAATTGCGCACCAGCAGGCGCAAACCCTGCTTTTGCAAGTAGCGCAGTGCCAGCTCCTCGGCCCCGTCGCCGGCCTGCTTGGTGGTGGGCAACTTTGCGCCAGCTGCGTTTGGTTTTGATGAAAGGAATCCCATGTGAGCGCTCTATTTACCTCTGCCCTTGCCGCCTCTGCCCAGGCCGCTTCTGTGCAGCATTATCCGCAGGGAACGCTCTATGTTGTTGCCACGCCGATCGGTAACCTTGCCGATATCAGTTTGCGCGCGCTCTATGTACTGGGTTTGGTCGATGCCATTGCTTGCGAAGACACGCGCCACACCCAATCCATGCTGCGCGCCTATGGCATAGACAAAAGTGCGGGGCAACTGATTGCGGTGCACCAGCACAACGAATCGCAAGCCGCCCACTCGGTCATCGACCATTTGCGCCAAGGTCAACGCATTGCTTATGTCAGCGATGCGGGCACACCCGGCATCAGCGATCCCGGTGCACGCTTGGTGGCGGCAGTGCACCTGCAAGGCCTGCGCACCATTCCATTGCCCGGGCCTAGCAGCGTGACCACCCTGCTGTCAGTAGCCGGGCTGACAGAAGACCAACCGGCGGGGTTCGTCTTTGCAGGTTTTTTGCCCACCAAGGCAGCGGAGCGCGAGCGCGCAGTATTGGCGCTGTCGGCCGAAGTGAGGGCAGTAGTGTTGCTAGAGGCGCCGCACAGGATAGAAGCGACGGCGCTTGCCCTGGCCTCACTTGACAGCCGTGCCGTTACGGTAGGCCGCGAACTGACCAAACAATTTGAAGAAGTGGCAACCGTCAGTGCTAAGGACTTGCCGGGTTGGTTTGCCACCGACGCCAATCGCTTACGCGGGGAATTTGCATTGGTGTTACACCCCATTCCCGCGACAGCCGAGGCGCCACAGGACACGCGTATTTTGAAACTCTTGCTGGAGCAGTTGCCACTGAAGACGGCCGTCAAACTTGCCGCAGAAATTACCGGGGAACCGCGTAATGCGCTTTACGAGATCGCCCTCGCATTGAAGCCAGTCAAGGCGGATGAATGAATGCGCCGGATCAAGAATCCGAAGCATCTGCAGATGCGACATAGCCGTGCACACACGTTCGCAGCACCGCTTGAATCCGCTCCGTGTCATCTGCATCGATACCCGCACGCAAATCCTGTAGTTGCCGTTCCAGCTCGGCCCATTCCAGATAGTGCTCATGGGCTTTCATGATGCGCGGGTGGGCTGTTGGCGTGGGGTCATCTCCAATCAACAGTTCCTCGTATAGCTTTTCACCCGGTCGCAAGCCAGTGATAGAGATGGCAATGTCGCCGTCAGGCGTAGCATCATCGCGTACGGTCATGCCGGATAACTCGACCATGCGCCGCGCCAGATCCACAATGCGCACGGGCTCACCCATGTCGAGCACAAACACCTCTCCACCTGACGCCATGGCCCCGGCCTGCAGCACCAACTGCGCAGCCTCAGGAATAGTCATGAAGTAGCGTGTAACGTCGGCATGCGTGACCGTCAGCGGTCCGCCCGCGGCCAGTTGACGCCGAAACAAGGGAACCACGCTGCCGCTGGAACCCAACACATTGCCAAAGCGCACCATGCTGAAACACGTGCCGTGCGTCTGCGACGATTGGACGGCCAATGCTTGCAAAACCAGCTCCGCCATGCGCTTGCTGGCGCCCATGATGTTGGTCGGGCGAACCGCTTTGTCAGTGGACACCAGCACAAAGCTGGCCACACCATTTTCCAACGCTGCCTGCGCCATATTCAGAGTACCAAATACGTTGTTGTCCATCCCCACAGCCGGGTTGGACTCCACGATAGGCACATGCTTATAGGCGGCGGCGTGGTACACCGTATACGGCTTGTAGGTGCGGCACACGTCCATTAGTCGGGCCAAATTGGCAACACTGCCCAGCAATGGGACCAACTCTGCCGCGGCCCCTGAGGCCGCCATACTGTCTGAAAGCTCCTGGTGAATGGTGTAGAGGTTGAATTCGCTATGGTCCAGCAACAGAAGCTGGGCTGGTCGCTGTGCAAGTATCTGCCGACACAACTCGCTACCAATGCTGCCACCAGCTCCGCTAACCAAGACCACCTTGTCCATCAGGTTGCGCGCCAGGAGATCGGTGTTGGGCGGCACCGGGTCGCGGCCCAGTAAATCTTCAATGTCCAGCTCTTTGAAATCTTGGACGGTGACCCGCCCACTGGCCAGATCCGACCAATCTGGCAAAGTGCGCACATGCACTGGCACGGAATGCAGGCTCTCAATAATATCCTTGCGGCGTGCGCGCGACGCGCTTGGCAGCGCCAAGAGGATATCGGTGACGTCCTGCTCGGATACCAACTCCGTCAAACGCGCCGGTGAAAACACTTGCACCCCGTTGATACTACGCCCAACCTTAGTAGGGTCGTCGTCCACAAACCCTACCAGTACAAAGTGGGGTGACATTCCCATAGCCGAAGCAGTTTGCACACCAGCCGTTCCGGCACCGAAGATCAAAAATCGACTAAGTGACGCACCGCCGGCAAGCCTGAATCCAGCTAGCCAAAAACGGGCAAAGGCGCGGCTACCGGCGACCAGCAGAAAGAAGATCAGAGGCTGCAGAACGCCCAGACTGCGGGGCACCCAAATCCACTGCTGCATCCACGGTAACGAGACCATCAGGATGCACGCATAGATGGCAGTAGCCTTGGCCGTTGCCAGGAGAGCGGCTGAACCGGTGTACCGAAAGATCGCCCGGTACAGCCCGAACCGGACAAAGATAGGCACAAAAAGAGTGGCCGTCAGGCCATAGACCCACCACTGTGCGTCAACCGGCCAATGCAGAGTGTCCAGCCGCAGCGAAAACGCCAGCCAAGTCGCCAGTATGGCCAAGCCAACATCTAATGCCAGCACGACCAGCCGCTTGGCTGAGCGCGACCATCCAAGAACTGTGCTCTGCATTGAACTCCGTTGCCCCGAATCAGTGGGGCAGTCAGCTCTTGATCGCGAATTCTTCTTTGGCTCTTCCCTGGGCCAAAAGGGTAGACAGCCAGCGTGGCGTCAAACCACGGCCGCTCCAGGATTCTCCATTCGGGCCGCTGAACTTGGCGGCAACCACTGCGCCCACCCTTTTCTTTTTGACACCGCTAGTTTTTGGCTGGGCAGGCGTCTTTGCCTTGCCCCGCCCCTTGCGCCCGCTTGGAGCCTGCAGATCCTTAAGCGTGATACCAAATGCCTGCATTTTGGCCCGGATGTCCAGAACCGTCTTATCAAACTCGCGGTCTTTAATCTCGGAAGCCTGCTTTTGCAGTTTTTCGATCTGCAATTGAATATCAACCAAATTATTCATTTCCACACTCCTATTTAAGACCATCAATGGCTAACATTGCTACGCATGATAACCTTTCGCGCGGTCTGAAATAATATTTTGATATCAAAGACAATGGATTGCCGCTCGGCATATTCTTTGTCCAGCGCCACTTTTTGCGGGATGGGCAATTCGTCGCGACCATTGACCTGGGCCCACCCAGTCAATCCCGGAACCAATGCGTGAACACCACATTGTGTACGCTGCGCAATTAAATCATGTTGGTTAAAGAGCGCGGGGCGGGGCCCGACAAAACTCATATCGCCTTTGATAATGCTCCACAACTGCGGCAATTCGTCCAAACTGCTTTTGCGCAAGAAT
>JBBQBG010000079.1:0-14752 GCA_038317285.1 Burkholderiales bacterium | reverse complement strand
CTGCCCGCCGCCTGGACCAGGTGGTGGTGGCCACCTCGGGTGAAATGGCGCTGATGCGAACCGTGCATCCGCTGGACTTTGCGCGCATCAAACAAGGGCTATCCACACAAGTCGGGCGCGATCCGAACAAGAGCGGCAAAGACGCGCTGCAATCCCGTATCGTGACCGAACTGGTCAACGAATACCTACCCCACCTCTTGCCTGCCGAAGGCGGAAGTGCGTTCGTCCAATAGGCCACTAGCCCTCGTCGCCACTGCGTAAGAAGCTATCAAATTAGTAGTAACAACCGGTACAACACCATGCTCGACTTGCTGATCCACAACGCCACCCTGCCCGATGGCCGCACCAATATGTCGGTGGCGGTACAAAACGGGCGCATCACCGAAGTGGTGCCCGGTCTACAGGCACCCGCCACAGAAACCATCGACGCCCAAGGCCTGCTGCTAAGCCCACCCTTCGTAGACGCGCATTTCCACATGGACGCCACGCTGAGCTACGGCCTGCCACGCGTGAACGCCAGCGGCACGCTGCTCGAAGGCATTGCGCTGTGGGGTGAGCTCAAACCGCATCTGACGCAGGAGGCGTTGGTTGAGCGCGCCCTCGCCTACTGCGACTGGGCCGTGGCCAAAGGCCTGCTGGCGATCCGCAGCCATGTGGATATTTGCGACCCGCGCCTGCTGGCCGTGGAGGCGCTGCTGGAGGTTAAACGCCGCGTCGCACCGTATCTGGATCTGCAACTGGTCGCCTTCCCGCAAGACGGCGTGCTGCGCGACCCGCAAGCCATGGACAAGCTGCAGCGCGCGCTGGCCATGGGTGTGGACGTGGTGGGCGGCATCCCCCACTTTGAGCGCACTTCTGAACAGGGCGCGTTGAGCGTCAAGCTGCTGTGCGAACTGGCAGCCGCCCAAGGCAAGCTGGTAGACATGCACTGCGACGAATCGGACGACCCGCTGTCGCGCCACATCGAAACATTAGCCTTCGAGACCCAGCGCCTGGGCCTGCATGGCCGTGTCACCGGCTCGCACTGCACATCCATGCACAGCATGGACAACTACTACGTGAGCAAGCTGCTGCCGCTGATCGCCGAGGCCGGTGTCAGCATCATCAGCAACCCGCTGATCAACATCACGCTGCAAGGCCGCCACGACAGCTATCCCAAACGCCGCGGCATGACCCGCGTGCCCGAGCTGCTGGCCCACGCCGTGACCGTCGCCTTCGGCCACGATTGCGTGATGGACCCCTGGTATTCGCTGGGCAGCGCCGACATGCTGGAAGTGGCCAGCATGGGCCTGCACGTCGCGCAGATGACCAGCCAGGCCGCCATGCGCCAGTGCTTCGAGGCGGTGACGACAAGCCCGGCCAAGATCCTGCATCTGGACGGTTATGGGATAGCGAAAGGCTGCAGTGCAGACTTTGTGCTGCTTCAGGCCCAGGACCCGATTGAAGCGATACGTCTGCGGGCTACAAGATTACAGGTGTTTAGGCGCGGCAAGCGCGTGGCGCAGTCGCCAGCGGCGACGACGGCGCTGAGCTTACCGGGGCGCCCGCAGACCACTTCGCTGATGCATTCTGGTCGCTAGCCCTCGCAGATATTGAGCAAGCCGCTACCAAAGATGTAGCAACCAGTAACACAGCGACCTACAGCGCTTGACGCAGACCAAATTCGGTACTAAATTCAGACCCGTAAACACCCAAGGTTTGTCATGTCATCCGTCGCCAACATCAAGTCCATCTCTTATCTCAAAAGCCACGCCGCCCAGATTTCCGAAGACCTGGCGATCAACGGCCATCCGTTCTTCATCACCCAGAATGGCGAAGCCAGCATGGTGATTGAAAGCGTCAAGCAGTTTCAGGAAAAGGAATCGCTTATTGCCGCCTTGAAAATCATGGCCTTGGGTGAGAAAGACCGCCTGCAAGGCAAAGGCATATCCGTCGCTGAGTCGCGTGCGCAACTGGCCGCTGCCCGCCAACGTCGCAAGTAATGGCCATCATCATTCTTCCCGATGCGCAGGAAGACTTGCTCTCGCTTCAGGAGTACATGCTCGACAAATGGAGCGAAGCCGACTGGCTGCGCGCAGAAGATGAAATTTTCGACAAGTTGACGCTGGTTGACACGGGGCTTTTGACCGGAGCACCCGTGCAGGAACTCGCCGCGGTGGGTATCTTTGACTACCAGCACATCTTTACATCCCACCACAAGCTGGTCTATCGGCGGATCGACGGTGACGTTTACGTGTACGCCATGGCAGGGCATCGACAGGACTACCCGACGCTTTTGATGAAGCGGTTGCTGAAAATTTGAGCGGCATACGGGTTGCCTACTTGCGGGACTTTGCCTTCACATTCGCCTCCCCCAACAACGCATCCCAGTCATCCGGCGGATGCCCGCTCTCCAGCATTTTGCGAAACACACGGTAAGCGTCATCACTGCTGTCGTACGCACGCTTGGTGTCTTCGTCGTTGACCCACGCCAACACAATGATCTTTGCCTGTAGGTGGTATCGGAAGAATAGGCGGTATTGCTGGAAAAACTTGGCGCGAAACCAATGTTTGTATTCGTCGCCCAAGGTACTGCCCTGTCGGTATTCGGCGCGCGAGGGGTCTTGGGGAATGACATCAAACGCCAGTTTTTGAATGGCCGCCAAACGCTTGGTCGCGTTCTTCTTCACGTAGCCCTGCGGGTCCTTGGCCTTGAGGGCTTCAACCTGTAGGGTCAGGGCCTGCAACTGAGCCAAAAACAAGGGATGGGCAAACACCGACCAGCCATTCACCACCCAAGGCGCTACGGGCGGCGCGGGCCGCTGCTGTTCACTCATCGTCTGCCGACAGCGCCGCACCCATATCCAACTCCACACCCGTCGTCAGCGCCTGAATCCGCTGAACCAAATCAGCATCCACCGCCTGCAAGCGCTCCGGGTGTTGGGAAATGTCATGCGCCAGAAAGCCCAAAAATGCACCCAACGCGGGGTCTGCAGCCTCAACATCGTTTGCCCGACTCAAAACCACCTCGCCGCCAGGTCGGATGCTGTAGTGAATCTTGTCGCGCTTACCCAGGCGCAACGCACTGCGCACCGACGCAGGCACGGTGGTCTGGTAGCGCTCGGTGAGGGTGGATTCGACTTCCATCGTCGTGGGCATGGTGTGCTCCGGTTCAAAGATGATCTATGTGCCCATATGGTAATGCATTTGCATTACCAATGCCACCCGACGATTTTCTCGCAGCTACCCATCGCCTTCGGCAACAACTACGTGATGGACCCCTGGTATTCTCTGGGCAGCGCCGACAGGACGGAGGAGTTCAGGCGCGGCAAGCGCGTGGCGCAGACGCCGGCGGCAACTACCGCGCTGAACCTGCCGGGGCGGCCGCAGACGACTTCTTTGATGCATTCTGGCTGACAGCCACAACACCTACTAAGAGCTGCTCGGGCGCTAAACG
This sequence comes from Burkholderiales bacterium, assembly GCA_038317285.1. GTDB lineage: Bacteria > Pseudomonadota > Gammaproteobacteria > Burkholderiales > Burkholderiaceae_C > Allorhodoferax. Next base: position 11,316 of record JBBQBG010000079.1, on the reverse strand, counting down.
GGATTGCTTCAATGAGCTGATATAACGCGTTCTTCGGGATTGATTTTTCACAAACTGAGTTACTTATGCTGACGAAAACACTTAGACGGTTCGTACTTTTTCTGGGCTTAGCAGCATGCGCAATCCCACAGTCTTTCGCTCAATCCGAAAAACTCTTTCCACCCCAAAGGCATTTTTTTCGCGATACGGCGCTCGACGAACAATTGCAACCCTACCTGATCAAGTTCGGGGCAATTGAAAAACTCCGTTGGGATTTAAGAAATGAAGTCAAAGAGCGCGCGTACGGACAATTCGAAGTGGCTTGCAAGGGAACTGAATACGCTACTTGGACTTTTCTGAATGATTTGCTGATGGGCACAAAGTACGACTCGGAGATCGACGCACAAGTTGCAAAAACAAATGCCTTAGAAAACGCTCTTGGTTTCGTACAGATGAGTGTTTTGGAGGAATTTTCTGGCCCGCAACTGAGTCGCACTAAGCTTGCATTAGACGCAATGCCAAAAAACAAAATTTCTGAAGAAATGTTCTACCGATGGATTGGTCTTGGAAGTGCGCAGAGCGGATTCGCATTCCACCACTACACGAAAGAGTACGACATATTGTCGACGAGGTTTCTGGACCTTCTCTGCAAGAAGTCGTGAAGGTCTCTAAAGAGGACGACCTTCTCGATGAAGTACTCCAGGCGGGTGGCGTGGCTTGCGGGCGCAGGCCGCACTCGCGGTTGCCACAAGAGCGGGCGTGCCAAACACGGTGTTGACGCGATAACGAAGGCTAGCCAACCCATTCCACCCGCGACGCGAGCCGGAGAACGTGAGCCACGCCGCCCGCCGTGCGCGAACAACATTCAGACGGACTAGCACTACAAAAACCGGCCGCAAGCCCTCGTGGAATATTCACATGTTGCTATTGATTCAATAGCAATCTATTGACCGCCACCGCAAGCACACCAAACATTAATGGTGGTGCCCATGCTCCCCATGCACATGCTTGTGCGCAATCTCTTCCGCCGATGCAGCGCGCACGTCCACTACCTTGATGCCAAATTTCAGCGTCTGACCGGCTAGCTGGTGGTTGCCGTCCAGGTGCACGGTGTCGCCCTTGATCTTGACGACGTTGAACACGTGCTCTTCGCCGTCTTCGCCACGGCCTTGCAGGTGCCCACCGACCTTGACGCCGGGGGGGAAGTCTTTCTTGGCGATGGTGGTAATCAGGGCGGGGTTGTGTTGACCGAACGAGTCTTCAGGCGCTAGTGTCAGCGTGACTTCGTAACCGGCTTCTTGGCCGGTCAGGGCTTCTTCAACCTTGGCGAAGATGTTGTCGTACCCACCGTGCAGGTAGACCATGGGCTCGGTGCCCTTGTCGATGACCTTGCCGGTGGCGTCGGTTACGGAGAAGCGCAGGGTGACGGCGGTGTCTTTGTCGATTTTCATATGAGGTTGCCAAAAAGATGGGGTAATTAATGGATGGGCGCTATTTTCGCCGCAGTTCAGGATCGGTTCGGGGCGATGGACTCGGCGTAATCGTACAAGGCGCCCAAAATGACCTCCTCGCGATCATTAGCGGTCTCTTGCAACTGGTCGATGGCATCAAACAGCTGCTCCACCGTGCGGGCGCCGCCCGCTCCGTCAAACAGGCGTTCGGCCCGGTGCGTCGCCCAGCGCTCGGCCTCGTCGCTGGTCAATAAATCGGGGAAGTTGCGCGCCCGGTAACGGAACAACAATTCCGGCAGGCGCGGGTCTTCAAACGCCGGGTGGGCGCCGGACAACTGCTGGGGCGACATCGCGCGCAGGTCGTTCAGGCGGCGTCTATCCGCGTTGCCGACAAAACCGCCGTACAGGTCTTCGTCCACATCCAGCGGGGCAGCGGCGGGCCGCTCAAACACGTCGGGCCAGATGGCGCTCATGTCGGGCAGGTCACGCGCCCATTCGGCGTGGCGCAGTTGCGCATCCACATCGATATCCCAGCGCTGGGCCATGGCTGGCGACAGCACTTTCAGGTTCGCCATCACCATCGGCGACTTGTTCAGGTGGATGGATTTGACCGGCAAGCGCGCCACGCCCTCGGGCAAATCGTCTGTCTTGCTAAACAGGCGCAGGCGAATGTCGGCTACGCTCAAAGTTTCCAGCTCGCGTGGGTCAAAAGCCAGGTCCCAAGCGATCAGCTCGTTCTTGTTCTTGGGATGCATGGCCAGGGGCCACATCAACGCCAGACAGCCGCGCTCGGCGGAGAACATGCCGGATATGTGCCAAAACGGCCGCGCATGGCGAAGGGTGGTGGGCAGGCCCAACTCGTCCGACACGCGGTCTTTCTTGTGCAGGCCCAGGCAAAAGTCGAACAAACGGGGCTGGGACGTTTTGATCAGTCGGGCCAGCGCGATGGTGGCGCGCACATCGCTCAGCGCGTCGTGTGCGGCCTCGTGCAGCAGGCCGTTGGCCGCGCTCAAGTCGGTCAGCTTGAAGCTGGCGCCGCCCTCGGGCTTGGTCGGCCATTGGATGCCGTCGGGCCGCAGCGCATAGGCCGTGCGCACCACGTCCAACAGGTCCCAGCGGCCACACTGGTTTTGCCACTCGCGGGCGTAGGGGTCGATCAGGTTGCGCCAGAACAAAAACCGCGTGATCTCGTCGTCAAAACGAATCGTGTTGTAGCCCACGCCGATAGTGCCCGGCAGGCTGAAGGCTTGTTCGATGGTGGCGGCAAACTGGTGCTCGGGCACGCCCTGCTGCAGGCATTGCTGGGGTGTGATGCCGGTGATCAAACACGAATGGGGGTCCGGCAGAAAGTCTGGCGCGGGCTGGCAGAACATCATGAGGGGCTCGCCCAGCTCGTTCAGATCCGCATCGGTGCGGATGGCGGCAAACTGCGCCGGGCGATCGCGCCGCGGCACAGCACCGAAGGTTTCATAGTCGTGCCAAAGAAAGGTGTGGAGCAAAGGGCTGTGGGGTTCCGCTGGGTCCATTGTCTTGATCCATGTCATGGTGGTGCAACGCTGCTTTGTTGACAATTCACCAAACATGCCACACCCGACAACTATAGCCAACACCGTACACCATCTGCAACAGCGTTTTGGCGCGGCGCCCGAAGTCGCCGTGATTCTAGGCTCTGGTTGGGCAGCGGCTGCAGAGCAAATGCGTGATGTGCGGACCATGTCTTATTCCGACCTGCCCGCCTTTCAATCGACCAGCGTGGAAGGGCATTCCAGTGAAATTGCGTTAGGCCGTTTGGGTACCCAGCGGGTGGCCATGCTCAGGGGCCGCACCCATACCTACGAGAGCGGCGACTGCGGTGGCATGGCTGGGGCATTGCGCAGCCTCAAGAACTGGGGCGTCAAGCTGTTGCTGCAAACCAATGCCGCTGGTAGCCTGCGCGCAACCATGCCACCCGGCAGCCTGATGTTGATCGCAGACCACATCAATGCCCCGCAACGCTCGCCACTGGTGGGCGAGCCTGGCAACGCGCGCTTTGTCGACATGGGCGGCGCCTATGACCCCGAACTGCTGGCCCACACCCGCCATTTGGCGCAAACCAAGCAGGTAGCGCTGCACGAGGGCACCTACCTGTGGGCACTGGGCCCACAGTTTGAAACCCCGGCCGAGATCCGCATGTTTGCCGCCTGGGGCGCAGACGCCGTCGGCATGAGCACCGTGCCCGAAACCATTCTGGCCCGCCATGCCGGGCTGCGCGTGTTGGGCCTGTCGTTGATGACCAATATGGGCGCCGGCCTGGGCGGCGAGTCCCTGACCCACACAGCCACATTGCAGCAAGCCCAGGCCTCGAGCAGCTACGCCGCGCTGTTTCTGGCCGACTTGATCGCCAGTCTGGCTGACCTACCTTCGTTGCGCCCCTGAGTACTATGTTTTTGATAGCTGCCTACGCATATCCCACGAGGGCTAGCGCCATATTCCTCTAAAACCTTTATGCCAAACACCCTGCCCCTGCCCGAAGCCGCCCGCCTGGCCCTCCAATGCCTGGACCTGACCAGTCTGAACGACGCCGACACGCCCGCCGATATTGCCGCCTTGTGCCAGCGGGCCGAGACGCGGTTTGGCAATGTGGTCGCGGTCTGCGTCTGGCCGCGCTTTGTGTCACAGGCGCGCAACCTGCTGCCGCTCAACATTCGTGTGGCGGCGGTGGCCAACTTTCCAGCCGGTTCGCTGGATGTGGCACTGGCATTGGCGGACGTGAAGGCGATCAAGGACGCCGGTGGTGACGAGGTCGACGTCGTGCTGCCCTACCGCGCGCTGATGAACGGGCAAGCCCTCGCGTGCGCCGATTTCTTGCAACAGGTACGACAAGCCAGCCGCCCGCTGACGCTCAAGGTCATCATCGAAAGCGGTGTGCTGGCCACGCCAGAGTTGATCACCCAAGCCACACGACTCGCGTTGGACGCGGGTGCCGATTTCGTCAAGACCAGCACCGGCAAGACCACTATCTCGGCTACGCCCGAAGCCGCGACTGTGATGCTGCGCGAAATAGCCAGCTACGGGTCACCTACCGCAGGGTTCAAGGCATCGGGCGGTATCCGCTGTGTGCCGGACGCCAAGGTCTATTTGGACATCGTGGCCGCCGCGTTGGGTGCTAATGCCTTGACCGCAAGTCGCCTCCGTTTTGGCGCCAGCGGCCTGCTCAATGACATCGAAGCCGTGCTGTCGAACCAGGTCTTGGGGCCTACCTCCAACACCTACTGAAGACCAACGTCATACAGCATGCTGGCGCAAGAAATCATCCGCACCAAACGCGACGGCCAACGCCTCAACGATGCACAGATCCAGCATTTTGTGCAAGGCCTGGTTGACGGCAGTTGGAGCGACGGTCAAGTTGCTGCAATGGCCATGGCGGTGTTCTTGCGCGGAATGGGCCGACAGGAATGCGTGGCGTTGACCCGTGCCATGACGCACTCGGGCCGCGTTGTGGTCTGGTCCGACATGCCAGGCCCCGTGCTGGACAAACACTCCAGCGGTGGCGTCGGCGACAAAATCAGCCTGATGCTGGCGCCCATGGTCGCGGCCTGCGGCGGCTTTGTGCCGATGATTTCCGGGCGCGGCCTGGGGCATACCGGCGGTACTTGCGACAAACTGGACTCCATACCCGGCTACTGCACAGCGCCCGACATGCAATTGTTTGACCGCGTGGTTCGAACAGTCGGATGCGCCATCATCGGACAGACTGCCGACCTGGTGCCTGCTGATCGGCGCTTGTATGCCATTCGAGATGTGACGGCCACCGTGGAGAGCGTTCCGCTGATCACCGCCAGCATCCTGTCCAAGAAGCTGGCGGCAGGCTTGAACGGCCTGGTGATGGATGTCAAATGCGGCAACGGTGCTTTTTCCGATTCTCGGGATACGGCCGACGATTTGGCGCATAGCATCGTCGCGGTTGCAGGCCATGCCGGCCTGAAGACCACCGCGCTGATTACCGACATGAACCAGGTACTGGGACAGACGGTCGGCAATGCGTTGGAGGTTGCCGAGGCTATTCGCTACCTTTGTGGCGAATCGGGCGGCACCGCGCGCGAGGCACGCCAGCACGCCATTACGCTGGCACTGGGAGCCGAACTTCTGGTGCTGGGTGGTCTGGCCTGCAACACAGGCGAAGCACGCATGCGGCTACAAGCTGCGCTGGATAGTGGCGCTGCAGCCGAATACTTTGCCCGTATGGTCGTGGCGCTGGGCGGCCCGGCTGACCTGCTGGAAAATCCAACGCGGCATCTGGTCGCTGCACCGGTGGTGTTGCCTGCGCCGGCACAACGCCCCGGCGTACTCAGCGCCATGCAAACCCGCAGCATCGGTTTGGCAGTTATCGCATTGGGTGGTGGGCGAGCTAAAGCGGACGATGTGATCGACACCCGCGTAGGCCTGAGCCATATGCAGTCTTTAGGCACGCATTTTGCTGTGGGAGAACCTTTGGCGCTTGTGCATGCAGCTGACTTGGCCAGCGCGGAACGTGCCATCGCGCAGTTGCAAGTAGCCTGCACCATCAGTGACGACGATGAAGGCCACCACACGTGGAGCGCCACGCCCGACGTGATGGCATATGTAACCGATGTGCCAGCACAAATCTCAGCGACAGACTAAAAGGTTTCCCAGTCATCGTCTGCACCGCGGGCGGCGGGCTTGGAAGCAGATGACGGTGACCCCTGGGGCTTGGGTGCGGGCAGTTTTTGCACAGGCCTGTTTAAGGGCTTAGCCAATGGCCTGGCATTGGACTTGGGCGGTGGCGCCCGGTGGTTCATTTGCGTGTGCCTGGCCATTGGCGCAGGCTTGGCATGCTGCGGCGCACCCATACCTGCGACATTGCCTGGCAGTTTGAACTCGCCCACCAAGCCGTGCAACTTGGCGGCCTGGTGTTTCAGGCTTTCGGCGGCAGCGGTTTCTTCTTCTACCAACGCTGCGTTTTGCTGCATGGCCACGTCCAGGTGCTCTAGCGTAGTTGCAATCTCATGCAGGCCGTGCGACTGCTGGCGAGACCTGCCACTGGCCTCTACGATCAGGCCCGACACCTCTTCGATCGCCTTGACCACTTCGCCCATCTTTTGCCCGGCGTTGTTGACCAGGCCAGCGCCTTTTTCCACCTGCTCCACCGAGGTCGTGATCAGGCGTTTGATTTCCTTGGCGGCCTCAGCCGACCGCCCGGCGAGCGAGCGCACCTCACTGGCAACCACCGCAAAGCCCCGACCCTGCTCACCGGCACGTGCAGCTTCTACGGCTGCGTTCAGGGCGAGGATGTTAGTCTGGAAGGCGATGCCGTCGATCACGGAGATGATGTCGGCGATCTTGCGCGACGAGGTGTTGATCTCCTCCATGGCCGCCACCGCCTGGTTGACCACGTCGCCACTGGTGTGCACCAGGGCGCTGGTACCTTGGCTCAGGCTGGTGGCCTTTTGCATGGCGTCCGAGCTTTGGGATGCCGCATCGGTCAACTCCTTCATGGCGCTGGATGCGGCCTGCAGCTCAGAACTACCCTGCTCGGTGCGTTGGCTCAAGTCCTGGTTGCCGGCTGCGATCTCGCTAGACGCATTGCTCACTTGCCAGGCACCGTCGTTCAGCGCGCCCAGCATGGTGCGGATGCGAATCTGCAAGGCCTGCATGGTGCCCAGCCCCTCACGCAATGTTGGGTTGCCGAACGTGGAAGATACATCGCGCGTCAAATCGCCCTGACCCATGCGTTCTGCACCCGAAATCAGTTCTTCCACAAAATGCTTGCTGGCCATGGCGCTATCCAGGTACAGCCACAGCATGAAAATTCCTATACCCAAGCTGCTCAAAATCAACGTCAGCTTGCTCCAATCCATCAACACGCCCGTGACCACCACCACCTGCAGGGTGATGTTGAGCAGCAACTGGATCATCACACGCTGTTTGAGGGTGAGCTGATTGAACATGCATTTGTCTCCTTATCGGTATCTGTGCAATTTAACAGACCGAGCAAGTTTGGTGCAGCTCAATTCCGCTATTTCTGCTACCGAGCTCCATTCAATTTTGACCGGGCGAACACCACCAAAACATTGCTGCGGGTTCGTTCGCCGAAATGCCCTCGCAGCTTCAGCGCTCGTTTTTCCAGCAAATGCCAGGACAGCATGGCCATCAGGAGCGTGCAAACGCCTGAAACCAACACCATCATGGGCACGGACACCCCAGGCCACAGTGCCGCAACCGCTTGCTGGATGGGGAAGGCGTAGATGTACATGCCGTACGAGTAATCCCCTAGCCTGTTGTATTTTCTGATCTGCCCGGACGGAACGTAAACCAGATAAAACAACACGTAGGCCAATGTGACGACATAAACGAGAAAGAACAGCCGTCGGTCCAGCAGCGCAGAGGCTACCAACGCAGCGATGCAGATCCAGAACACGCTGCGTGAGAAGGTGATGCGGTCACGCAGCACGTAAAAGCCCGCGCCCGAAAAGAACATGAAAAACAGCTTGATGAACCAGCCCTCGATTGCCACGTCGAGCATCAAATGTCCCGCGACAAGGATGACCCCTGCCGCTGACATGGCGGTCAGAATCGCGAGCTTGAACAACTTCGTGCGCTCCAGCCCCCTCACGCCCAATACCAGCCATGCAGCCAGCAAAATGCCGTACATGTGAATTTCATGCGGCATGGTCCACAGCGACCCATTGACGGCATCAGGTATCGGGTTGGAATGGAAAACACCGGGCAAGGTCCAGTTCACACCAAAGACCAGCGTGGCGCATTTCAAAAAGTAGGCGTATGTCTTGGGAGTTGTCAGGTAGGACTGCACGGGGAGTGAGGTGAACAATATCCCCAGTACAAAAACCAGCAGCACCAGCATCACCACCAGCGCAGGAAAAATGCGCAACACACGCGCCCAGAAAAAGGCGACGGCGCTATGCGTCTTCAACAGACTACCGGTCACCAGGAACCCACTAACAATGAAGAAAACGTCTACAGACACAGATCCCAGCGTCATTCCCAGGCTCAGACGGAACGGCTCTGCGTCTGCGCTGCCAGCGCTCAAGGCAAAGCTGTGAGTGACCAGCACGGCAAACGCGGCAAGGATGCGCAGCAAATGGAAGTTGTTGTCGGTTCGGCCCGCGCACTCTGACAATTTCATTCTTTCACCGCCTGCGCGCCGTCCGCACCCCGTTCAAGTCCACCACGATTCCCAGCACCTTGGTTAGCCTTCCGGAGTCGCTCACCTCGACGGTAAACGTCATCCACGCAATGCCGCGGATCGACTGGGTTTGCACGCCGATCACGTTCATCTTTTCCTTGGCAAACACCTCTGAAATGTCGCGCAGCAGGCCCTGGCGGTCGTTGGCTTCTACCGCCACATCGACCGGGTAAACCGAGCCGCCTCCGCCGGTCTTGCCGCCCCACTCCACGTCGATGACGCGGCCTGCGCTGCGGGTCACCATGTTGCGCAGGTTGGAGCAGTCGGCACGGTGCACGCTGACGCCTCTGCCCCGTGTGACAAAACCGCAGATCGCGTCGGGCGGCGCTGGTTTACAGCATCTGGCCAACTGGGTCATCAACGAATCCACACCAACCACCAGCACACCGCCCTTGCCGCCGCCGGCATTCGGCTTTTTGAGCGGCATGTAGTCGTCTTGCGTCGACACAGGCTCGGGAGGTCGCAGTAGCAGTTCGATATTGCGCAGTGAGAATTCGTCTTTGCCCACCACCTCAAACAAGTCGTCGGCCGAGTTGAAGCCCAGTTGCGAAGCCAAATCGTCCAGCTTGATGGCCGTTTTGCCCTCACGCTGCAGCAGTTTCTCAACCGCCTCGCGACCTTTGGATACGGTCTCGCCCATGGCCAGCGCATTGAACCAGGCACGCACTTTGGCGCGGGCGCGGTGACTGACCAAAAAACCCAATTCGGGGTTTAGCCAGTCGCGCGACGGGCCGCCTTCCTTGACGGCGGTGACCTCCACCGTCTGGCCATTTTTAAGCGGTGTATTCAACGGCACCATGGCGCCATCTACCCGCGCACCGCGACAGCGGTGGCCCAGCGTAGTGTGCACGCTGTAGGCAAAATCCACGGCGGTGGCGCCCTGTGGCAGCTCGACGATGGCTGCATCCGGTGTCAGTACATAAATACGGTCGTCAAAGGTAACAGCGCCCTGCTGACCCTCTTCCCCCTCCTTTGCGCCCGACAGGTCGCGTTCCCACGCCAGCAGTTGGCGCAGTACTGCGATCTTGGCGTCGTATTCGCCGCTGGCACTGACACCCGCATAACCCTTGGCACCTGCTTCTTTGTAGGCCCAGTGGGCGGCAACGCCCGTCTCTGCATGGTCATGCATGGCCTGTGTGCGGACCTGCACCTCAATCGGCTGTCCTGTAGCATCGCGGACCACGGTGTGCAGCGACTGGTAGCCATTGCCTTTGGGGCGGGCGATGTAGTCATCAAACTCATTGGCCACCGGCGTGAAATGGTTGTGGACCCAGCTCAGGGCGGCGTAGCAGTCGGTCACATCGGGCACCACAATGCGCAGCGCCCGGATGTCGTAAACCTGGTCGAACCCCAGCGACTTGCCGCGCATCTTTTTAACGATGCTGTAAATGTGTTTGGGACGGCCCTGCACAATGGCGCGTATACCCTGTTGGCCCAAGTCTTCAGCGAGTTGCAGGCGCAATTTTTCGACATGGGCTTCACGCTCCACCCGCTTTTCGTCCAGCAGTTTGGCCACTTGTCGGTAGGTGTCGGGCTCGAGAAAACGGAAAGACAGGTCTTCCAACTCCCATTTGATTTCCCAAATGCCCAGGCGGTTGGCCAAGGGTGCGAAAACCTGCAGTGACTCGCTGGCTAGCCCCGGTGGAACCTTTGCTTTAGTGGCCGCAAAATGGCGCAGGGTTTGCAGTCGAGAGGCCAGGCGCAGCATGACCACCCGCAGGTCGCGCGAGAACGCCAGCAGCATCTTGCGCACGCTCTCGGTCTGCGAAGCTGTGGCCCCCACGCTCCACCGCTGCGCGGGTTGCTGCCCACCGGGGGGGCTGTCGGGGCCTTGGGGCGGCCCGGCCGCACCGGCCGTCTGCGCCATCGGATTGGGCGTGGCCGCGTGGCTGGCCGACACCTGGGCCAAGCGAGCCATGCGCTGCACGCGTACCAGCTTCGTCGTTTCCATCGCCAGATCGGCAAAATTGCTGCCAAAGGCCTTGGCAATCACTTCATGCGGCTTGTTCAGGTGGTCGCAGGTGTAGACCAAATAACAGGCAGCCTGCATGGCTTGCGAGCCACCAATACTTTGCAGGATGCGCGCAACAGCGTCGGCGTGGAACAGCGCGTTCTCACCGGTGTCCAGCGTTTCGCTGCTGAGCAGCGGCTCGGCAAAGGCGCGGGCACGCGCCAGAGCATCGACCTGCTCGGGCAGGCTGGCGGCCGTGGCGGCAATCACCGGCGCTATCGGCAGGTGTTCAGAAGACTGGCTTTTCATTGAGGGATACGCAGACGCAAGTGGCGCGTGTTCAATCCAGTAAAAAATGGGTCACGGTCGCCACCTGGTCCGCCGCGATCAGCGTGGGCGCGTGACCCACCCCGGCAAACTCCACCAACCGGGCCTTGGGGCCTCGCTCGGTCATCAATTGGGCCGTTTGAGGAGACAGCAGGTCAGACTGCGCACCGCGTAACAGCAGGGTCTGCGCCTGCAGGCCATCGTACAAAGCCCACAACGTGGCCTCACCCTGGACGGCGGCCTCTTGCGTCACCGCTACAAAGGGCACGGCAATGGCAGGGTCATAGTGCAGCGTCACCGCGGTATCGGATCCTGGCACGGGTTTGACCATGTGGCGCGACAACTCCAGCCACTGCTCGGGCGTGTGCGGACCAAAACTGGTCGAGATCGACCACATGGCATCG
>JBBQBG010000078.1:0-14789 GCA_038317285.1 Burkholderiales bacterium | reverse complement strand
CCATGCAACTGGCCAAACCCCTCAAGCTCAACCCGCGCCAACTGGCCGAGAACTTGAAGACCGAGCTATTGAGCCATGCCGCATTTCAGCGCTGGGTCGACGCCATAGAAATTGCCGGCCCCGGCTTTATCAATATCCGCCTCAAGCCAGAGAGCAAACAAGAGGTCGTGCGTGAGGTGCTGGGCCAGGGCGCCCAGTTTGGCTACCAGGCCAGCAACGGCCAGCGTGTGCTGGTCGAGTTTGTATCGGCCAACCCGACCGGCCCCTTGCACGTAGGCCACGGACGCCAGGCGGCGCTGGGCGATGCCATTTGCAACCTGTTTGCCACCCAGGGCTGGAATGTCCACCGCGAGTTCTATTACAACGACGCCGGAGTGCAGATTCAGACCTTGGCCAACAGTACACAGTTACGCGCCAAGGGCTTCAAGCCGGGCGACGACTGCTGGCCCATCGACCCTGAGAACCCCGCCAGCAAGGCCTTTTACAACGGCGACTACATCCAGGACATTGCCGACGACTTTTTGGCCAAGAAGACCGTGGCAGCCGATGACCGCAGCTTCACCGCCAGTGGCGATGTGAATGACCTGCCGTCCATCAGCAACTTTGCGGTGGCCTATTTGCGCCATGAGCAGGACAAGGACCTGCAGGCTTTCAATCTGAAGTTTGACGAGTACTACCTGGAGTCCAGCCTGTACACCAGTGGTCGGGTCGACAAGACGGTGAGCCAGTTGGTTGCCAACGGCAAGACCTATGAAAAGGACGGCGCACTGTGGTTGAAGTCCACCGACTACGGTGACGACAAAGACCGTGTCATGCGCAAGCAGGACAGCAGCTACACCTACTTTGTGCCCGATGTGGCCTACCACATCGCCAAGTGGGAGCGTGGCTTCACCAAGGTCGTTAACATTCAGGGCACGGACCATCACGGCACGATCGCCCGTGTGCGCGCTGGCTTGCAGGCCGCCAACGTTGGCATTCCGCTGGGCTACCCTGACTATGTGCTGCACACCATGGTGCGCGTAGTCAAGGGTGGTGAAGAGGTGAAGATCAGCAAGCGCGCCGGCAGCTATGTGACGCTGCGCGACCTGATCGAATGGACCAGCAAGGACGCCGTGCGCTTCTTCCTGCTGAGCCGTAAGCCGGATACCGAATACACCTTCGATGTAGACCTGGCCGTGGCCAAGAACAACGACAACCCGGTGTACTACGTGCAATACGCCCATGCCCGCATCTGTTCGGTGCTGGCGGCTTGGGGTGGTGATGTGGCCGGCCTGAAAGACCTAGACTTGTCGGCGCTGCAAAGCGCACAGGCGCAGGCCCTGATGCTGTTGCTGGCCAAGTACCCCGAGATGCTGACCAACGCCGCCAATGACGAAGCGCCGCACGATGTGACCTTTTACCTGCGTGAACTGGCTGCCTGCTACCACAGCTACTACGATGCCGAGCGTATTTTGGTGGACGACGAAGCCGTCAAACTGGCGCGTTTGGCCTTGGTCGCGGCCACCGCGCAGGTGTTGCACAATGGCTTGGCAGTGCTGGGCGTGAGCGCCCCGCAAAAAATGTGACACTGTGCAGTACGTCTGTACTCAACGGATTCGTTTGAAAAAAAGGTAACGCATGAAGCAACAGCGTGGCGGGACAATTCTAGGATTGATCATTGGTGTGGTCATCGGCTTGGCCGCTGCCTTGGGCGTGGCGGTGTACGTGACCAAGGTACCGGTGCCTTTCATGAACAAAGGCCAAAGCCGCTCGGCCGACCAGGACGAAGCCGAGGCCAAGAAGAACAAGGACTGGGACCCGAACACTCCGCTTTACGGCAAGAACCCGGTCAAGGCAGCAGCTCCTGCCGCCGGCGTCTCGGCCGCTGCCGCAACTCCAACCAAGGCCGAAGCCAAAGTAGACCCCAAGGCGGCAGCCACAAAGCCTGATTCCAAGGGTGAAATCAAACCGGCGGTGTCCGCAGACCCACTGGGTGATTTGGCCAAGGCCAAGACAGCCGGCCCCGGCACGACACCAACTAACGAGCCGTTTCTCTTCTTCGTGCAACTTGGCGCTTTTCGTACCGCAGAAGATGCCGAGGCGCAGCGCGCCAAACTGTCCTTGAGCGGCATTGAGACGAAGATCACCGAGCGCGAGCAGTCGGGTCGTGTGGTATTCCGGGTGCGCACCGGGCCGTTCGATTCCAAGGAAGCCGCTGAACGTAGCAAGGAAAAACTGGAGAAGTCTGGTCTGGAAACTTCACTGGTGCGCGTTCAGCGTTAACCAGTTTGCGCGCAAGGGCGGGAACTTATCTTCGATCCCGCAGTCACAATGACACATTTTTGGAGTGGTTCTGAATGAACATGAAACGTCGTGAATTTTCCCAGGCGGCCGCCGGTGCTGCATTGGCCTCGTCTACCTTCTTCTCGCCACTTGCCCAGGCCCAGGCCCAGGCCGCCAAGTTTTCTGCTGGCAAGGATTACCAAATTCTGGACACCCGCGCACCGGTAGAAGCTCCGGCCGGCAAAATCGAAGTCGTGGAATTCTTTTGGTACAGCTGCCCGCACTGCAATGCGTTTGAACCCACACTGGCCAGCTGGGTTAAGGCCCTGCCCAAGGACGTGGCATTTCGCCGTTCACACGTGGCCTTCCAAGACAGTTTTGTACCGCAACAGCGCTTGGCATTGGCGCTGGAAGCGCTGGGCCTGGTGGAAAAACTCCACGCCAAGGTGTTTTATGCCATCCACGTTGAAAAGAACAGTCTCGCCACGGGTGAGGCCATCGCCGAATGGGTCAGTCGCAATGGCGTCGACAAGGCCAAATTCCTGGAGCAATACAACTCCTTCACGGTCCAAACCAAGGCAACGCGCGCAACCCAATTGCAGAATGCCTACAAGGTAGAAGGTGTGCCGGCGCTGGGCATTGCCGGGCGCTTTTACACTGACGGATCGATGGCCGGCAGCATGGAGCGCGCGCTGCAGGTGACCGAATCCTTGATCGCAGAAGTTCGCGCCAAACGCTAGAGACGGAATGTGACGGTGGCCTTAGCGCATGAAGTTGCGCAAGGCCTCCGCAGTGAGCCCGGGTTGCTCCTCAGGGATCAAATCCCCTGCAAGCAGTGCCTCTCCTGCAACCCATGCAGTGAAGACCAGGGTCGGCTTGTGAGGGTTGCCCCAGTAGCGGAAAAAGATTCCTACACCATGGGCCGCGATGTTGCGCACTGCAAATCCGTCAAACCAGCTCATGATGGTTGGCGGCTCGCCATGAACTTCTGCAGATTGCCAGCGGCCTGTTGGCGCACCTTGTTGCGCAAAAAAGGCGACCAACCCAGCAGAAGGCCCGGAGCTCCCAGGGCTTGCTGAGCCCACGACCAAAAATTGAACCGGTCGCGGTGGCTGGTGATCAAGCCCTGTGGGTCGAACGTGAATTGCGCATCAATGCGGTTCAGCACCATGCGTCCGGTGGTGCTGAAGCGGTAGTGCGCATCCCAGTGGGCTTGGCCCGTGGTGGTGTCTGCTTCCACATCGCTGAATTCCAGTCGCCAGGCATCCATGCCCTTGGCGCGGGTGCTGTCTATCAGCATGCGCCACATGCCCATGGTTGCCGCCTTGCCTTGCAGTGTGAACACCGCGTCTTCAAAGGCCACGCCGTCCGCATAGCACTGGGCCATACCCTCGCTGTCTAGGCGCGCAAAGGCGGTGTAGAACTTGGTGATGGTGAGCGCGTTGGCTTGCATGGTGTACACCTTTCATGTCTCCCCGGCCCGGGTTTCTACAGCGAAATCCTACACCGCTATGCGGCCATATACCGGCGACAGTGTGACGCAAACCGGACGCAACGCTGAAAAATATTGAAACAAATCGATACCCCAGTGACAGGACACAGCGGGCCCACCCCGGCACCATCAAGGCCTGTTCAACACTTTCATTCTTCAAAGGACACTCTCATGAAACTCTGGATCAAACGAACTTTATTCGGCCTGATGGGTGCCAGCATTCTGGTCGGCGGCTTGACCGGCTGCGGTCACCAGCGCCACGCCTTTGGCGGCCATATGAGCGCCGAAGACCAAGCCCAGATGCGCGGCAAGATCATCGAACGCGTCGCCAGCAAACTGGACCTCACGGTTGACCAAAAACAACGTCTCAACGTGCTGGCCGACAAGCTGCAAGAGCAGCGCGCGGCGCTGGTTGGCAAGACCGCCGACCCGCGTGCCGAAATGCAGGCGCTGGTGGCAGGTGAAAAATTTGACCGCAGCCGGGCGCAATCGCTGTTGGCCGAGAAGACCGCCGCTGTCACCAGCAAGAGCCCTGAGCTGATCACCGCGATGGCCGACTTCTACGACAGCCTTACGCCTGCCCAGCAAACCAAGGTGCGTGAAGCCATGCAAGGCCGCCACGGCTGGTGGCACCGGGGCTGAGCGCAAGCCCATCGGTAGTGTTGCCATGCAACCGATACGAGAGCTCTTCGCCAGCGTTCGGGCCCTTGGCCCGACGCTGCTGGAATCTACCACTGAGCCCGCTGCCGAGCTGTTGGCCTTGGTATGGGGGCCGCGGTTTGACCGGGAGCACGCCCTGCATCTGGCCCAATCGGCCGCGCAGAACCGCCGCGTACTGGACCAAGCCCTGGTGCTGGCGGCCGATACGTTTGACCGGATGCCTGCCCGACGCCAGCAACGTCTGCGCCAGATCTTGCGCCACCGCGCGGGTGGGACAATCAGTGCATGACGATGCGCATACTTCTGATTGACGATGACGAGCAACTGGGCGAGCCGCTAGCCGCTTATGTTGCCCGCTTCGAGATGCAGCTCAGCCACGCGACACGCCCCAGTGCGGGCCTGGCGCTGTTGCGTCAAGGGGGATTTGACGCCGCCATTCTGGATGTAATGCTGCCCGAGATGGATGGGTTCGAGCTGTGCCGCACCATTCGCAAAGAGAGCGACATCCCCGTCATCATGCTGACCGCGCGCGGCGATGTGATGGACCGTGTGGTGGGTCTGGAATTGGGCGCAGACGACTATTTGCCCAAGCCCTTTGAGCCGCGCGAGCTGGTGGCGCGCGTGCAAACCGTGCTGCGCCGACGCCAACCCGGTATCCACAGCGCGCCGTCCACGATGGCCCCCGTGCCAGGGCCGTCTGCCGATGGCCGCCTGTATTTTGAGGGATTGACCGTGGATGCCACCACCCGCAGCGTGCAGTGTCTGGGCCAATCTATTGAACTGACCAGCACCGAATTTGATTTGCTGCACCTGCTGGCACGCGAACCAGGCAAGGTTTTTCACCGCGACGACATCCTGAACCAACTGCGCGGCCATGACGCCGACCTCTATACCCGCGCGGTAGACATTGTGGTGAGCCGTCTGCGCAAGAAGCTGGAGCCACTGGACGCCATCAAGACGTTGCGCAACGCGGGCTATGCGCTGGCACTGCGTGCCCAACACCCAACCCGCAGCCCGGCACAGCATCTGGTTCCACCCCATGCATAAACTGCGCGGCCACTGGCACCGCCGGGCGCGGCACGCGCTAGGGCATTCGCTGCGCGTGCGCCTGGTGGCCTTGTTTTTGCTGCTGGCCATGGCCCTGGCGGCTACCTTTACCTTTGGCATGCAAAAGGCGCTCAGCGTGGGCTGGCGGGTCGCGGCCCGCCCCCTGGTTAGCGATTACGTGGACCGGCTTGCGGCCGAAATTGGCAGCCCACCCAGTATTGAACGTGCTGAGGCATTGGCCCAACGCCTGCCGCTGAGCGTGCAAATCTCCGGCCCGGTGGTGAATTGGCGCAGCAACCCTCGGTCCGATGCATTTCCCCACAACCACCGCCGTGACGCCAGTGATGAATGGCAGGATGGTCCGCCCCGCCTGCTCTCGCGCACCACTGCGGACGGCCACCGCATTGACCTCGGTGTGAGCGTCGCCGCCTGGGAAAACCAGCCGCACCGCATCGGTTGGTACACCTTGGCGGGTATCTTGGCGCTTACCGCACTGGCCTATGGCTACATACGGCGCCTGTTGCGACCGCTTGACGACATACGCGACGGTGCCCAGCGCTTTGGCAGTGGCGCATTCGACCAGCCTATCCCCATCCGCCGACGCGACGAACTGGGCCAACTGGCTACCGATGTCAACACCATGGCGCGCAGCATCCACCAAATGCTGGAGGCCAAACGCGGCCTGCTGCTGGCCATCAGCCACGAGCTACGCAGCCCCCTGACGCGCGCGCGATTGAACACCGAGTTGCTCCCGGAGGATGGTGAAGTGGCACAGCGCCGCGAAGCCCTGTTGCGCGACCTGGGCGAAATGCGCGACCTGGTGACCGATCTGCTGGAGAGCGAACGCCTGGGCCAGGGCCATGCCGCGCTGCAACTGGAGCCGGTGGACCTGGCGCAGTTGGTTCAAGAGGTCGTGCAGGGCGCAACCCCCGCGTTCGGCGCGGCTAAACCGGTGCAGTTGGAACTGGTGCCCGTCCTGCCTGCGCAACCATTGGACCGCACGCGCATGCGATTGCTGTTGCGCAACCTTCTGGACAACGCCCTGCGACATAGCGTCGATGCCCAGCAGCCGCCTGAGATTCGCCTGCAGCTTGATCCCGATTCAGACCCGCTGCGCATTTGCATAACCGTGCGCGACTACGGCACTGGCGTTGACGATGAAGCCTTGCCGCACCTGGCCGAACCCTTTTACCGACCCGACTCTGCGCGTGGCCGCACGGCTGGGGGCGTCGGGCTGGGCCTTTACCTGTGCAAGCTGGTGGCACAGGCCCATGGCGGGAGCCTGATCGTGCGCAATGCGCAGCCGGGCTTGGAAGTCACGGTGAGGTTGCCCTAGAACTGCCAACTAGGGGCAAAGCGCGGCACCTCAGTCTTTCGATTTGCCCCTGCCTTCGTTCTTGCGCTTGTCCTTCCGCCCGGATTGCTCCGTTGCAGCTTTCTGCGCAGCGCGGGCCGCTTTCTCGATCTTTTTGGCCTTCTTGGGCCGTGCCGGAGAGCCCGCCGCAGCACTTCCATCCAGCTCTGCCTCGACCCGCTCGCACAGCGTTTGCAGGATCTTGATGCGGGCGTAGTTCTTGTCATTGGCCTCCACCAGCGTCCACGGTGCGTTGCCGGTGCTGGTGCGCTCCACCATGTCGCAGACAGCTTGTTGGTAGGCGTCCCACTTCTTGCGGTTGCGCCAGTCTTCATCGGTTATCTTGAAGCGCTTGAAGGCTATCTGTTCTCGCGCCTTGAAGCGTTTCAATTGCTCCTGCTGGCTGATCTGCAGCCAGAACTTGACGACCATGGCGCCCGACGCGGCCAGCTCGTGTTCGAAATCGTTGATCTCGGTGTAGGCGCGCAGCCAATCGGCCTCGCTACAAAAACCTTCGACCCGCTCGACCAGCACGCGGCCGTACCAGGTTCGGTCAAATATCGCAACACGGCGCTTGCGTGGCAGATGGCGCCAAAAGCGCCACAGGTAGGGCTGCGCACGTTCTTCTTCGGTGGGGGCTGCCACAGGAATTACCTGGTATTGGCGTGCGTCCAGTGCGGCAGTGATGCGCCGTATGGCACCACCCTTGCCGGCCGCGTCGGCGCCCTCAAAAGCACACACCAGCGAGCGGCCATTGAAGCGCGGGTCGCGCAGCAGCTCCGCCAAGCGGGCCTGCCAGTGGGACAGCGCATCTTCATAGGCTTCGTCGGCCAGACTTAGACCGAGATCCATCGTCGACAACACGGTGCGGCCATCGGTATCGACACGCACCATCGGTGCCACCAAAGCGTCCTGCTCATCGGTCCTGGCCAGCTTCTTCTGCATGGCCTGCAGCAGGATCTGGCCCACGGTCAGCGAACGGTAGCGGTCATCCGAGCCCTCCACCACCACCCACGGCGCCCACGGCGTGTTGGTCAGGCGCAGCAGGTGGCCGGCCACGTCTTGCAGTTTGTCGTACGTTTTGAGCCGGTCCCAGTTCCATTGGGTCACGCGCCAGGCCGTGTGGGGGTCTTTCTCGAGGGCTTTGAGGCGTTTGATTTGCCCCGCTTTGGTCAGGTGGAACCAAAACTTCAGCACCAGGGCGCCTTCGTCCACCAGCATGGCTTCCAGGCGGTTGATCTGGTCGGCTTGGGCGTCCAGTTCTTTGAGTGACAGTTCGCCCTCAATGCGCTGGCGGATAGGCTCCGAATACCACGACCCCGCGAAGATGCCGATACGTCCCTTGGGCGGCAGGCTGCGCCAGTAGCGCCACATCGGCGGGCGCTCACGCTCCTCGTCGGTCGGGGCGGAAAACGCCAGCGTGGACAAAAAGCGCGCGTCCATCCACTCGTACAACACGTTGATGGTTTCGCCCTTGCCAGCGCCGTCTTGCCCGCTGATCAGTACCACCACAGGTATCTTCTTGCCTTCGTGCAAGTCCACCTGCGCGCTCAGCAGCGCGGCGCGCAGGGCGGGTACGGCGGCCTTGTACGCTGCCTTGGTGATGGTGTGGCCTAGTTCTGCAGATTCAAACATCGGTGTACTCCTTAGATGCCCGAAGCCATTCTAGGCGGCAGGGATTGCTGGCCATGGTGGCGGCCCACACCGCCAAGCCGGCTGTGTAGATCGCCAGGAACGGTTGCCTTGCACCTACTCGCATAGCAAAAAGTGCCATTAGCCCTCGTGCAGGAGGCGTGAGCAGCTATCAAAATACTAGCAAACAAAAAAGCCTTGGGCCATTGGTTTGCCGACGCAACATGCTCAGTACAATCGATGAGGCTCCACATGAGCAAGTTCCGTGCCTTTATGAAAAAACCATCTTCATTCGTACTCCTGTTGGCCGTTTGCGCGGCATTCGCCCTGCCTGTCTGGGCGGAGAAAGCCGACCGCAATAAACCCATGAATCTGGAAGCCGACACCATGCGCGTCGACGACGTCAAGCAATTGACGATCGCCCATGGCAACGTGGTCATGACCAAGGGCAGCATCGTCGTCCGGGCCGCGCACATCGATGTACGCGAAGACCCCGATGGCAACCAGTTCGGCATCATCACCGGCACGCCCGACAAGCCGGCTTTCTTTCGGCAAAAGCGCGAGGCGCTAGACGAATACATTGAGGTTCAGAGCGAGCGCATTGACTACGACGGCCGCGCCGATGTCGTCAAATTTACCGGCAAAGCGCTGCTGCGACGCATGCGTGGGGCGGTGCTAGCCGATGAAATCACCGGCGCGGTCATTGTCTATGAGAACTTGACCGACAAATTCAGCGTGGACGGCAGTAACGCCAAGGTCGGCAGCGCGTCGGCTCCTGGTAGCGGCCGCGTGCGCGCCATGCTGACACCCAAGCCAGAAACCGCCGCTTCTACACCCCAGACTTTATCCAAACCACAGCCCCAGCCCAGCCCCAGCCTGCGCGCCACGACCACGCTGGGGAGTACCCCCCAGTGAACGAAGCGGCAGCAGACGGCAGCTCCCATAGCAGCGGGCCGGATTCAGCCATTGGGCGTCTGGAAGTCAGCCATATCCAGAAGTCGTATGGCAAGCGCCAGGTGGTCAAAGATGTGTCGCTGACCGTGCGCACGGGCGAGGTCGTCGGGTTGCTGGGCCCCAATGGCGCGGGCAAGACCACGTCGTTTTACATCATCGTCGGTCTGTTGCACGCCAGCGCGGGTGACATCACGATAGACGGCCATTCCATCGAGCACATGCCCATCCACCGGCGTGCGCGGCTGGGGCTCGGTTATTTGCCGCAAGAGGCGTCGATTTTTCGCAAGCTCAATGTTCAGGAAAACGTGCGCGCCGTGCTGGAGCTGCAACATGACGAGGCTGGCAAACCCCTAAGCCGGCCCGAGATCGAGAAGCGCCTGACCGCGTTGCTGCAAGACCTGCGGGTGGAGCATCTGCGCGATTCCCCAGCGCTGGCACTTTCGGGTGGCGAGCGCCGCCGTGTCGAGATCGCCCGCGCACTGGCCACACGCCCGCGCTTCATTTTGTTGGACGAGCCCTTTGCCGGTATCGACCCGATTGCGGTCATCGAGATCCAGCGCATCATCAATTTTTTGAAGGCCCGTGGTATCGGCGTGCTGATCACTGACCACAACGTGCGCGAAACCCTGGGCATTTGTGACCACGCCTACATCATCAGCGACGGCCGCGTGTTGGCCCAAGGCACACCCTCCGAGATCGTGGACAACGCCGATGTGCGCCGCGTATACCTCGGCGAACACTTCAAGATGTAGATGGATATGGCCCCCACGCTCCACCGCTTTGCGGGTCGCTGCCCCCCGAGGGGGCTAATTTGCCTTGGGGCGGCCCGGCGGCAAATTGTTGCCCCCACGCTCCACCGCTTTGCGGGTCGCTGCCCCCCGAGGGGGCTAATTTGCCTTGGGGCGGCCCGGCGGCAAATTGCCGATCCCTCCGACTACGCCCCTGCGTTGTCATGAAACAAGGGCTGTCCCTTCGCGTCTCGCAGCATCTGGCGCTCACGCCCCAGTTGCAGCAGTCGATCCGTTTGCTACAACTCTCCACGCTTGAGCTGAGCCAAGAGGTGGAGCAGATGCTGGACGAAAACCCGTTCCTGGAAGTGACGCAAGACGAGGCCGTGCGCGAAGAGTTTGGCCTGGCACAGGCCGACACGCCGGTCAGCGCGGGGGAGCGCGAGGCGGACGTTGCTCCTAATTCGGTAGCTGATTACGCCGATTCCACGGGGGCTAGCGCTACAAAAGACGAAGAGGCTACGCCGCTGGGCGGCGACGACGAACCCAATTGGGATGGCGACGGCACCACCGAGATGGTGCCCGACGACGGCGAATGGGGCACCGATGCCAAGGCCAAGGCCAACAACCTGGGCGACGGCGAAGACACCGACGCCACCGAGCTTGCGCGCACCCAGGAGTCATTGCAATCTCACCTGCACCGTCAGGCCCTAAGTCTGCGCTTGGACGCGCTTGACGCCAACGCCTTACGCTTCTTGATCGAGTCGTTGAACGACGACGGCTACCTGGAAGATCCGTTGCCCGATCTGGCCCGCAGCCTGGCAGGGGACGATGAAGAGCAGGTCGAAGACCTGGTGCACCACTTCACAGTCGCACTGGGGTTGCTGCACAACCTGGAGCCAGTGGGTGTGGGTGCTCGCGACTTGGGTGAATGTCTGCGCCTGCAACTGCTCGCACGCTTGAACGACACGCTGGATCCGCCTGAAGGCGACTACGCCGCGCTGTTGGCGGTGGCGCTGCGCATTTGTGCCCAGCCCATGGATTTGTTGGCTCGCCGCGATGTCAAAAATCTGGTGCAGCGCTGCGGCGGCACCGACGCGCAAACGCGCGAGGCGATCGCGCTGATTGCACGTCTGGAACCCAAGCCAGGCCGTCGCTTTGTCGATGTGGAGCGCAATATCGTCGTGCCCGACGTGCTGGTGGTGGCCGTGGGCAAGGCCCGCCCCGGCATCAACCCCCAGTTCCGCGTCATGCTCAACCCCGAGGTCATGCCCAAGCTGCGCGTGCACGACATTTACGCCAACGTGCTGCGCAACCACCGCGGTGGCAAAGATGCCGCCAGCTACGCCGGTCTCCAGCAGCGCCTGCAAGAAGCGCGTTGGTTTATCAAAAACATCCAGCAGCGCTTTGACACCATCTTGCGCGTCAGTACGGCCATCGTCGACCGGCAAAAGAGCTTCTTCACGCATGGTGAACTGGCCATGCGCCCGCTGGTCCTGCGCGAGATTGCCGATGAGTTGGGCTTGCACGAATCCACCATCAGCCGCGTCACCACAGCCAAATACATGGCCACACCATTTGGCACCTTTGAGTTGAAGTATTTCTTCGGTTCGGGCCTGGGCACCGAGTCCGGCGGCAATGCATCCAGCACCGCCGTGCGGGCGCTGATCAAGCAATTCATCAGCGCCGAGAGCGACAAAAAGCCGCTCTCCGACAACCAGATTTCCGAAATGCTCAAAGAGCAGGGCATCGAATGCGCCCGCCGCACCGTGGCGAAATACCGCGAGGGCTTGAAGATTGCCCCCGCGTCGTTGAGGAAGGCTTTGTGAGACCTTGCGGGACAGACCGTAGCGAAGCGGAGCTCTGTCGCCAACTGATTAAAGGGTATCCATGAATTCACTCCAAATTTTCCTACCCTGCGCCGCCGGCGTAGAAGACCTGCTGGCCCACGAGGTGCACGACCTCACCGGCTTGATGGGTGAAGACCTGTTGACGCGCCGCGGTGGCGTCATGGTGCGGGCTTCGTGGCGCGACGCCATGCGGCTCAACCTGCACAGCCGATTGGCGCAGCGGGTGCTGGTGCAACTGTCTTACACAGACTACCGTAGCGAACAAGACCTGTACCGCGCCGCTGCCGAGGTGGCGTGGGAGGTCTGGTTCACGCCCAAGCAGTCGATCAAGGTCGAAGTAACCGCGCAACATAGCCCGCTCACATCCCTGAACTTTGCGGGTCTCAAAATCAAGGACGCCGTCTGCGACCGCTTCCGCGACAAGGCCCATGGCGTGCGCCCCGACGTCAACACCCAGTGGCCCGACGTGCGCATTTATGCCCACCTGACCACCGATACCTGCTCGCTGTACATCGACACCTCGGGCGAACCTTTGTTCAAGCGCGGCTGGCGCGAAGACAAGGGCGAGGCGCCGTTGAAAGAAACCCTCGCCGCCGCCATGATTGCCGCCAGTGGCTGGGCCGACGGTGACGATGACCTGTTGCCGTTGTATGACCCCTGCTGCGGCAGCGGCACGATCGCCATCGAGGCCGCGCAGATCGCCTGCAACATCGCGCCGGGCAGCCTGCGCCGCTTTGCGTTTGAAAAATACATCCCGTTCCAGCAACACGTCTGGGATGGCATTAAACAAGAAGCGGCCGCCGCCGTGGTCAAGCCTGAGCCCGGCCAACCCGCGCTGATTTACGGCAGCGATGTGGCGCACCGCATGGTCGATTTTGCCCAGCGCAATGCCGAGCGCGCGGGCGTGGCCGACGTCATCGAGTTCCGCGGTGGCGACGCCTTGCAGCGCATGCCGCCCACCGAAACGCCGGGCGTGCTGCTGCTCAATCCACCCTACGGCGAACGCATTGCTGTGGCCGGTGTCAGCGGCGCAGGTGCCAGGCGCTCGGGCGCGCCCAATCGGGGTGACCGCAATGATGCGCCCTTGCCAGATTACGAAGCCCAAAGCGGTGCCCGCGAACAGGCGGTGACCGAAGACGGTGGCGAATTCTTCAGCCAGCTCGCCACCCACTGGAAGAAGAATTTCAGCGGCTGGACCGGCTGGATACTAACGCCCGACCTCAAGCTCCCCGGCAAGATGCGACTGAAAGAGTCCCGCCGCGTACCCCTGTGGAATGGCCCCATCGAATGCCGCATGTTCAAGTTCGACATGGTCAAGGGCACCGCTCGGGAGAAAAAGCCTTCTGGTGAATAAGCCAAAGAAAGTCATCCTGGACACCAATATCGTCCTGGACACCTTCGTCTTCAACGACCCCGCCGCAAAGCCCCTTCTGGAGGCCTTGCAGTCCGGCGCTTTGCAATGGGTAGCCACCGCCCCCATGCGCGAAGAGTTGGAGCGCGTACTGGCCTATCCCAAGATCGTCAAACGGCTGGCCTACTACCAATTGCAGGCGGCCGATGTGCTCGCGCAGTTCGACGCGCTGACCCAACCCGTAGAGGTGGCCGCCAAAGCCCCAATCGTCTGCAAAGACCCCGACGACCAGAAATTCATTGATCTGGCGGTGGCCCATAAGGCGCTGGTGCTGAGCAAGGACAACGCCGTGCTCTGTATGCAAAAAAGGCTGCTAGCCCTCGGCGCACAAGCACAACCCGCTATGGAATGTGTAGCGGTTTCCGCTCAGGAGCCTTCTGGAGCGCATTGAACCGGCGTGCCATTGCCGCGTGTCATGGCGCTGTTAAACCGGCAACGCCTTGAGCGGCTCGCTCTGTAGCAAGAAAGTTTCCGCAACCGCCAGCGGCCACGTCTGCCGGTAGATCACGGGCAGGGCCTGCAGATCGCTTTCCAACAGCGCCCGGTCGGGCAACTGCGTCAGAATCAACTGGGCCAGTGACTGAACCTTGTGATCGCCCGAGCGGCGCACGATGTGGTGTGCCGTAATCTCGCTCGGGTGGAGCACACCGGCGGCTTGCACCAGCTCTTGCAGCGCGTGCAGGGTTTGCTGGTGGAAGTTGTAGACGCGCTCGGCCTTGTCCGGCACCACCAGCGATTGCTGGCGCAGCGGGTCTTGCGTGGTGACCCCGGTTGGGCAGTGGCCGGTGTGGCAGTGCTGGGCCTGAATACAACCCAGCGCAAACATGAACCCGCGCGCGCTATTGCACCAGTCGGCGCCCAGCGCCATCATGCGGGCAATGTCAAAGGCGCTGATCACTTTGCCTGCGCAGCCGATTTTTATTTTGTCGCGCAGCCCCGCGCCGCGCAAGGTGGTGTGTACCAATAGCAGGCCTTCTTGTAGGGGCGAGCCAACATGGTCGCAGAACTCCACTGGCGCTGCGCCGGTGCCGCCTTCGGCGCCATCAACCACAATAAAGTCCGGCGTGATGCCAGTGGTTAGCATGGCTTTCACGATGGCAAACCACTCCCAAGGGTGGCCAATACACAGTTTGAAACCGGTGGGCTTTCCGCCTGATAGCTCCCGCAGCCGGGCAATAAACTGCATCAGTTCAATCGGGGTCGAGAAGGCGCTGTGGGCTGCGGGCGATATGCAATCGCGGCCCTCCTGTATACCCCGTGCCTGGGCAATCTCGGGCGTCACCTTGGAGCCGGGCAGTAAACCGCCCTGTCCTGGTTTGGCGCCTTGGCTGAGTTTGAGTTCGATCAGCTTGACCTGCGGGTCACGCGCGTTGGCCACGAACTTATCGGCATTGAATGA
>JBBQBG010000077.1:0-14868 GCA_038317285.1 Burkholderiales bacterium | reverse complement strand
TTGCGCCGCAGGGGAGAGAGCCCTTCCTCCGACCAACTGACATTGCGCTTCGGGGGCCTCGAGATTGACCGCGACGCGCGCACGGTGTCGGTAGGCGGCGCTGTTTGCGACCTCACCTCGTACCAATTTGATCTGCTGGTGGCATTAGCCGAACGCGCGGGCCGGGTGTTGACGCGCGACCAGATCATGGAAGCCGTGCGCGGCCGCGAACTGGATGCCTTTGACCGCTCTATCGACGTGCACATGGGCCGCATCCGCGCGGCCATTGAAACCGACCCCAAGGCGCCCAAACGGATCTTGACCGTGCGCGGCGTGGGCTACGTATTTGCCCGTCAACAGGACTGAACCCGTGCGGCTTTGCTCGGCAGGTACTGGACTGCGATGAACCGTCTCTACATACGCATTTGGCTGGCGGTGGTGCTGGCCGTTGGTGTATTGACTTTTCTGGTCGGTTGGGCTTGGCGCATGGCCTCCGACGCGCCGTTGCGTGAGGTGGTGGCCCGCAACCAGGCCGGAGAGGTCATCGGCCATGGTCGTGCACGCTTGGGCCGCTCGTCAACATCGCCTAGCTGGGTCATGCCGTCCAAGGCATCTGGCGTGCGACCAACCCCGGCCGACCCAGAGGCCGATGCAGACCATGCGACCGACGCAGGCGCTGGATACGAACCGCCCCGTGGGCCTAAAGGGCGATACGGTGCCGGGCCCGAGTTTGACGTGCGCATGCAGGACGGCCAGGTCATACACATTCACCTGCCCAGGCCACCGCAGTCCAATTGGCGTGCGCCGTTTGGTTTTTTCTGGACACTGGGCTTGGTGGGTGTGGCGGTGGCGCTGGCAACCTACCCTATCGTGCGGCGGCTGACGCGCAAACTTGAAGCGTTACAGCACAGCGTGCAGAAGTGGGGCGATGGCGACCTGAGCGTGCGCGTGCCAGTGTCTGGCGACGATGAAGTGGGCTTTTTGGCGGCTCGCTTCAACCACGCGGCCCAACAGGTCGAAACGCTGGTGAAATCCCGCGATGCGCTGTTGGCATCGCAAAAGTCGCTGTTGGCCAACGCATCACATGAATTGCGCTCGCCGCTGACCAGAATCCGCATGGGGCTGGAATTCATGGTCAAGCCGGGCGATGCAGCGGGCGGGCGGGCCAGGGAAGAGATCGCCCGCAATATTGGGGAGCTGGACCAGTTGATTGACGAGATTCTGCTGGCCAGTCGCCTCGACGCGCAGGAGGCGAACCTGGGCAGCATAGAGCCCGTGGACTTGTTGGGCCTGGCTGCCGAAGAATGCGCACGCACCGATGCCACACTGGAGGTAGAAGTGATAGGTGGCGAGCTGCTGGTGCCAGGTGTCAGCAAGCTGCTGCGCCGCGCCGTACGCAATTTGCTGGACAACGCCAGGCGCCACGCTGATGGCCAAGCCAGCCTGACGCTAAGCCGTGACGGGGCACTGGCGTGCATACGCGTGTGCGACAACGGACCCGGCGTGCCAGAAGCCTTTCAGGCACGCATTTTTGAGCCCTTCTACCGCTTGCCAGGCGCCTCTGAACGCGATGGCGGTGTGGGCCTGGGGCTGGCGTTGGTTCGGTCCATTACCCTGCGCCATGGTGGCACCGTGACCTGCAGTAACCGCCCTAACAAGGGCGCCTGCTTTGAAATCAAGCTCCCCATGGATGTTGCCAATACCTGAAGATTGCCCGATAGACGGCCCGGCCCGTCGTTTTGGGGATGCATTTTCTTTTGTTTCGGTGAAAAACCCCATAAACAGGGGATACCGCCAATGCTTGGACCGCCTTACAGTTGACCCCACTGCTGTCACAGTTCATGCAAACAGAGTCAAGTCTTGGCCCAACAATCCAGGCGGCTCTTAAGGAATCCAACGACGTCCCCCTCTGGGGACTTTTACAAAGCCACCCTCGGGTGGCTTTTTTTTGTCTACAAAATCCGTGGGCGTAAAAAAAGGGCCACCCCGGTAGGAGTGGCCCTTTTTTGGCTAGATGTTTCTAGGATCAGGCCGGCGAAAAGACTGGGTCTTTTGCCGACCTGCAGAGCATCACATCAGAACTTCTTGCTGTACTGCACGCCCAGACGCACGGAACGTGGGTCAGTGTTCGACAAGATCATGTTGGCCGTTGGGCTGGTGGTGTACAGCAAACGGTTGTTTTGACCTTCATCCACAGCCTGCGCAGTTTGGGCGTTGAACACGTTCAACACGTCAACCTTGAAGACCAGACCCTTCATGAAATCAGGCTTGTATTGCAGGTTCACGTCAAAGCGGATATCCCATGGCAAGTCACCAGCCGCCGCACGACCACCCAGGCCTGGGCACAGGTAGAAGGTCGAACCGTACTGGATCAGGCCAACGCCGTCTTTATCCAAACCGTTTGGCACGCTGCAAGTCTTGCTGATAGGACGACCCGACGCAGCCAGGAAGTTACCGCCGACTGCCCATTCCGAGCTGACTTCGTACAAACCATAGGCCTTGATCTGGTGCGTACGGTCGTTAGGCAAACGGCCCACGCTGTTCAGATTGTTCTCTGGGAAGTCCCATGTCGATGTGAAGCCCACGTCTGCCTGGCCGTTGTCCGACTTGGTCTGGCCTTCGTGGTTACCGTAGTCGCGCGACCAGGTGTACAAAACCTTGCCGAACCAACCATTTTTCAACGGGTGCTCGAAGCTCAGGTCGATGGCGGTGTAATCACGTTGCAGATCATCGGGGAAGCCGATTTCAGCAGCGCTCAGAGTCACGTTACGGCGCTCGGTGGGGCTAACAGCCACATTGAAGGTGTTGTCCGTACCTGGGTTGAACAAAGCTCCGGCCCAGATGCCTTCGAAGTAGCTGGTATCGGCAACGCCCATTTGCTTGAGCTTCTTGACGATGGCACGGCTGTCCGAGTAGTCGTCAATCGTGCTCTTGAGCTTGCGGTACGTCAGGCGTGCGCCCATGTTGTAGTCGCTGCCCAATGCCTTCTCGAAGCCCAAGCTGAACTCATCTTGCGAGTGGGACTTGATATCGACTGAAGCCAGATCACGAACATCTTTTTCTTGACCCAACTCATTGTTGGCAGACAGTGCTGGGCTGATTTGACGCAGACCCAAAGGAGCGCCTGTTACTGGATCAACACCGGTATAGGTGTAAGCCGTGTCGGTGTTGACCGACGGACCGGCAAAACGCACCGCCAAGTTGGCAGGCAGAGGCAGGTTGTAGCGGCCTGCGGTACCAAACACCTTGAAGGATGCGTCACCCATCACGTCCCAAGTAGCGGCAAAGCGGGGAGCGATTTGCTGCTTCTGCTCTACGAAAGTTTCGCCAGCGGTATTCTTGTTGGCATAGGCTTCATTACGAATACCGAATGTCAACAACACATCCTTGGTCATTTGGTAGCGGTCTTCGACGTACATCGCGGACTGGTCCACTGTAGGGATCGCGCCAACGGACTGAACGTTTTTGAACACTATGCAACCACCGACGCCTGCTTGGCCAGCCACGGTACATGTGGCGCCCAAGCCACCGCCCTGTTGTGGTGACATGGTGTAGCCGTTAGGTACGGACACGCCAAGATCTGCAACGCGCGAATAGTTCCACGTGTTGCCGCCTGCGCTGCCTGTGCCATTCACACCAACGATTTTGACGGAGTCAACACCAGCGCGCAGCGTGTGCTGCTCGGTCGCCTTGAATTCCAAGTCAACACGCAGTGCCTTGTTGGTGCTTTTTGCGTCAGGACGAAGAACAGCAGCAGAGAAACCTTGTGGGTTGGATGGAGTGTAGTTAGAACCATCGGCGCGAGAATCCAAAGGAGCCGTGATTGGCGCAACCGTCGGCTGGTATCCAAACGGATCTTGCTTGTACGGTGTGTAGCTTTGGCCGATAACGACCTGACCTGTGAAGCGGTCGGTGAAATAACCGGTGTACTTCAGGATGTCGATGGACGCGCCTTGGGCAGCCTGCAAAGCAGCGCCGGTCGCGCCCAGCCCGAGAATACCGCTGGCGTAGTTGGTGAACTTGGCACCGCCCTTTTGCACATCACTTGTGCGGCTCAGGGTGGTGTAGTTGAAGCCATAGTAACGGTCTTCCACTTCCGACTTGTCGTCGATGCGGGTGTATTCCAGGTGGTGGTCTGGCGTGATGTTCCAGTCCAACTTCAACAGCGAACGGGGAACCGACGCATATTGTTCCAGCCATCCCGTTGTAGCGTTAGATGTAGAAGTACGCGCCAAACGGGCGGTTTGACGCTCCACGTTGGTCTTTTCCGCCGAGAAGTACATGAACAGCTTGTCTTCAATCAGCGGGCCGCCGACGAAGCCGTTGATGCCAAATTCGTTACGGATATCACCTTCTTTGTAGTTCTGAATCAGGCCATCGGTACCGACCGTGTTGGCCGAGCCAGTCACAGGGTACTCAATGTTCTTGGCCTTGGCGCGCAATGAATTAGGAGCCCAGGTAGCACCAACGCCAGCTTCCCACTGGTTGGAGCCGCTCTTGGTGGTGATGTTGATCACGCCACCGGTAGAACGGCCGAACTCAGCGCCGTAGCCGCCGGTAATGATCTGCGCTTGGGAAATCGCGCCGAATGGCAGGGATGAGTAACCCACCTGGTACAGACCGTTGGTGACGGGGTAGCCGTTAATAAACGCGGCATTTTCCGAAGGACCTGCACCACCGAAGCTGGCAGCATTGTTGCCGTAACGGTAGTCACCCCGTGTCGTAGCGGGCGCCATTTGAACGATGTTGGCCACTGCGGGAGCAATGGGAAGCGCAGCCAGTTCTTTTGCAGTGAAGACGTTGCCGGCGTTTGCCGTTGTCACGTCGAGCTTTTTGGCTTGACCAGTAACAACTACGGCATCCAGCGTGGCGAAGGAAACTTCGCTACCTTGGCCGATCAAAACTTCGACGTTCTTGGAGCTAACGACAGCTCCACCTTTTTTCAAGGTTACCTTGTAGTTGCCGGTTGGCAGCGACAGGGCTTGGAAACGACCATTTGAATCAGGAGCGATCGTGCGCTTGAGACCACTATCGCTTTCGATCAAGACTGTTTCGCCTGCTTTGGCTTGGCCAAAAATATTACCGGTTGCATTGGACTGCGCCATGGCTCCGGTGGACACAGTTGCTGCGATTGCCAGCAATACTGCATGCGCGAACACGGTCCGCTTGAATGTTGTATTTCGACCCATAAAGGCATCTCCAAAAAGTTTCGGGAGTCTCATTCCTCCCTGTCAATGGTTTGACGGCCCACATACCCCGGTATTGGCAACTCGGTAGAGCCACCTCCCCGAAATGGTGCGGACCCACTTACAGTTTCATCAGCTACTTGTACCGACGGAAACGACCCACCAAGAATCGATCCCGCAAACAAAATAACTTCCGTGCTGCATGTTAGAAAGCCCGTAAGGGTTTTGTAAATAAGGGTCTTCGGTAAAAGTAACCTTACTGTTACATCGGTACAACGGATATACACAAATACTGTTTCACCCTGATTACAACCTGGGTAAAAGGCCCAGATTGGGTGCGGCTAACCAATTAGAAAACTTGTACAAAATCGGTCCGCGCAACCACCACAAAGGGGGCCAAAGCAGTGCGTAAAGGGGGGCGCGAACCGCACCACATCTAAAGTGCGCAGAAAATCGCCCGCCATTGGTGCTCGGGCAGCCTACTTTTGGACCGTGTCAGTCCAAAATACAGGCGCTCAGTGCCTGTGGCGCCACCTGGCGCAGTGGCGGTATTGCCTGGGCACAGGCTGCGATGGCCTTGGGGCAACGCGTGCGAAACACACAGCCCGACGGCGGGTTGATGGGCGACGGCAAATCACCTTGCAAAAGTTGCAGGGTCTTGTTGCGCTCAATTCTGGGGTCTGGCACCGGAATTGCTGCCAGCATGGCCTGTGTATACGGGTGGTGCGGTGTGTCGTAAAGCACGTGCTTGTGCGCCACTTCCATGGCACGGCCTAGGTACATCACCATGACGCGTTGGCTGATGTGCTTGACCACCGCCAGATCGTGGGCAATGAACACCAGGGCCAGGCCCATTTCGGCCTGCAGCTCTTTGAGTAGGTTGATGATTTGCGCCTGGATGGATACGTCCAACGCAGACACTGGCTCATCGCAGATCACCACTTGCGGTTTCAAGATCAAGGCCCTGGCAATGCCAATGCGCTGGCACTGCCCACCCGAGAACTCGTGCGGGTAGCGGTTGATCTGTTGGGCGGTCAGGCCGACGCGCAACATCATGGCCAACACCATTTCATTGTGCTGAGCAGAACTCAATTCGGGGCAATGGGTGCGCAGAGGCTCCCCAATGATTTGCGCAACCGTCATACGCGGGTCGAGCGACGCCAGCGGATCCTGAAAAATCATCTGCACGGCCTTGCGTTTGGTTTGCCAGGCAGCCGGGCTTGCGCCGCGCATCTCATCACCGTGCCATTTCACACTGCCATCAGTAATCGGCACCAGATTGAGCAATGCGCGCGCCAGCGTGGACTTGCCACAGCCGGACTCCCCCACGATACCCAGCGTTTCACCGGCATGCAAATCAAACGACACGCCATCGACCGCCTTCAACACTTGCGTGGGCGTCCACGGCCAGTGGCCGTCACCCCGAATCGGAAAATGGACCCGCAAATTCTTGACGGACAGCAGGAGTTTGCCCGACGTTGGTGTGGCGGCGTTCATGCGGCAATCCCGTGTTCTGCTTTCAAGCGCTGCAGGTTCTGCGTCACTTCTTCAAAGTTGAGGTGGCAGGCACGCAATACGGTGGCGTCATGGGCGGCAGGTGCAAGCACCGGTCGCACCGTACCGCATTGGGAAAGTGCCATAACGCAACGTTCGGTAAAAGGGCACCCCGCAGGCAGCTTGGCCATATTAGGCGGGGCGCCAGGAATCGCCAGCATGGGCGCATCTCCGCCTTCCAGGCGCGGTACAGCGGCCAACAGACCAGCGGTATAGGGATGCGAAGGTTTATAAAAAATAGCTTCAGCGCTGGCCTGTTCCATCACTTGGCCGCCGTAAAGCACCATCACTTCATCGCACAGGCCGGCCACCACACCCAAGTCATGGGTGATCATGACAATGGCCGTGCCAAAGTCGCGTTGCAGCTCGCGCATCAGAATGAGAATCTGCGCCTGCACGGTGACATCCAACGCTGTCGTCGGCTCATCCGCGATCAATACATCTGGCTCACACAACAGTGACATTGCAATCATCACCCGCTGGCGCATACCCCCCGAAAACTCGTGCGGGTACATGGCGATACGCCTGGCGGCCTCGGGCATCTTGACCGCGTCAAGCGCCTGCACGGCTTTGATGCGGGCGTCTTTGCGGCTCATGCCTTTGTGGAATTCCAACACCTCGGTCATCTGCCGCTCTACCGTTAAATACGGATTGAGGGAGGTCATGGGGTCCTGAAAAATCATCGCCACACGGTTGCCGCGGATACGGTTCAAATCTGCCGTCGGCATGCTGATCAGGTCCTGCCCCTGGTACAGCACCTGGCCAGTGGCTTGGCCGTTGATGGCCAGCAAGCCCATCATGGCCAGCATCGATTGGCTCTTGCCTGAACCGCTCTCGCCCACAATACCCAGCGTCTCGCCCCGGTTCAACGTGAAGTTGATGCCGTTTACCGCACTGACCACTCCGTCGGGCGTTTGAAACTGCACCCCCAACTGTTTGACTTCCAATAAATGCATGATTTTTACCGTTCCTTGGGGTCCAGCGCGTCACGCAAACCGTCGCCGATGAAATTGAAACAGTAGAGGGTGATGGACAGCAATGCAGCAGGAAACAACAGGATCCAGGGCGTCGCCTCCATGGTTTTGGCACCATCTTGAATTAACACACCCCAACTGGTCATAGGCTCTTGAATGCCCAGCCCCAAAAAGGACAACGCCGATTCAGTAAGGATGACGCCGGGCACGGTAACCGTCGTGTAAATCACCACCACACCCAGCAGATTGGGCACGATATGGCTGAAGATGATGCGTGGTGTTGATACGCCAATGGCCCTTGCTGCCTCCACATACTCGCGCGAACGCAAAGACAACGTTTGTCCACGCACAACACGCGCCATATCCATCCACGAAAAAACAGTAATCGTGAGCACCACCAGATAGAACTCGCGGCCCAAAATGGTCACCAACAAAATGGCGATTAGCAGGTAGGGGATGGCATACATCATGTCGACGATGCGCATCATGAACGCATCAACCTTGCCACCAACAAAGCCCGCGGTCGCACCCCATACGATGCCCAGCGTGACCGACGATATGGTGGCCAGCAGACCCACGGTCAGCGAAATGCGCCCGCCGATCAAACAGCGCACCAAGAGGTCGCGCCCAGCGTCATCCGTTCCCCAAAAATGGGAGTTGACAAAACTGGGGGGGAAGCTCATGGCATCCCAGTCGGCACTGTCAAAAGCGTGCGGCAAGACCCAGGGGCCAATAACACACGCCAGGCAAATTACGGTCAGTAAGCCCAGACTGATGACCGCAGCGCGGTTGCGCAAAAAGCGACGGCGCGCGTCGGACCAAAGACTTCGGCCAGCCACCGTCGCTATCGTTTGCAGCGCGGCAGCATCAGCCACTTTGGCCAACAGGCCAGAGGTTTCTTGGGGATTCAACATAACGCAATCAGTAGCGAATCTTGGGGTCCAGCCAGGCGTAGGCAAGGTCCACCAACAGATTCAGGGTTACGGTCAGCACCGTGATCAGCACTACCAGGCCCAATACCAAGGTGTAGTCACGGTTGCCCGCGCCATTGACAATTAACTTGCCCAAACCAGGCAACGAAAACACTGTCTCCGTGATCAGCGCCGCCGTAATCGACGAGATGGCCAGCGGGCCCAATACCGATACAACGGGCAACAGTGCCGGTTTGAGCGCATGCCGCAACACCACGACACGCGTCGGCAAACCTTTGGCCCGTGCAGTGCGGATGAAGTTGCTATGCATGACTTCGATCAAACTGCCGCGCATGACGCGTCCAATAGTCGAAACGTTGATGATGGTCAACAATGCAATCGGCAGCACCATAAAGCGCAACTCAAAATCATTCCAGCCACCGGCAGGCAGCCACTTAAACCCTATTGCGAAAATCATGATCATGACCGGGCCCAGCACAAAGCTCGGAAAGGCGCTACCCATATTCCCCAACAACATCACGAAGTGGTCTACGACGCTGTTTTGCCGCAGCGCGGCAAAAATACCCAGGCCAACGCCGATCAACACCGACAACACCATGGCAACGCCGCCGATCGTTAACGACACCGGCAAGGCGGCGGCGACCAGGTCATTGACAGACCAATCCGCATAGCGAAACGAGGCGCCGAGATCACCCTGCAGCAGGCCTTTGAGGTACAGCAGGTACTGTTGCCACAACGGCAGGTCCAGGTGGTATTTGGCCTCCAGATTGGCCAGCACGGCCGCCGATACTTTGCGGTCGCTGTCAAAAGGGCCGCCCGGCGTGGCATGCAGCAGTAAATAGCAAACCGTGATGACAACCAGCACGGTAGGTATGGCCGCTAAAACGCGGCGCAGCGTGTAAGACCACATCGCGAGCCTCTAGTGCTTGATGATGTAGAAATCTTTGCTGCGGTAGTGGTCTTGCGGATTCAACTCGGAATAACCACCCACATACGACTTGATCAAACGCGGAAGCGAATACTGCAACAGCGGGATGATGGGGTAATCATCCAGGATCATTTTGGATGCTTGCGTCAACAACGCCTTACGCTTTGACGCATCGGTCAATTGGTTGCCTTTTTGAATCAAGGCCTCGGCTTCGCGGTTGCAATGGAAGTTGGTGTTCTGGTCGGAGTCGCAGCGCACCAGAGCGAGGAAGGTGGTGGCATCGTTGTAGTCCGCCAACCAGCCGTTGCGTGCTATCTGAAACGTGCCATCGTGGCGCTTCTTGGCCAAGACCTTGAACTCCATGGTTTCGGTTTCCATGATGATGCCCAGCTTGGTCTTCCACTCCGACGCCACAAACACCGCCATCTTCTTGTGGTACTCGCTGGTGTTGTAAGCGAAGCTGTATTTGGTGCCCGGTTTTACACCGGCTTGCTCCAACAGCTTCTTGGCCTCAGTCACACGTTTTTCCATGGGCCAAGTAGCCCATTCGTAGGGTGTTGGGTCAGCGCCAACCACACCGTTCACGATCAGGCTGTAGGCAGGGGCTTGCCCATCCGCGGTCACGCGCTTGGACAAGATTTCGCGGTCGATCACCATGGACAAAGCCTTGCGCACGCGCACGTCCTTGAACGCGGGGTCCTTGGTCTGGTAGTCGTAGTAACGCACGCCAATGATGGCCTGGTTGCGCAGCTCCTTGGGGTACTGCGCCTTGTACTTGTCAAACACACCAGGGGGCATTTGGTAGACGTAATCTGTCTCACCGGACTCCCACAATTTGATGTCGGCAAACTGGTCTTCAATGGGCAGGTAGGTCACCTTGGCGAGCTGCACGTTGGCTGCGTCCCAATACTGCGGGTTCTTCTCCAGCACGATGCGGTTGTTCACCTGCCAGTCTTTCAGCACAAATGCGCCATTGCCAACCATATTGCCGGGCTTGACCCAATCCTTGCCCCACTTTTCAACCGTGGCCTTGTGGACAGGGCCTAATTGGGTGTTGGCTACCAGCTCGGGCACAAAGGCTGTCGGGTCTTGGGTTTTGATCTCTAGCGTGAGCTTGTCCAGGGCCTTTACACCGACCTCACTCGGCGGTTTTTTCCCCTGGGCGACGTCCAGACCGTTCAGCAAGAACACGCCAAACGTGGCAGCATAGGGCGAGGCGGTCTTGGGGTCTACGAAACGCCGGATGCCATAGACGAAATCTTCAGCAACGATGGGGTCACCGTTGGAGAACTTGGCATTGGGGCGCAGTTTGAAAACCCAGGTGGTCGGGTTGGTCTGCTTCCAGCTTTCCGCGACACCGGGCACAGTCTTGCCAGTCGTGTCGGTTGCGGTCAAGCCCTCAAACAGATCCCGCAAAATTTGGTTGGCAGGTACGGTCTCGGCCACCGCAGGGTCCATGCTCTCGGGTTCGGAACCATTGCTGCGCACAAAATTTTGGGTGGCGTGCAGTTGCGTGCCAGCTGGAAGGACTGCGGCCAAACTGGGGCCGGTCAGTGCAAAAATTAAAGCCACGATGGCCGTCAGTTCGATGCGCAATTGCATGGTATTCCTAGACATTTGGGAGCAGACCGGGTCCGTTGTGCGAACACTTGTCAGCCTCCCCGGGTTGCAGATAAGCATTTGAGGAAAGTGCAGCATTGTAAGTGTGCACTCCCGCCCCAAGCTCGAAGGGATGCTGGGGTAAACCCTCTACTATTTTGGCACTTTGGCTAAGTCTATGTCGACGTAGCGCCAAAATGCCCTAGAAGTGGGATGGCGACGATAGCCTATCAACCATGGCTGCATTACATCGGTTCGGATACGGTGGGTGTTGAATTTGATAGGCATATAGGCGACCAAAATCTTGACCATTTTCTGGATGATGGCCAGACGCTCGGGGCCGTCGGGCATGACCACTTGCTGTCGGTACAGTTGGTCGTAGTCGGCCAGTTCAAAGAATCCCAGATTGCCTTCGCCTTTCTGCGGGCCATATGCAAGGTCCAGAAAACCGCCGCCGTCTGGCGTGGAGGCTGTGTTTCCCAAGCCCCACATCATCAGTTTGCCGGCACGTGCAGTCTTAAGATTTTCAGGCCATTTGGCAGTTTTAAATACAATCTTGATGCCCACCGCCGTCATGCTCTTCTTCCACACTTCGTTGAGTTCACGGTCGGCGGCTGATGGCTGGGTCGAATACTCCAGAATGAGGGGGCTCCCGTCTGGCATGTCGCGCCATCCGTCGCCGTCCTTATCGACGTAGCCAAACATATCCAGCAATGCCTTGGCTCGGGCCGGGTTGTAGTCGCTCAGCTCCGACTTGAACTTAGGATCGTAGCCCCAGGTATTGGGTGGAATGATGCCCTGGGCCGATATCGCCTGGTTGCGCCTGGGAAGTCGGATTTCCTCTTCGGTGTTGTATGCCAGTGCAATGGCACGGCGCAGTGCCACCTTATCGGTTGCATTGCCACCCACCGTTGGGTCTTTCATGCTGAAGAAAGAGTAGGTCACTTCGGGTGCCGAATAGCGCTCAATGCGTATTCCCTTTTTGACCAGGTTGGGGGCAAGCTTGTTATTCGGGATAACCTGGTTCGCAAATTGCTGCGGCAGGTACATCAAGAAATCATGCTCATTGCCCAAAAACGAAAGCCAACGCGGCTGCACTTCGTCAATGATCGAAATCTCGACTTTGTCCACAATGGGAATACGCTTGCCCTTCATCTGTCGGTAGATGTCCTGCGACGCCGCATCATCGGCGGCAGGCTCGGCTTCGTAATACTCTTCGCGGAAATTGGGGTTCTTCACAAAGGTCATTTTGGAGGAGCGCGTCCACTGATCCAGCTTGAACGGGCCGGTTCCCACCGGGTGTTCCATGATCTTGTCACCATACTTTTCAACCACCTCGCGCGCCACGGCACCCAGGGTGCTAGGCTCGGTCAATCTGTAAATGAAGCGAGGTTTGGAATCGCCCAGCTTGAATTGAATGGTGTATCGGTCTAAGGCACGCAGGCCTTCCACCTCGGTGTCGTAGTTGAAGCTGGCGCCAGGCTTCTCGGCGGCACGACGCAATGCGTCCATTCCCAACAGCTTGTCTTCTTCCAGATCGGGATAGACCTGTGCCTTGGTCTTGGGGTCAAAAACACGCTTGAATGTGTAGACAATGTCCTGCGCGGTCACTTCCCGTTTTTTGCCGCCAAAGGCCGCATCGTCTGCAAAGTAGATACCGGGCTTGAGCTTTACCGTATAGTTTTTGAAGTCATCAGAAACAACTGGCATGCCCTGCGCCAAATTGGGCACCACCTTGGCGGGGCGCGCCAGGTAGTCGTAGCGGTACAGAGCGTCAAAGATATTCTCGGTAACAGTTCGCGAGTAGTAGTCAGACAGCTGAGGCGGGTCAAAACCGGTCTCGGCAATTTCAAACGCATAACGCAAAACCTTCTCGGCCTGAGTCTTGCTAGCCGTCTGCCCACTGGCCCCAAAACCGCAACACAAAACTACCAAAGCCACCCCAATTTTTCCTAAATCCATGGTCACCCTCATACAAACACCTATGCCTAAAGCAAAACAGACAAGCATAATCCGCGCCTTGTCCTTTTGCATCAGCATTTAACCTTAGTTTCCGCAAAATATGCTTTCCTACATCCTGCGACGCATCTGGCAAATGGTCCCCACCCTGCTCGGGGTGATTCTGCTGATCTTCTTCCTGTTCAAGTTTTTTGGTGGCGACCCGGTTGAAGTGATGGCCGGCATGAAGGCCTCTCCTGAGCGATTGGCGTCCTTGCGCGCGCAGCTCGGGTTAGACAAATCTGTACTGGAGCAACTCTGGGTTTTTGTGCAGCAGGTCTTTACCTTCAATTGGGGAAATAGTTGGACAACGAACGAGTCCATTGCCAATATTTTTGCCACCCGCCTGCCTGCGACGCTGACCATCATGGTCCCGATTTTGGTGCTGGAAGTGGCATTGGCCATCGTGGCCGGACTCGCAGTGGCCTACGTGCGCGGCAGCCTGACGGACAGGGCCATCATGGTACTGACCACGGTGGCGCTGTCCATCAGTTTTCTGGTCTACATCGTGGTGGGCCAATACCTGTTTGGATTTGTGCTGGGCTGGTTCCCTGTTCAGGGCTGGAGTAACAGCCTCTGGAAAAACCTGGCCACTTATGCGCCGCTCCCCGTGTTTCTGGCGGTGCTGGTCAGCCTGGCGCCCCAAACGCGTCTGTACCGCAGCTTCTTTTTGGATGAAATCGGGCAAGACTATGTGCGCACCGCACGCGCCAAGGGTGTCTCGGAGAACACCATTCTGTTCAAACACGTGCTGCGCAACGCGATGATTCCGATCCTGACCAATGTCGGAACCAGCTTGCCCGGTGTGTTCATCGGCTCGTTCCTCATCGAGGTGTTTTTCTCCATTCCCGGTCTGGGGCGCGAAATTCTGGTGGCAGTGAACCGCAGTGACTACCCGGTTATCCAGGCGGCCACGGTGTACCTGGCTGCATTGACGATGGTGATCAATCTGATCACTGATGTGTTGTACAAGTTTGTTGATCCAAGGGTGACGTTGAAATGAGTACCGATATTGTTCAAACGCTACCCCATTCCCCAGGCGTCTGGAAACAGGCGTGGCTGCGCCTGAAGACGGACAAGGTAGGCATGGTGTCGCTTTACGTGACGATGCTCTTTATTGCCCTGGTGCTGGCGGCCCAACTGGGCCTGGTGGCGAAGGATTGGCAGAAAGAAGTGGGCGTGCCCTTTGCCGCGCCAACCCTGGTGGGCAAGATTGCCGACGGCACCCAAAACGCTATTGTGGAAACGGTTGCCGGACAGAACATAGACATCAGCGATGTTGACCCGCTGGCGCCGCGCTACAAGGAGTGGGACGAGCGTGCCTCCAAGTTCAAAACAACGGTGACGGTCAAGGCCGACACATTGCCCTTTGGTGCCGACCAGCAGGGGCGCGACGTCTTTGCAAAGGTGATCAAGGGTGCGCAGGTGTCCATCACAGTCGGTCTTACCGCGGCCCTGTTTGCCACATTGATTGGCACCATTCTGGGTGCCATTGGTGGCTACTTTGGTGGGCGTGTGGGGGATTTCCTGGAGTGGGTGTACAACGTGTTCACCGCCATACCCTACATCCTGCTGGTGTTCGCTCTGGCGGCAGTGCTTAAATCGGGCCCGCTGGCCGGCACGCTGGGCAGCGGTGTGTGGACGGTGGTCATCATTTTGAGCCTGGTGGGTTGGACCGGCATTTACCGCCTGGTGCGCGCCGAGTACATCAAGCACCG
>JBBQBG010000076.1:0-15123 GCA_038317285.1 Burkholderiales bacterium | reverse complement strand
AGTCGCTTATGCCCATGGCGGCGGCTTCTATGTCGATATGGGCTTGGCGTTTGGGCTCTAGTGCCTCTTCCAATCCTTGTTTGTCCTGGGCTTGATGCAGCTCCAGTATCTTGTCAGCGGCTTGGTCCAGCCGTTCAATCCTTGGGCATCGCAGGTCATCAGGCCTTGGCTGTAGGCTACTCGCTCGTTGTGCAGGTCTTGCAGCACCACGCGGTAAAAAATCTCGTGCCCAGCGGGCAGGCCGGTCAGGTCCAGGCGGCCGGTGTAGCGCTGTCTTCTAGCAAGTAGGGGCCGCGCACGCGGGTGGCGGTCGCTGCCAGTGCGCTGCTGCTCAGCAGGGTGGTAGTGGTGGCGTTGAGAAAATCGCGACGGTCCATGGGAGCTCTCCTGGGGTGAATGCAAAGCCGGATTCTTGAAAACAAAGATGTCAGCCGCATGACGCCAAGTTTGCCACTACGAAACCGTGGTAGCTGCCGCTACGCTGGCATGGCGCCGCTTGTTGCTTGTTGCGCTAGATATAGCAATTGCTGTTTTTATAGCAATGAATGACAATCTTGCGCATGAAGACTTTTGATGACATCGCCATCCGCAGGCCCGCATTGGCGGATTCCTACATTGCACTCCTCAAGGCCCAGCCTGGCCGCCCAATTGCCCTGTTTGCGCCGCGGCGTGTGGGCAAGACCTATTTCCTGGATGGCGACTTGGCGCCTGCCGCAGAGAAGGCCGGATTGCTGCCGGTCTATGCTGACCTCTGGCTCAAGCGGGCTTCGCCGCTGGACGCCATCAACCACGCGCTGGAAGAGGCGCTGGACGATGTCAAGGTGCCCAAGTCGTCCGCCTCCAAACTTGCCAAGACGGCCGTCAAAAAGATTGGCGCGTTGGGCGCCAGCATCGAACTGGGCGACGAACCCACCCGCCGCGCCCTGCCCGACAAGCCCGAGCTGCGTATGGACGCACTCATCACGCGCTTGGCCAGCGAATCGGGCAAGCAAATTTTGCTGATGCTGGACGAAATCCAGGTGTTGGGCCAATCTACATCGGGCGAAGCGGCCGTGGCTACCGTGCGCGCTGTGCTGCAAAAACATAACAAGAAGGTTTGCGCTGTCTTCACCGGCTCATCCCAAGAAGAATTGGGCGAGATGATGATGGCCGCCGGTGGCCCCATGTACCAATTTGCGCAGTTGCTGACCTTCCCATTTCTGGATACCGACTACCTGCAACAACTGGCGGCGCACTACCACCGTGTACACCCCAACAAGAACCTGGATGTGGCGGCACTGCAGGGCCTGTTCGCACACATTGGCTACAAGCCGGCGCTGATGAAAGACCTCGTCAAAGAGATGTCGGCCGAGGGCATCACCAATGTGGACCAGGCCCTGGCCCGCTTCATGGTCGACGACCGCAACGTACCGTCTTGGCAGGGCGTGCTGGCCAACCTGCAACCGCTCGAGCAAGCGTTGCTGGTGGTGCTGGCTTATGGTCTGGCGCCCATGGGCAAGGACAGCCTGCAGGCCCTGGCCCGCATTACCGGCAAGGCGGTCACCTTGGCCAAGGTGCGCGTCGCACTAGACCGCATGCGCAAGGCCGGCATTCTGTCCAAGCCGCCCTCGGTGGGTTACATGATCGAAGACCGGCTGTTTAGAGACTTCGTGGCCAAGGCCTACGTTAGCAAGTACGTGGGCGATGGACGACTCAAGGCCTTGCCCGCCTGAGTGCGTGTGCGTACCCATCGGCGCACAATCAAGACCGTCTCAAAATTAGCTCCAACCCATCCATCGCACATGAACACCGCCATCGACCTGCGCTCCGACACTGTGACCCGCCCCACCGACGCCATGCGTGCGGCCATGGCCCATGCAGAAGTGGGCGACGACCAAT
The DNA here is from genome assembly GCA_038317285.1 of Burkholderiales bacterium. Classification (GTDB taxonomy): domain Bacteria; phylum Pseudomonadota; class Gammaproteobacteria; order Burkholderiales; family Burkholderiaceae_C; genus Allorhodoferax. The sequence goes on along the minus strand of JBBQBG010000076.1, from coordinate 13,245 downwards.
ATGGCGAAGACCCGAGCACCAACCGCCTGCAAGCCCGCGTGGCCGAGATGCTGGGCAAGGAAGCCGCCCTATGGCTGCCCAGCGGCACCATGGCCAACCAGGTAGCCTTGCGCACGATGACACGCCCGGGCGACGAAGTGGTGGCCAGCCGTGAATCGCACGCCGCATGGCACGAAGCGGGTGGCGCCGCCGCCAATGCGGGTGTCCAGATCCACGAGATCGGACACGGTGGCGTGTTCACCGCCGAAGAACTGCGCGCCGCCACCAAGCCGCGCAATTTCGCGATCTTTCCGACCACGACTTTGGTGCAGGTTGAAAACACCCACAACCGCGCAGGCGGCATCGTGGTGCCGCAGCAGGAGGTACTGCGCATCTGCGCCGTTGCCCGCGAGTTGAAGCTGGCATGCTTTCTGGACGGGGCCCGCCTGTGGAACGCTAGCGCCGCCTGCGGTATCGCTTTGGACACGCTGGCCGCACCGTTCGACCTGGTTGCGGTTGCTTTTAGCAAAGGTTTGGGCGCTCCCGGCGGGTCCATGCTGGCGGGGGCCAAGGACATGATCGCGGTGGCCGATCGGCATCGGCGCCGCATGGGTGGCGCCATGCGGCAGAACGGCATCTTCAGCGCCGCTGCGCTGCATGCGCTGGACCACCACTTGGCTCGCCTGCCCGAGGACCACGCCAACGCGTATGCCTTTGCACAGCGGCTGCTGTCCGGCGCGCCGGTGCAACTGGACATGGCGACCGTGCAAACCAACATCGTCGTGTTCCACCTGCCGGCATCGGTCACGCTGGATGCTCCGGCGCTGAGTGCCCAAGCCCGCGCGCGCGGTGTGCTGGTCAACGCCTTTGGCCCGCGCACGGTGCGGGCCGTCACCCATCTGGACGTGGACCGTGCGCAATGTGAAAAAGCTGCTGACGTGTTAACAGAGCTGCTCACACGCTAACAGGTCGGAAGTAGCCGAAAAATTGGCCGAATCAGGATGTCTACGCGTACACGCGCCCGATGAAGTCACCGCTATCGCCATAGACCAGTTGTACCACCAGTCGTCGCGGCGTGTCTTGGCTCTTCGTGATTTTTCCTGTTGAGGTCCTTATTGCCAAGGACAGTAAAAGCACCATACTTGCCCGGCAACATGCAGGCCACGGCTCATCGTTGTCATCACTGCCAGGTCTTAGGCGAATGCTTCAATTGTCGAAGTGCGCCTTTGTGCGATCGTTGACGACGGCGTTTAGGACAGCGGAACGATGTGATGTAGTTCCACAAGGTCCTCTTGCTTTCCATTGATGAAAAGCCGCGTGTTTTTGTGTGGGTAGTCGCACACATCTTGTTCGAGACGTTGGCCCGTAACCAAGCAGATTAGGGGCTCGGTACCCGAGTTGGTCAGTATGTGGGCGGGGCCTCGCTTTGCGAATCCCAGAAAATCGCCGGCGGCCACTTCGTAACGCCGTTCATCGATCAACGCTTCGCCGTGACCGGAGAGGATATAAACACATTCTTCCTCGTACATATGGCGATGGTAAGCGGTGGAATCGCGGCCGGGCTGGATGCTGACCAAATGAAAACCGATGTTCGTCAGACCCGTAGCGTCGCCCAAAGACTTGCTGAGGCGAACTGCATTCGGGTTGAAATCGTGCGTCTTGACTTCGCCTTCCATTGCCGCAATGACAGCGGCCTTTAGGATTTCAGGTGGATAGGTCAGAAGAATCTCCCATTGAAAGTGGATTTGGTTAGTATCCCCCGAATAACTGCACACCTGTCGAGTGTTCGAATCCATCCGCTAACTTGGACACCCACCCACAAACGCAGCAACCATGTCCGTCACGGTAAGCCCATAAGAACCGGTAAATGTCCACCGCAAAGTGTTACGCAAACATGTCCAATAAGATGTACGACATGAATCCGCTGAATCCCAAAAAATTACTCCTCAGCAAATGGACTGCGGTGACGCCCGTCGCTAAGCAAAAGCACTTCTTGGTCTCCAAAGTGATGCGTCCAGAGCCGCCAACTGACCCTATCGAGTTTGTTGAAATGGAAGCCGTGTTTTCGAAAGCAACGCAAATCATCCCATGGCGGGATTTGCAAAACGATGGTGTCTGGCGACAGGGATGGGTTTGACCGGCAACGGGTATGTTGGTGCAGTTGCAGTTGCAGTGGCGGTTGCAGTTCGGAGATTTGAGCCGGGTGGCACAATGGTTTGATGCAGTACCAACACCTCGTGGTCACTACGGCTGGCCCCATCACCACCGTCGCGCTGAACCGCCCCGACAAGCGCAATGCCCTGGCTCTGGACGTGATGCGTGAGCTAACCCAAGCCTTGCGTGCGATTGGGCACACCGATGCGCGGGGTGTGATTCTGGCTGCCAACGGGCCGGTCTTCAGCGCGGGGCACAACTTTGCCGATATGGCAGGCGCCACGCTAGAGCAGGCACGCGAATTGTTTCTGGTGTGTACTGAGATGATGAACACCCTTCAGAGTCTGCCGCAACCCGTTGTCGCTCGCGTACACGCTCTGGCCACGGCCGGTGGTTGCCAGTTGGTAGCGAGCTGTGATCTGGCGGTGGCGGCGGATACGGCGTCGTTTGCTATTCCGGGCGGCAAGGCTGGCCTGTTTTGCCACACACCGTTGGTGGCAGTCGCTCGGAATGTAGGTCGTAAACGCGCTCTGGAGCTCGCGCTCACCGGGGACGCGATCGACGCGGCGACGGCCGCTGATTGGGGTCTCATCAACAAGGCTGTGCCGCCCGACCAATTGGAGGCTGCCACGCTGGACCTGATTCAACGTGCGACCCGTGGCAGCGCGCTATCCAAGGCGCTGGGCAAGCAAGCCTTCTACCATCAAGTCGACCTGCCGCAACCCGAAGCCTATGACTACGCGGTTGAGCGCATGGCTTGCGCATCACTGATGCCAGATGCGCAAGAGGGAATCGCTGCGTTCCTGGAAAAACGGGCGGCCCATTACGTGCAAAGGCCCGAAGACGCTTCAAAATAGATAGCTGCTCACGCTTGTTCCACGAGGGCTGCAGCCCGATTTTTCTTAAGAGATTCTGAAAATTCCCTATACGGATGGCATAGAAAGCGCCGCAGGCGTAGACTGACAGCTTTTGGCAAAACGCAAGAAATTGGTTCAGGAGACTGCGTGGCAATTGAACTGGGTTCGGGAGACAAGCTGGTGCTGCTGGCACAAGGGCTGGACCAGCTCGATATTGGCCTCACCGTGTTCGACCGTGATTTGGTCATGGTGGCCGCGAACACGCGCTTCCAGCAGTTGTTGAATTTCCCTGACGCCCTGTGCCACCCTGGCACCACCATGTTGGACGCGCTGCACCACAATGCCGCGCAGGGTGAGTACGGGCCGGGCGATGTGGATGAACAGGTACAACAGCGGATGGATTTGGCGCGCCAGTTTTTGCCCCACCGTTTTGAGCGCATCCGCCCGGACGGCTCCATCATTGAAGTCTGTGGTCACCCCTTGCCCAGCGGCGGCATGGTCACCACCTACACCGACGTCACCATTCCGCGCCAGCGCGAGCAGGCCCTGCGCGAACTCAGTGCCGAGCTGGAGCTGCGTGTCGAAGCCCGCACCGCTGAACTGCGCCACCGCGAGGCCGAGTTGGCGCGCAAGGCGGCCCTGTTGGAGTCGGTCATCAGCAATGTGAACCAGGGCATCAGCTGCATCAACGCGGACCTGGTGATTGAGATGTGCAATGACAAGTTTGGCGAGTTGCTGGAGCTGCCGACCGAGCTATGCCAACCCGGCGTCTCGTTTGAGAAACTGGCGCGCTTCAATGCCGAGCGGGGTGAATACGGGCCGGGTGACGTGGAGGACTTGGTCCGCGCGCGCGCCGAGATTGCCCGGCAATTCAAGCCGCACCGTTTCGAGCGCACCCGGCCAAGTGACGGCAAGACGCTGGAGATCATGGGCATGCCCACGCCCGACGGCGGCATGGTGTCCACCTACCTGGACATCAGCGACCGCAAGGCGGCAGAGCGTGCGCTGAAGCGCGAGCGCGAGCGCCTGAGCGCCATCCTCAAAGGCACCAACGCAGGCTCGTGGGAGGTCAATCTTCAGACCGGGCAGGTGCAGGTCAATGCACGCTGGGCCGAGCTCACGGGTCACACGCTGGAAGAGCTCAGCCCCTTCACGATGGACACCCTGCCGCGCATGTTCCACCCCGATGACGTGGCAACCGCCCAGAGCGCTCTGGTGCAGCATTTGAAAGAGCACACGCCCTATTACCGGTTCGAGCACCGCCTCAAACACAAGGACGGGCACTGGGTTTGGGTGGCGGCCCATGGCCAGGTGTCCACCCGCACACCCGACGGCCGGGCCGAGTGGATGGCAGGTATCCATATGGATGTCACCGAGCGCAAAGAGGCCGAACAGCGCATCTATGAGCTTAATGAAACTCTGGAACAGCGGGTCGCGCAACGTTCGGCCGAATTGAATGCGGCCATGCAGACCCTGCACCAGTCTCAAGAGGCGTTGGCTCGCAGCGCCGCCAAGGCCACCTTGGGCACCCTGGTGGCCAGCGTGACCCACGAACTGGCCACGCCGTTGGGCAATAGCCTTATCACCGCCAGCACCTGTACCGATCTGGCCAAGCGCATGCAGACCCAGGTAGATGCGGGCCAGCTCAAGCGCTCAGACCTGCAGACTTTTTTGCAAGATGTTTTTGAAGGCAGCGCACTGATCGAGCGCAACTTGCACCGCGCCGTTGCGTTGGTGCAAAACTTCAAACAGGTTGCAGCCGACCAGGCCAGCGAGCAGCGCCGCAGCTTCGACCTGGCCGATGTGGTTAAAGAGGTGCTGGATACGCTGAGCCCCAGCTTGAAGCGCCATTCCCACCAAGTGGTGGTCGAGGTTGCGCCCGACATTGTGGTGGACAGTTTCCCTGGCGCGCTGGGTCAGGTGCTGATCAATTTGGTCAACAACGCCTACCTGCACGCGTTTGAAGGCCGTACCGATGGCACGGTGCGCATTGCGGGCAAGGCCCAATTCGGTGAGGTCGATTTGCAGGTCTCGGACGACGGTATTGGCATGTCGCAACAGCTGCAGGCGCAGTTCTTCCAGCCCTTTTTCAGTACCAAGATCGGCCGTGGCGGCACGGGCCTGGGTATGACGATTGTGGAGAACCTGGTCAAAAAAACCTTGGGCGGCACGCTGGCCGTCGAGTCCAGCCCGGGCCAGGGCAGCACGTTCATGATCCGCCTGCCGTTGCGGCCGCCCATGCCGGACGATGCGGGTTTTGACGCCCATATATAGGCGGTGTATTAGGTTGCACTCCTAAACACCTTGTCACCAATTCGTCATAGACTGGGCGCTGTTGGAACATCCGCCTAAAAGGAGTCTTGGAAATGCACCGTCGCCGTCCTGTCGTCCGCCACGCCCATGTCGGTGCGCCGCATGTGCTGAGTTCGCTGCTGGAAGGCCGTGGCTTGCTGGAGATGGCTCTGTTGCCCGCGTCCCTGCCCTTGTTGATGGAAGCGCCCCACGGCGACGGCCACCCGGTGCTGCTGGTACCGGGCTTCATGGCCAGTGAGTCCTCGTTGATCGGCCTGAAGCTGATGCTGCAAAACAAAGGCTATGACGTTCACACCTGGGGCCTGGGCCGCAATATGGGCTTTCGCAGCAAACACGCCAACGCCTTGCCGCAAAAAATCCGCCACCTGCACTACACCACCGGCAAAAAAGTCAGTCTGGTTGGTTGGAGCTTGGGCGGCGTGTTCTCGTTGTACGGCGCGCAGAATTCACTGGAGTGCGTGCGCTCCATCATCACGCTGGGTAGCCCGGTTAGTGTGGATGCCCACGGCAGCCAGTCGCCCACAGCCGTCAAGGCGCTGTACCGCCTGGTGTCGCACCGCCTGGGCGCTGGCGCCCATGTGATGCAGCCCAGGGCCAAGGTCATGCGCGAACGCCGCCGTCTGGCCATTCCCACCAGTTGTTTGTATTCACTGTCCGACGGTGTGGTGCCACCGCAAGAAGCCACCATAGACGGCGACCCGGCCTTGCACGAAAACATACAGGTGCCCGGCAGCCACATCGGCCTGGGTTTTAACGGCATCGTGCTGTCCATTGTTGCGGACCGGCTGGCCCAGCCCGAAAACCAATGGAAACCTTTTGCCGCGCACGGCCTGTTGGCCCGCGTGCTGAGCGCCACCGGCGCCGCACCGCAGCAGGCACCCACAAGCAGCCCGAATTGAACCAAAGAGAAACCTGCATGCGCCAACTGAGTGAACACGACGCGGCCTACATCTATTCCGACAGCGCCCACGCCAACTCCAACCTCACGCTTCTACATATCTACGACCAGTCCACTGCGCCCGGCGGCGTGGTGCGCTTCAAGCAAATACTGGCCCACGTGGAAAGCCGGCTCGACAAGCTGCCCAATTTCCGTGAAAAAATCCTGCGCGTCCCGCTGGATCTGGACTACCCGTATTGGATAGAAGACGAGAACTTCAACATCGAATACCACGTGCGCCACATCGCACTGCCCAAGCCCGGCGACTGGCGCCAGTTCTGCATCCAGTCCTCGCGCATCCATGCCCGCCCACTGGACCTGCAACGCCCGCTGTGGGAGATGTATGTCATCGAAGGGCTGGACAGTTTTCTGGACCTGCCCGAGGGCAGTTTTGCCGTCTTGTTGAAGATTCACCATGCGGCCATTGATGTCACGCACGGCAACGAGATCACCAGCCTGATGCATGACCTGTCGCCGGTCGCATCGGCACCCGTACCGGCAGCGCCCTGGTTCCCTGAAACGGCGCCTGGCAATCTGCAATTGTTGTGGTTGGCGGGGCTAAACCTGGCTACCCTGCCGCTGCGTCTGGCGCAGCCGCTGGGCAATAGCTGGACGGCACTCAAGGCCACTGTCAAGACGTTTGCGGGTGAGTTTTTGGGCAGGCCGCACGCCTTTCCCACAACCCGCTTCAACACGGAAGTTTCACCGCACCGCGTATTCGAGACGCGCCGCTTCGCGCTAGAGGACTTCAAGTCCATTCGCACGCTTGTGCCCGGCGCATCGGTCAATGACGTAGTGCATGCCGTCTGTGCCGGTGGCCTGCGCGATTACCTCTACAAGCAGGACGAGCTGCCATTGCAAAGTCTGGTGGCCGCAGCCCCCATTGCTGTGCAAAGTGATCTGGATGCAGACGCGCGCAGCAACCCAAACAGCAGTTACTCCTGGGTGCGCGTCGGACTGGGCACCGACATTGCCGACCCCGTGCAACGGCTGGCCGCCATCCAACAGGCCAGCTCGTCATCTGCGGTCATGGCCCAGGCATTGAGCGCCCGTGAGCTGACCTTGCTGGCGCAGCAGGCGCCCTCACTGGCCATCGTGGCAACGAGCAAGATGTTGCGTTCCGCATCAGCACTTTTGGGCGACTGGGCTCCGTTGGCCAACTGCGCCATCACCAATGTGCCCGGCTCGCGCGAACCCCTGTACCTGTTGGGCGCACGGCTCACCTATTTGTCGGCCATCATGCCCATATCGGACGGCATGGGCCTGGTCTTCTCGGTCACCGGCTACAACGACACCATCGTGGTGTCGTTCACGTCCTGCTACGAACAGTTGCCCGACCCCGAGGTGTTGGCGCAGTGCCTGCGGGACAGCTTCCAGGAATACCTGGCGTTGGCACAGCATCTCGCACCAACGAAACCGCGTGCAGTGGCCAAGAAGCGAGTCCGGCCTGCGAGGGTAGGCGTGAAGGCGGTCAAACTACGGCGTGCTTCTAGTGCGGGCAAAGAGGCATCTGCTTCTGCTTAAATTGCCACTAGCCCTCGTGGGAATTGCGTGTACAGCTATAAAAAATATAGCAAATGCAATATGAAGCCAGCCGTGGAGGTCTGCATGAAAGCGCGCTCTTTTCTAGTATTGTTGTGCTGGCTGATAGTTGCCCCAGCATGGGCCCAGACGCCATCACCTTCCCTGGGTGAAGTCATCATGGTCGAGACCCGCTCCACGGTGCGGGTCCCCGTATTCGCGGTCTGGAACCCACAGGCCGTCGCCACCGTAGTGCTGTTTTCCGGTGGGGCAGGTGGTTCCGGGCGCTCCGAGGCCGGCAGTTGGCCCAGTAGTCAAAATTTCTTGATCCGCACAGGCAAGTTCTGGGCAAGCTATCCGTTCAACGTGGTCATGGTCGGGCGCCCGACGGACGGCATCGATCTGCACGATGGAGCGGTGCGCGTGGGGGCCAAACACGCCGCAGACAATGACGCCGTTTTCAAAGCCATCAAGGACAAGAGTTCACTGCCGCTGTGGGTGGTGGGTACCAGCATGGGCACCATCTCGGCCGCCGCTGCCGCCATTCAAAATACCGAGCAGCGCATTGCCGGTGTGGTCCTCACCTCGTCCATCACCGCATACAAAATGGACGGTGCAGTGCCCGGGCAGGCGCTGGACCGGATTCGGGTACCTGTGCTGGTGGTGCACCATGCGCGCGATGGCTGCAGGGTGTGCACGCCGTACGAGGCCAAAAACATTCCCGGCGCGCTGAAGAACGCACCGCTCAAAGCGTTTGTGCTCATCAACGAGGGCTCTGGTGAGTCGGGTGACCCCTGCGAGGCGCTGCACTTCCACGGCTACATCGGAGCTGAGCAATCCACCGTCGACTTGATTGCCCGCTGGATTCAGAACCCTACCGCGCAATAGGGCGTGCAAGGTGCAAATCAACGTCGCTGTTGCCCTGCTGATCGTGCTTGCGGCGGCGTGCTGCTCCGCCCAGGGTCAAATCGATGCACCGCCCCCATAGCTCCACGCGATACAGCTGGGTGCCCGGTCGACCCGCAGGAGGGGCAACGGGCAATCGTGGTGGTACGGCGCCCGTGTTTCAGGCCGCTGGCGATGGCCAATGCGGGAGCATGCTTGCGCGGCGCCAACGCGCCCGATGGCGTAGTGCTCGCATCTGCCATGTTGCAAGGGGAGCCGAGCAAGCGCAGGCCATGGGTTTCGCAAACCGTCTTTGACACCGGCCGGAAAGTCATCACCGGGGCACTGCTTCTGGTCGGCCATGCGGCGGACAACTGCGCGCGTTCGCTGCCCGAGAGACTGGACGCCGCCGTGCAAGGGTCACATGCGGTGCGCCTGCAAGTCGTCCGCATGACCGGCGGGCCGCGCAGTGTGGGCCGTGCTCCCAGCCTGTCCACCTGTGAGGTGCACGAGGCCCACGATTTTGTGGACCAAGACGACGAGTTTGCGCAAGGGGTATTGCGCTTTGTTCGCGGTGGGCGTTGATTAAATCCAGCAAGAATAGGAGGCAGATTTTGGAGCACTGTTCGTCGTGTTGACGCCAACGCAATCTCAACTACTCGTCGGTGCCCATTGCTGACCGTGGCGGCTTTGAAGGGCTGTGGCTGCAAGGCTGCGATAGCGGTCATCCAACTTTGCATCGTGAAAGTGGACAACCGACCCAAGGCTGTCATTCAGCTTTCGAACGCGAGGTACTGCAACAGCTATGAAGCGTGCCAACTGATCTAAAAAACGTTTGAGTGAACCAGCTTGGATATAGTCCCAAGAATCGTATCGACAGTTCACTTAAAGAATTACCAACATGAGTTACATCGATTGCTTCAAGCATGAATTTCTGGGTTCACTCAACGGGCTGCCCATTTATCACCTCTCAGAGAGTGTGAAGTTTGAGGACCATGGCCATCGTGCATTCGATTGCGACGAAACTTCGTTGATCATAGGCGGGGGCTCTGGTGAGCACCCAGCACTAGTAGTTACGGGACTTGATTCCTTAGTTGCCGAGTACCTGTTGCATGACGTTCATATGTGTGAGGTCCACGGCCGAGATCGACGGGAAAAGCTGGCCGGTAGCGCACGTGAAAGTCTAGAAGACATTGCTTTTTCTGCAAATCAAGAGTTTCTCTTTATTGGTTGGCGAATGAAAGACTATGCAAAATTCTACGAGCGCGCAGCGTCACCAATCAACCCCACTCCGCTCGCACCCGATGAAGATGCGGAGTCATGGCTCAGACTTTCTTTAGGGGAGTTTGTTTACTTCTCACTTCCTGAGCTTTGCCCGCGAAGGCTAGAAATGCAAGCCCTGGCAGGCCTGGGTGATGAAAGTGGTTGGACCGCCAGTTTCTGGATGCGAAACATCCTTTGTCCACCACCTGGGTACATGCCAAGATCCAGTTTTGGAGATCGCGGATTTTTTGGATGGAACTACGTTCGTACGAGGAACTAACAAATGCGACCAGAGTAATTTCGTTTAAGCCAATTTATTTGCGGACAATCAGGGGCTGACGTTCACTGATCTACTGCAAGCCAGATTTTCCATCCGTAATTTCCTATCTCGTTGTCTTACTCTCACAGTTGGCCACTTCTGTCCCACAGCCCGTCCTAGCGGTCAGTCTGGAAATACCCGCTATCTGCCAGCTGACGACCGTGGTCGGACAAAAACATGCACCCGCTTCCAAGCAAGACCCGCCCGTCGGATCGGCCACCACCAGCTCAGGTTGGGCAGCGAACCACACGCAGTGGGCTTCGTGGGGCAAACAAAGCCTACTGCGGCACAAACCCCGTCGATTTGATGATGCGTGCCCAGGTCTGGCTATAGGCTTGTTCGCGGCTGGCCAATTGCTGCGGCGTCATGTAGGCCACGGTCAGGCCCATCGCGGTCAGGCGGTCATGCACTTCCGGCAATGCAACCACCTTGGCCAGTGCGGCAGATATCTTGTCGATGGTGGCCTGGGGTGTGCCGGCTGGCGCAAAGATGCCGTAGTACGGCAGATCTTCAAAGCCCGCCAGGCCCAGTTCGGCAAAAGTCGGTACATCGGGTAGTGTGGCCTGGCGTGCGGTACCCATCACAGCGACAACACGGATCTTGCCGGCCTTGTGGTTCTCGATGAAGTCCGGCACCGAGCCGGTGCCCGCCGCAATCTGGTTGCCAAGCATGTCGCCCATCATGGGTGCGCTGCCGCGGTAGGGGGCGGCCTGTAAGTCGAGCTTGTACTTTTGCCCAATCATCTTGACCAAAAACTCGGGCACCGACGCCGGTGCAGGTACGCCCACGGTGCCCTTGCCAGCGCCCTGCTTTTGCACCCAGGTCACGTACTCGGCCATCGATTTGGCAGGTGTGCCACCAGACACTGCCAGCGCATTCACAAAGGTCGCAAAGCCGCCCACCGCGACAAAGTCCCGTGCCGGCTCAAAGCCAGGGTTTTTCACCACCAGGGGCAGAATGGAAATGGTGTGGTCATGCGACAGGAACAGCGTGTTGCCGTCCGGTGTTGCGGCCTTCAAAGCCTGGGCTGCGATTTGGCCACCGGCACCTGCCTTGTTTTCGACAATGACGGCGCTGCCCAGTTGGTCTTTGAGCTTGTCGGCCAGCGTGCGGGCAATTGCATCGGTGCCGCCACCGGGCGGAAAGCCAACCAGTAGCCTGACCGTGCCGCTTTGGGCCTGCGCCAGGTTGGCCAGGCAGGTGGCGCCAATGGCCAGGGACAAGGCAAGGCGGCGTGTGAGTTGTGCGGCGGATAGCGTGGAGAGTGTGAAAACCATGGGAAGACTCCGATGAATTGAGGGCCAAAGGTGGACGGTGCAGGGGTCGGCACCACTTTAGCAAGCTTTTCCGCGCCAACCGTTGTGCCCTGGGCAAGGGCTTAACCGAATGCGCTGGTGCCCCACCCGTGGCATGATGGTGGTTTGCCTGCCGAAACATGGCAGCTAAGGAGAATTCCATGAACGCACGCATACCCCCCGTCGCGCTGAACGCAGCAGATACCCTGAGCCAGGTCAGCGCGCTGTGGGACGCCGAGATCGTCCCCCAGTTGCAGGACTACATCCGCATCCCGGCCAAGTCGCCGATGTTTGACGCCGATTGGGAGGCCAATGGCTATCTTGACACGGTGGTGCGCAACACCGCAGCGTGGATCGAAGCCCAAAAGGTCAGCGGCCTGGTGCTGGAAGTCATCCGCCTACCCGGGCGCACGCCGGTGCTGTTTTTTGAAGTGCCGGCCACCAAGGTCGGCTCCACCCAAACCGTGCTGATGTACGGCCACCTGGACAAACAACCCGAGTTCTCCGGCTGGCGCAATGACCTGGGGCCGTGGACCCCCAAGATTGACGATGGCAAGCTGTATGGTCGCGGTGGCGCCGACGACGGTTATGCAGCCTACGCGGCCATTGCCGCTATCCAGACCCTCAAGACCCAAAATGCGCCGCACCCCCGCATCGTAGGCCTGATCGAAAGCTGCGAAGAAAGCGGCTCTTACGATCTGCTGCCCTATATCGCCGCATTAAAGCCCCGCCTGGGCGAAGTAGGCTTGGTGGTCTGCCTGGATTCGGGCGCCGGCAATTACGATCAACTGTGGTTGACCAACAGCCTGCGCGGCATGGCCAGTGGTGTGCTCAAGGTCGAAATCTTGACCGAGGGCGTGCACTCGGGCGACGCCAGCGGCTTGGTGCCGTCGAGCTTTCGCATCATGCGCCAGGTGTTGGACCGGTTAGAGGATAGCGCCACCGGCCGTCTGCTGCCCGCCAGCTTCCACTGCGAAGTGCCGTCCGACCGCCTTACCCAAGCCAAGGCCACGGCCGCCATCTTGGGTGACGAAATCTACAAGCGCTTTCCGTGGGCGCATTACGACTGCGGTGGCGCAACCGCCTTCGCATTGCCCACCACGACCGACCCACTGCAAGCCTTGTTGAACCGCACCTGGTTGCCCACGCTGAGCGTCACTGGTGCCGATGGCTTTCCGGAAATGAAGAACGCCGGCAATGTGCTGCGTCCCTACACTGCGTTCAAACTCAGCCTGCGCTTGCCGCCGCTGGTGGAAGCGGCGACCGCCGTGCAAGAACTCAAGGCTCTACTGGAAGACAACGCGCCTTACCAGGCCAAGGTCACGTTCGAAGGCTTGTCCAGTGCCACCGGTTGGAATGCACCCAGCACCGCGCCGTGGTTTGAAGACGCGCTGAACGCTGCATCGCAGGCGCACTTCGGTGCCTCTTGCGGTTACGTGGGCCAAGGCGGCACCATCCCGCTGATGAATATGCTTTCGAAGGGCTTTCCGGCTGCACAGATGATGGTTTGCGGCGTGCTTGGCCCCAAGAGCAATGCGCACGGGCCGAACGAGTTCTTGCATATTCCGTATGCCAAGAAGCTTACGGCGGCTGTGGCCCAAGTCATCGCTCAATTTCCGTGAACCCCGGTAACCAGCCTTAGCGAGCCGTATGACCGCAGAATCAAGCCTTTCTATCTTCACCGCCAGCGACGGCGACAACGTTGTTGTTCAGGAATGGCCC
>JBBQBG010000075.1:0-15206 GCA_038317285.1 Burkholderiales bacterium | reverse complement strand
TCCTCACACAGGTACTCGCCCAAACCCGTCACCTGGGCGTGCGTCTCGGCGCCGCCCAGTTCGTCTTCGGTGCAGTCTTCGCCAATGGCGGCCTTGACCAGCGGCGGCCCCGCCAAGAAGATATTGGAGCGACCCCGCACCAGAATTACATAGTCCGAAAGACCGGGCAAATAGGCACCACCGGCCGTGGACGAGCCGTGCACCACCGCAATCTGCGGCAGCCCCATGGCCGACATGCGGGCCTGGTTGGCAAAGGTGCGGCCACCTTCAATGAAGATCTCGCTCTGGTACATCAGGTTGGCGCCGCCGCTCTCGACCAATGAGATCAGCGGCAGCTTGTTCTCTTGGGCGATCTGCTGCACGCGCAAGGCCTTCTTGAGGCCCATGGGCGCCACGGTGCCGCCCTTGACTGCGCTGTCGCTGGCTGAAACGATGCAACGCTTGCCCGCGACCACGCCAATGCCGACGATGGAGCCGCCGCCCATGACGGACTTCTTGCCATCGTCGTCGTGCATGTTCAGCCCCGCCAGCCGGCTCAACTCAAGGAAAGGCGTGCCCCGGTCCAGCAAGCGGGCCACACGCTCACGCGGCAGCAACTGCTTACGCTTCTCGAACTTCTCGCGCTTGGATTCGGACTCGGCAATCACCAAGCCCTCCAGGCGCTGGACTTCGGCCAATAGGCCATGCATGCGCTGGGCATTGGCGGCAAAGGCGTCTGACTTGGGCTTGATCTTGGATCGGATGGCGGGCATCAAAGAAATCCTTGCGTGGCAATACCTGCATTACATGCCATGGTTACGTTAACGTCAACCAACTGTCGTATAGGTGTTTTTACTGATGTAAGCGGTATAGTGCACTGTTAGCATTCGGCCCAGTTGGCAAACCAGCCGGACCCAACACGGCAATCCACCAAATACTGCAAGGAAGCACCATGAACCTCGAAGCCTGCACCCAAGCCATCCGCACCAAAGTGGGCGCCGACAGCGGCCTGGCCGCCACGCTGAAATTTGATTGCGGCGCCGATGGCGTGATCCGCATCGACGGGGCGTCCACCCCCAACACGGTCACCAACGACAACATCGATAGCGACTGCACCGTGGGTATTACGCTGGAAAACCTGAACGCCCTGCTGAGTGGCGACCTGGAGCCCACCACCGGATTTATGGCTGGCAAGCTCAAGGTCTCGGGCGACATGGGCGTGGCCATGCGCCTGCAACGCGTCATCTAATCCCAATGTCCGCAGCTGACGCACAGGCCTTTGTCGACTCGCACCGCGACCAGGCCACCACCGAACTCTTTGGCATCACCGAGCTGTGCCGTGAGTTTGGCATCACGCTGCGGGCGCTGCGTTTTTATGAAGACAAGGGGCTTCTGGCACCCCGGCGCATCAACGGCGCGCGGGTCTACACCCGCCGTGACCGGGCGCGCCTGGCGCTGATATTGCGTGCCAAGGCCATTGGTTCACCCCTATCCGAGATCAAACGCTACCTGGACCTGTACGGCCACCAGGGCGAAGGCCGCACGCAGCAACTGAACTACGTCATCGAGCGTACCGATGCCGAAATTGCAGAGCTGGAAACCAAGCGGGCCCACATCGACGAGACCTTGGCCGAATTACGCGTCATCAACGCCGCTTCGCGCGCGCAACTGGAGGCGCGCAAGCGCGCAGCGACGAAGAGCTGATCACACACCCGTCACCCCGTAAATGCTGCTGCCAACGGCCTGAAACTGGCTATGATGTCTTGTGCACTCCCCGAGTAAAGCCACCCACAACGCTAGCTGAATGAACCCCTGGTCCGCCATCGCCGCAGCCAGTATGCTCATGAGCTTCGTCATGTGCGGGTTGTACTGGCGTGAACGCCAGCGCAGATTCGCGCTTTCGTCAGAATTAGAGGGCCTGTCCAAGCAACTGTTAACCAGAGTGAACAGCGACGCCATGCCGGGGCTGCTGACGCGCGCATTATTTGATGCAGCTATCGCAAAAAAAGCGCACAAGGTAGACCGCGGAGCCGGGCCATTCGGCCTCTTGTATGTAACGCTTGACAATTTCGTTTTGCTCAACGACGCGTTTGGCAACGAAACCGGCGACCGGTTGCTAAAGGAAGTGTCGCGCCGCCTGGCGATGTGCGATGGAGAAAAAACACAGGCCTGCCATATCGCAGTCGGTGAATTCGCGCTACTGGTAGACGGTAACCAACATATTGCACACGCATCCGCGCAGCGCGTCTCTGACGCGTTAGCTGTCCCGTTTACCTTTGAAGCCATACGAGCCCAGCTCACCTGCTCCATCGGCATAGCCGTGTACCCGGACCATGGCGCCGTCAGCAAAATATTGGGCAATGCCGCATTAGCAATGCGCAGCGTCAAACTCAACGGGGGCAGCGACTTTTGCCTGTACGACCCCAAAATGGGTGTGGAAGTCCGTGAGCAAGCCCTGCTTTGCAACGACTTGCGCAGCGCCCTGGACAAAGGCGAGTTCGAGTTATATTTTCAACCCAAGATCGACGCCATAAGCCTTCAGGTCACGGGCGCAGAGGCCTTGTTGCGCTGGCATCACCCGGAGCGCGGCTTGGTCAGCCCCGTGGTGTTTATTCCTCTGGCAGAGCAATATGGCTTGATTGGTCCGATCGGCCATTGGGTCATTGAAGAGGCCTGCCGCAAGGCCGCGCGCTGGCGCGAGCAGGGGTTGCGCATGCGGGTAGCTGTCAACATCTCAGGCTACCAGATGCGTGAAGATGACCTGGTCAACCGCATCGAGGCTGCACTGCAGCGCAATGGCATTCAGCCCGAGCGTTTCACTTGCGAGATCACCGAATCGGTAGCGATGGAAGACACGAAAGTAACACAACTGACTTTCGAGAAGATGCGCAACGCGGGCTTTCACGTTTCCATCGACGATTTTGGAACGGGCTATTCCAGCCTTGCCGCCTTGCGCAAGCTGCCCGCGCGCGAAGTCAAAATCGACCGTGCCTTTGTATCGGACCTGGAAGAAAGCGAGGACGCGAGATCCATCGCACAGTCCATCGTCAACTTGGCCACCGCGCTAAATTTGCGCGTGGTGGCAGAAGGCGTCGAAACCCCAGGACAGCG
This sequence comes from Burkholderiales bacterium, assembly GCA_038317285.1. Classification (GTDB taxonomy): domain Bacteria; phylum Pseudomonadota; class Gammaproteobacteria; order Burkholderiales; family Burkholderiaceae_C; genus Allorhodoferax. The sequence continues at coordinate 12,116 of JBBQBG010000075.1, read as the reverse complement.
CGATTTGCTTGTCAGTATGGGTTGCAATGAACTGCAGGGTTTTCTGTTCTCCATGCCCATGCCGGCCTATGAATTAGAGCGTCTGGCCCTGCATGAACCGCAGCCCGACGAAATGGAATTCCGTAAATCGCTGTTTTCAGAAACTTATCTGGGAAAATTGCACTGACAGCAAAACCAAAAAAATTGCCGCCCTCGCGAAGCCGCTTCCACCCCTAAGGCAATACCATGAGTTTCTTTGACCGATTTAAAGTTCTGACCAAGAAAGAGCCCGGCACGCTGGCGCACGACGTCGCTCCTTCACCGGTACTGGCGGCTATTGAGCGGCGCCTACGTAAGCGCAAGAACGCCCGCCAAGGCGCGACCGCGCTCATCATCGATGACTCACCGACGGTGGTGGCCGCCCTGCGTAAGATACTGCGTTCAGCCGGTTACATCACCCGCGACGCCGGCGACGCAGAGTCAGGCCTAGCCATGCTGACCGAAGTCAAGCCCGACCTGATCTTTCTCGACATCGTACTGCCCGCCATGAACGGCTTCGGTGCACTGCGTGTCATCCGCAAAAGCCCGACAACCCAGCACATTCCCGTCATCATGATTAGCGGCAACGAGCACGCGACCGAGCAGTTCTACGCCAACAAGATTGGCGCCGACGACTTCATGAAGAAGCCTTTCTCGCGCTTTGAGGTGTTTGCCCGCATCGAGATGCTACTGGACGCCAACCGCGAGTTGCGACGAAGAGGCATCGCCGCTGAGCCATCAGCACCGCTATTGCCAGCCACTTCACTTGCCAAGGATGTCCAAGAGGAGATGATCCAGACGTTGCCAGCACCACGCTCAGCTGCATCGCTGGCCGCACCATCGGTCGCCAGCATACCGGTGGTCAGCACACTAGCCGACTGGCCTGAACTGGAAGCCCGCAAACAGCTCACAGCCATGGGCTTGCAGTACTTTAACCAAGGCCAATTTTTCTCGGCCATACGCCGCAGTGACCAGTTGGCGATAGCCCTGTTCATTGCCGGGCGCGGAGTAGACAAAGACACCGTCCAGGAGGGGAAGTCGGCGCTGACCGTGGCGCAGGAAATAGGCAAGCCTGAAATCGTCCAGTTGCTGGGCTGACCCGATATTGGCGCGCGCCAGAAAGCAAAAAGCCTGCAATCCAAAAAGGATGCAGGCTTTGCACATTTATTTCCCAAGAAATGGTAGGGCGTCACGGACTTGAACCGTGGACCAAAGGATTATGAGTCCTCTGCTCTAACCAACTGAGCTAACGCCCTAACAGGCGATGATTGTAATGGCCCAAAATCGCGGATTCCGACATCAACAAGTGCAGAACCAAAAACGCTACCTATTTAATAGTAAAAGAACACCACCCCACGAGGGCTAAAGGCCATTTCTAGCAACAACTGTCGAGGAATAACGTTTAAAAAACCCCATATTGGGTAAAAAATAGCCTCTCGCCGTACACCGGGCTACTTATGGTGGCTCAACGCATTGCTGACCAGCTTGGACGTGATGTCCACAATCTGGATCATGCGGTCGTACGCCATTCGAGTGGGGCCAATCACCCCCAGCGTGCCGACGATCTTGCCGTCCACCTCGTACGGGCTGCTGACGATAGACAGGTCTTCAAACGGAACAACTTGACTCTCGCCACCAATAAAAATGCGCACGCCTTCGGCCTGGCCGGCCACGTCCATCAGGCGCATCAACTGGGTCTTTTGCTCAAACAAATCAAAAGCACGGCGCAAATGACTCATGTCGCTGGAGAAATCAGACACCGCCAATAGATTACGCTCGCCGGAAATGATGACCTCGTCCTGCGTCTCGCTGATGGCTTCGGAACTAACGGTCACCGCCGCCTGCATCAGCGCGGCAATTTCAGTGCGCAGTGACTCCACCTCGCCCTTCAGCCTCTCGCGCACATGCTCCATGTCCATGCCTACGTACTGGCTGTTCAGAAAATTGGCCGCCTCCACAAGTTGCGCCTGGGAATAGTCTTGAACGGTGAAAATGACGCGGTTTTGCACGTCACCGTCGGGCGACACGATGATGACCAGCAGACGCCGCTCGGAGAGCCGCAAGAACTCTATGTGGCGGAACACCGAGCTGCGGCGCGGCGCAATCACCACGCCCACGAACTGCGAAAGATTGGACAAAAGGTTGGCAGCGTTGGAGATCACCTTTTGCGGCTGGTCCGGCGCCAGAATGTGCGAGCCATACTGGTGGGGCTGTACGGTCAGCATGGTGTCGACAAAGACACGGTAACCGCGCGCCGTGGGGATGCGTCCGGCCGAGGTGTGTGGGCTGACGATCAGCCCCAACTCCTCCAAGTCGGACATCACGTTGCGAATGGTGGCTGGTGACAGTTCCAACCCGGAAGCGCGTGACAGGGTGCGGCTGCCCACCGGCTGACCGTCAGCTATGTAGCGCTCAACCAGAGCTTTCAACAACAACTTGGAACGATCATCGAGCATTGACACATTTTAGTGATGTAATTTGAGAATGAACTCCCAATTCCGCCAGGTTGCCTTGATTGGCAAATACCAAGCCAGTTCCAATGGGTCTACCGGCGCATCTTCGCGCCAGGCGCTAGAGCGTATCGCCCACTTTCTGATGGACCAGGGTTGCGAGGTGGTGGTGGAGGCTGATACCGCGGCCAACATGGGCCTGGTCAACTACGCCACCATGGATGTGGCCGCCATAGGCGCCGCGTGTGACGTCTGTGTGGTAGTGGGCGGCGACGGTACGATGCTGGGGATCAGCCGCAAGATGGCGCAGTATGGTGTGCCGCTCATCGGTATTAACCAGGGGCGCCTGGGCTTTATCACCGACATCCCCCTGGATAATTTCGAAGCAACCCTGCAGCCCATGCTGGCTGGTCTGTATGAGGAAGACCACCGCAGCATGATGCAGGCGCGGGTCATGCGGGGCGGACACTGCGTGTTTACCGCCCTGGCCATGAACGACGTGGTGGTCAACCGGGGCGCCACCGCCGGCATGGTGGAACTCCGGGTGGAAGTGGACGGCACGTTTGTGGCCAACCAGCGCGCCGACGGCCTGATCATCGCCACGCCCACGGGGGCTACCGCCTATTCCCTGTCGGCTGGGGGGCCACTGATACACCCGTCCATTCCGGGCTGGGTGCTGGTGCCCATTGCGCCCCATACCCTGTCCAACCGCCCAATCGTGTTGGCCAATGTGTCGGAGGTGGTGATAGAACTGGTGGCCGGGCGCGATGCCAGCGCCAACTTTGACATGCAATCGCTGGCATCCCTCATGCACGGCGACCGCATTGTGGTGACGCGGTCTCAGTACCAAGTGCGCTTTTTGCACCCCAAGGGTTGGACCTATTTCGACACCTTGCGGCAAAAACTACATTGGAATGAAGGAGTGGCTTGATGAACGCAGCGCAGAATCTCGCGCGGGGGCAAGAACCATGGCATTGAAACGCATTGTTCTGCGCGATTTCGTCATCGTCAGCGAGCTGGAATTGGATCTGGACAGCGGCTTTACCGTCTTGACCGGCGAGACCGGAGCCGGCAAATCGATACTGATAGACGCACTGCAACTGGTCACCGGCGCGCGGGCCGACACCGGCGTGATACGCGAGGGCGCCAACCGTACCGACGTCAGCGCCGAATTCGACACCCCTGCCAGCGTCCGTGATTCGCTACACGAAGCCGGGTTTGACGAAGCAGACACCTTGCTGCTACGCCGCACGGTCGATACAGCGGGCAAGAGCCGTGCCTGGATCAATGGCAGTCCAGCCACGGCCCAGCAATTGCGCACGGTGGGCGAGCAATTGCTGGACATCCACGGACAGCATGCTTGGCAAAGCTTGACACGGCCGGACGCCGTGCGGAGCTTGTTAGACGCCTATGCCAAGGTTTCTACCAACACGCTCGCGGCTTTGTGGCACGACTGGCGCCAGACACAGACGGCGTTGACCCAAGCCATGGCGGCGCAGGACTCTTTGCAACGTGAGCGCGAGCGCCTTGCCTGGCAAATTGGCGAGGTCGAGAAGCTCAACCCACAAACGGATGAATGGAACGAGCTTGCTGCTAGCCACAGCCGCCTTTCCAATGGGCAAGCCTTGCTAGACGCTGCGCAGGGCACCTTGCAGGTACTCGAAGATGACGAAGGCAATGCACTCAGCCTGCTAAACACCGCCTTGCAGCAATTGAAAAGCCAGGTTCATCTTGAGAAAGAGTTCGCCGACCCGGTCGAGGTCTTGGCGTCCAGCTTGGCGCAAGTCGAAGACACCGTGCGCACGCTGCGCGGCTACCTGCGCCATACCGAACTGGACCCTCATCGTCTGGCCGAGTTGGACGAACGCATGTCGCTGTGGGTGTCATTGGCACGGCGATACAAGCGCACGCCCGACGAAATGCCCGCATTATTGGCGACGTGGCGCGCAGAACTGGCGCGGCTGGATGCGGCATCTGATTTAGCGAGTCTTCAAGACGCCGAAAGAAAGGCTCATGCTACGTATCTTGCGGAGGCAAAAATATTGTCCAAGGCACGGGGCAAGGCAGCACCCCTGCTAGCCCACTCCATTACCCAGGCCATGCAAGGATTAGGGATGCAGGGTGGCCGCTTCGAAGTGCTGTTAGAGACCAGCGCGCAACCCATGCAAAGTGGTCTGGAAGAGGTGAGCTTTCTTGCGGCCGGCCACGCAGGCAGCACACCGCGCCCGGTGGGCAAGGTGGCGTCCGGTGGTGAGTTGTCACGCATGGCCTTGGCCATAGCCGTGACCACGAGCCAGTTGGGCACAGCGCAAACTTTGATCTTCGACGAGGTGGATGCTGGTGTGGGCGGTGCGGTTGCCGAGACCGTGGGGCGTCTGATGCGCCAGTTGGGCGCAGACCGGCAGGTCCTGGCGGTCACGCATCTGCCGCAGGTGGCATCCACTGCAGACCACCATCTGGTCGTGTCCAAGCAAATGAGCGGTAAGGTGACCTTGAGCACGGTCGGAGCAGTACTGGGCGAACAGCGGGTGGCAGAAATTGCCCGCATGCTCGGCGGCGAAAAGCTATCCAGCACCACCTTGGCCCATGCCAAGGAAATGCTGCAATCCGGGTCTTGAAGCCATGCAAGACAACGTGCGCGCCATGGAATTGGTGCTGATCACTGGCATGTCGGGCTCCGGTAAATCAGTAGCCCTGCACGCGCTGGAAGACGCCGGCTTCTATTGCGTGGACAACCTGCCGCCCGAGTTGCTGTTGTCCTTTGTGGACCTGGAGCAAAAGCACCAGGCCAGCCGCGTGGCCATTGCAATGGACGTGCGCAGCGCGACGTCGCTGCCCTTGGTGCCGCACCATTTGGAAACACTGCGCAACCGCGGCGTGGATGTCAAATCCTTGTTTTTGGACTCCGACACCGAAACACTGGTGCGTCGCTATTCTGAGACCCGGCGCAAGCATCCCCTTTCGCAAACTGAACCCGGCAACCGCGCACAAGATGCACGCCGCGCATTGGTGGAGGCGATTGAACTGGAGCGCAAGCTACTGGCCGCCTTGCGCGAACAGGCCCATGTCATCGACTCCAGCATCATTCGCGCCGCGCAATTGCAAGGCTATGTCAAAGCGCTCATTTCAGCGCCAAGCGGGCAACTCACCTTGGTGTTTGAGTCATTTGCGTTCAAGCGTGGCGTGCCCACTGATGCCGACTATGTGTTTGATGTTCGCATGCTGCCCAACCCACACTACGAGTCTGAGATGCGCCATTTGACCGGGCGCGACCAGCCGGTCATTGACTTCCTGCAGGCCCACGCCGATGTGGACCTGATGTTGCACCACATCACCCATTTTTTGGAAAGCTGGCTCGACGCCTTGGCGCGCGACCACCGAAGCTATGTCACCGTGGCCATCGGTTGCACCGGGGGGCAACACCGCTCGGTCTATCTGGTCGAACAATTGACGCGGCACTTTACTCCGCAATGGGTCACGCTGACGCGCCACCGCGAACTCGACGCGGTCTGACGTGCAGCACTCAGGCGGTAGCGCCCTGCTGCAATAGTTTACGAATAGGGGCTGGAAGCCCGACCTGGGGCCAAGCCTCTGCGTCAACCCACTGCCCTGCACCCCAGCACATGGAACACTCAGGCACAGCCAGTCGCCAAGTGTGAAGATAGAGATCTTTGTGGGTGAGCACGTGGGTAAAAACGGGCATGGGGTTCAAGCCAGCTCGCAATGCGGCGGGCACCTGGTCCAACAGCGCGTCCTCTCTGTCAAACAGTGGCAGGCAATGCAGCCCCGCCCAAACGCCGGGCGTGGGGCGTTTGTCCAGCCATACCGCGCCATCGGCACTTTGCACCCATAACAACCAGATGGCCTGAGTACTGCGTTTGAGGGTGCGTGTGCGCACTGGGAAACGCTGCGGGTCACCCGCCTGAGTCGCAACGCAATCCTGGCGTACCGGGCAGATTTCACACTGCGGCTTTTTGGGCAGACACACCGTTGCACCCAAATCCATCATTCCTTGCGTGTAGCGGGGCATGGCGGATGACAGATCCTTGCCCACCGGTAGCAATTGTGTGGCCGCGTCCCACAGCGCACGTACGTTGCGGCCCTGTGCCAGATCGTCATCAAAACCCAATACACGGGTTACGACCCGTTTGACATTCGCATCCAAAATGGCGACGCGCTCGCCAAAGCACAGCGATGCAATGGCGGCAGCGGTTGATCGACCGATGCCGGGCAGGGTTTCCAAAACTTCTGCGCTTGAAGGAAATGCACCGCCATGCAACGCCATCACCTGCTGCGCACAACGGTGCAGGTTACGCGCGCGGCTGTAGTAGCCCAGCCCGCTCCAAAGTCCCAGCACATCGTCAAGGCTGGCATTTGCCAGAGAATCGACATCGCGAAAACGGGCGACAAAGCGCGCAAAGTAGTCCCGCACGGTGACCACCTGGGTCTGCTGCAACATGATTTCGGACAGCCACACCAAGTAGGGATCTTGCGTGTTTTGCCACGGCAGGTCGTTGCGACCATGCGTCTTTTGCCACACTACCACCCGCCTGGCGAAGGCAACTTGGGGCAACTGCACGCTCAGGCGATAGCGACGTCGACTTCGGTATCGGCCTGCTTATGGGCTGCAATCAAGTAGTCGGTCAACTCGATCAACTTCAACTCGATCTGGTTCAGCGCGACTTCTTGCTGGTCAACATCCTGGATACGGTCCTCCAGTCCACCAGCCGCTTGCTGGATGCGGTCAATGGCCTCAATACGGCGGCTGAAATTGCGGCGGCGTTCGCGCAATTGCGCATCCAACTGGGCCGCAGCTGATTTGCTCCACAGTTCCACATCGCCCAGAGCCGTTTCATGGATGCCGCGCAAGCGCGTGGAGAGTGCCCGCACCAAGCGGTCGGCAAACTCCGGCTGTGCAAGCTTGAAGGCATTGCCAATCCCCAGGTATTGCACGTGGCTGCGCTCCACCATGTTCAAGTCGGTCAAGTACTGCGCCATCTGCGGCTCAGTAGGCGCTTGTAGTGAAAAGCCGTGTTCGCCGTTGAGTTGGCGGAACGTGGCCGCCAGCATGGACTGGATATCGCCACACAGCGCCTGTACCTTTTGAAGGTTTGCACGCAGACGGTCAAAGGTTTCACCATAAGCCCGTTTGACGCCTAGCTTGAGACCCTTTTGCAACAACGTGGCCGTCAGGTTCGCCATCTCTTTTTTTAGCGCCGTCGAGCCCAAAATACCAAACACCTCGCGCAATAGTTTGAGGTGCACCGAACGAACCGCATGGATCTTGGCGCCGCCCAGATCGAATTCGGCCTGCTCTTGCGAAATGCGCGAGCGCATGTGCTTGATGACCGTAGCGTTCTTGCCCTGCAAGCCTTTGAGCTCCATCATCTGCTCGGTCAGATCGCGTTTGCGGATGTTGATAACGCGACCCGTCTCCGCGCGCAAATCGGTAATGCCCGAGGCCATGGCCTCGCCCAGGATGCGCTGGCGCTTGCCCATCATGCCGCGACCCAACGCATCTTCGAGCAACGGCAGACAACTGCGTTGGAGTAGTTCGTCATCCTCGGTGACTTTGGCGACGAGGCCCTTTTGGGCCGATACGGCGATCACGCGGTCGCGGGGGATGCCCAGTATCTCGGCCGTGGTCGCCTTCTGCCGCTCGATTTGGGCTTCAATCTGCGCCGGTGTGCTCAAGGCATCCCACAGGGTATCGATTTTGTTCAGCACCACCAGGCGGGCATCGGTTTCACCGGTTTCGGTGATCAGGTGTTCACGCCAGATTGACAGGTCGGACTTGGTGACACCGGTATCGGCGCCCAAAATAAACACAACGGCATGTGCCTGCGGGATCAGGCTGACGGTCAATTCAGGCTCGGCGCCAATTGCGTTCAGTCCTGGCGTGTCCAAAATCACCAAGCCCTGCTTCAGCAAAGGATGGGCAATATTGATCAATGCATGCCGCCACTTTGGAACTTCGACCATGCCCTGGGCGTCCACCATGGGATTGTCTTCGGGGGCCTGGTTGTGCCAAAAACCCAGAGCCCTGGCCTCGTCTTGCGTGACTTTGCGGGTCTCGGCAACTTTCTCCAAAGCCCCGGCCAACTGTTGCGGATTGTTGACATCCAGGTCAATCCGGGTCCACTTTTCCGGCACCATGCGCCATTCCATCAGCGCCTGGGGCTGCAAACGGGTCTCAATCGGGAGCAGGCGCAGACACGGCGGCACATCGGCGTCATAGCCCATTTCGGTCGGGCACATGGTGGTGCGACCGGCGCTGGCGGGCATGATGCGTCGACCATAACCGGCAAAGAACACCGCGTTGATCATCTCGGATTTGCCGCGCGAAAACTCCGCGACAAAGGCTACCATTACCTTGTCAGAGCGCACCTGAGTACCCAAGCGCTTCAGGCGCTCTTCGACCGCCGCGTCTAGCAGTTCGTTGTCCTTCATCCACTCGCCAAGCAACTTCAAACGCAGCGCGAATTCGCGTCGCCAAGTACCCAGTTGGTCAAATTGATCGTTAAATGAAGTAGTCAAGAGTTCCCCTGTCTAACTGTTCAATATAGCACTGCCCTCAGCCCTGTAGCTCAGGGTTTCTGACATTTGCCACAGAAAAATGTGGACCTCTGGCCCTGTCGTATGGTGCGAATCGGTGCCGCGCAGACTTTGCAAGGCAATCCGTCGCGGGCGTACACCATGGCATCGAGCTGAAAATGACCGGCTTCGCCCTGGGCATTGGAGAAGTCGCGCAGCGTGCTGCCGCCGCGTTCTACCGCACGCGCCAAAACGTCGCGAATGGCCTGGTGCAAGCGCGCGACACGGGGGCGGCTGAGCTTGGACGCTGGTGTGCTGGGCCGAATGCCCGCAAGGAACAAGACCTCCGACGCATAAATGTTGCCAACCCCAACCACGACATCACCCGCCAGCAAGACCTGCTTGATGGGCCCGCTACGCTTTGCCAGACCCTTTTGGAACAGTTTTGCGTCAAAACCATCATCCAGTGGTTCCATTCCTAATTTACCAAGAAGCTTTTGGGCCATGTGGTCGCCCTCATGGGTGGCAAAGACCACGGCTCCGAACCGGCGCGGGTCGTTGAGGCGCAGCACGCCCTGTGACGTCCTCAGTTCAAAATGGTCATGCTTTCCAGCCTCTGGTGGCTGCAGCATGAAAGTCAGACTGCCGGACATTCCCAAATGCACCAGCAAAAGACCCTTGTCCAGATCCAGCAGCAGATACTTGCCTCTACGCCGCACCGCCAGCACATGCAGACCGACCAGCGCGTCCGGCGGGCAGTTCAATGGCCAGCGCAAGGGTTTGCCCATTCGCGCTTCTACAATTTGCGCACCTGCAATGCGGTTGGCAAAACTAATGCGGGTCACTTCGACTTCGGGCAATTCAGGCATGGTGTGTAGGGGTCTGTCGGGTTGGATTATTATGGTCTGATGTCACGAATTCACCGCTTCTTTGCCCTCACACTGGTCGCAGCCTGTATTTGCGGTGTCGCCCGGGCAGCAACGCCCAAGGCAGATAGCCCGAACAATTCCAATCTGGACGGCGAATTGTTTTACGAAGTGCTGGTGAGCGAGATCGAGTCCGTCGCAGGTGACGCTGCGTCCGCCTTTGGTCTGATGCTCAATGCCGCGCGTAAAAGCAATTCACCCAAGTTGTACGAGCGAGCCATCGAAATCGCCTACAGGGCGCGTAGTGGCGAAGCCGCTCTAGAAGCAGCCCAAGCGTGGGCGCGTGCCATGCCTTCCTCCAGAGAGGCCAACCGCTACCACTTCCAGATGTTGCTGGGTCTGAACAAAATCGCCGAAACCCAGGAACCTCTCAAGCGAGAATTGGCGAGCTTGGCGCCTGCCGAACGTGCGCAGGCTATCAACAACTTGCCACGCTACTTCTCCCGTACAACCGATAAAAAGCTAGCGGCGAAGGTCGTTGAAAAGGTGCTGCTCACCGACACCCTGAACCGCTCCACCGGCCCCGCCGCGTGGGCGGCCATTGGAACCATGCGCCTACAGGCCGAGGATGTGGACGGTGCATTGGCCGCCGCCCAACGTGGCTTGGCGCTTGACGCCGAATCCGAAGACGTGATTTTGCTGGCCGTTGCCCTGATCAGCCCCAAGACTCCGCAAGCCGAAGCCATGGTGCGCAAATACCTGTCCGGCAAACCGCTGCCCGAGGTGCGGATGGCCTATGCACGTAGCCTGCTCAATGCGCAGCGCTACCCCGAAATCTACGCCCAAATGCTGCAATTGACCGCCGCGACGCCAGACTACGCAGAAGCCTGGTTGTTGCGTGGCACCATCGAACTACAAGACGGCAAGTTGGCACAGGCCGAAACTTCGCTCAAAACCTATGTGGCACTGAACCCGCCACCCGTAGACACCAGTCAGAATCCCACCATGGGTCGCGGACTCGTACAAGCTTACATCGCGCTGTCACAGGTCGCAGAACAAGGGCAACGGCTGGATGAGGCCAAATCCTATTTGGACCGTATCCACAGCCCCAGAGATGACTTGCGTGTACAAAAACGCTATGCCGCAATCTTGGCCCGCCAGGGCAAGCTGGCCGAAGCCCGTGCCGCCATCCGCGACGTGCCAGAACTGCAAACCACTGACGCGCTGGACAAGCTCAACGCCGAAGCCCAGTTGCTGCGCGACAGCCACGAATACGCGGCAGCACACCAACTCCTGCTGGAAGCCAGCGCACGGTACCCGAACGACACAGAATTGGTTTACGACCTCGCCATGATGGCCGAGAAGCTTGGCAAGTCTGACGAGATGGAACAACTGCTGCGCAGGGTGATTGACGCCAAGCCCGACTACCACCATGCGTACAACGCCCTGGGGTATTCACTGGCGGATCGCAACATCCGCTTACCGGAAGCACGCCAACTCATCCAACAGGCTTTGAAGTTTGCGCCCGACGACCCTTTCATCATGGACAGCTTGGCATGGGTCGAGTTTCGCTCGGGCAATTCGACCGAGGCTATCCGGCTGCTGCAAGGTGCATTCCGGGCGCGACCCGACGCCGAAATTGCAGCGCACCTGGGTGAAGTGCTGTGGAGTGTGGGCCAAGTGGACCAGGCCAGTGCGATCTGGAAAGAAGGCATAGGGCTCAACCCCCAAAGTGAAACCCTGCGCGAGACCATGCAGCGTCTGCGCGGTAAGCCGTGAGCGCGCTACACCGTCGCGGTCAGTCCATCGCTTGGGGAGTGGTCAGAGCGGCAGTAGCTGCATTTGCTATCATTTTTATAGCTGGCTGCGCCCATCCCATGAGGGCTAACGGACCATCCGACCAAAATAATTCCTACTGGCAGGGGCGCCTGGCCCTCAAGGTACACAGCACACCGGAGCAAGCCTTTTCCGCAAATTTTGAGCTGCAGGGCAATGCTGAGGCCGGTAACCTGTCATTTTTCACCCCCCTGGGCAGTACGGCCGCACGCATGCAGTGGGACGCGACGGGCGCCCAGTTGCAAACCACTGGTGAGGCTCAACGCTTTGCTTCCGTGGATGCATTGACGTTGCACACCACAGGTGCCACGCTACCCATCCACAGCCTGTTTGCATGGCTCAAAGGCAGCGAAGTCCCAACACCTGGCTGGCAAGTTGATTTGCATGACCTTCACAACGGCCGTCTTCATGC
>JBBQBG010000074.1:0-15242 GCA_038317285.1 Burkholderiales bacterium | reverse complement strand
GCGAATGCGTGGTCATGCGGCCCTGGCCGATGGCCCCCATGCCGTAACCCTTCATGGTCTTGGCGAGGATCACCACCGGTGAGCCCCGGTGCGCCACGGCAGCGGCATAGGCCGCGTGGATCTTCACGAGGTCGTGGCCCCCGCGGTGCAGGCGGTCGATCTCGTCGTCGGTCATGGCGTCGACCAGGGCCTGCAATTCGGGGCTCTGGCCGAAGAACTTGGCGCGGTTGTAGGCGCCGTCGTTGGCGCTGAAGGTCTGGAACTGGCCGTCGGCGGTGCGAGCGAAGGCGCGAGCCAGGGCCCGCGTGGTGTCGCGGGCAAACAGCGCGTCCCAGTCGCTGCCCCACAGCAGCTTGATGACGTGCCAGCCGGCGCCTTCGAACAGCGTTTCCAGCTCGTCGATGATGCGGCCGTTGCCGCGCACCGGGCCGTCCAGGCGCTGCAGGTTGCAGTTGACGACCCAGACCAGGTTGTCCAGCTTTTCGCGGCTGGCCAGCGTCAGCGCGCTCATGCTCTCAGGCTCGTCCATCTCACCATCGCCAAACACGCCCCACACGCGCCGCTGTGCGCAGCGCACGCCTGAAGCGTCGGCGGTGCCCCCGCAATCCAGCAGCTTGCGGTCAGTTAGGTATCGCATGAAACGCGCGTGGTAGATCGAGCTAATGGGGCCAATGCCCATCGAGCCGGTGGGGAACTGCCAGAAGTCTGGCATCAGCCACGGGTGCGGGTAGCTGGAGAGGCCGCGTGCGCCCTGCGCGGGGGCCGTAATCTCTTGGCGGTAATGGGCCAGGTCGGCCTCGTTCAAGCGCCCTTCCAGGAAGGCCCGCGCATAGACGCCCGGTGCACTGTGGGGTTGGAAGAAAACCAGGTCACCACCGCGTGAGCCTTTGAAGAAATGGTTGAACCCCACCTCAAACAAATCCGCCGCACTGGCATAACTTGCGATGTGGCCACCCAGCTCGCCATACGCGCCGTTGGCACGAGCCACCATGGCCAGCGCGTTCCAGCGCATCAGAGACGCCAGTTTTTCTTCAATCGCCAAGTCGCCGGGGAAGCTGCCTTGCTGGTCCACCGGGATGGTGTTGACATAGGGCGTGGCCAGCTCGGGCGACCAGCCGACCTGCGCCGTGTGGGCCTGGCGCACCAATTGGTCCAGCACAAAGCGCGCGCGCTCGGGTCCGTGGGTGGCAACGACTGACTGAAAGGCTTGTGTCCACTCTGCGGTTTCAGTGGGATCGGCGTCGACGGCAAGCGTGGGAATGTGCGAGGTGTTCATGGGGTACGACTATACAAACGCAGGCACCGAATGTGCTGCCAATCTAAAACTTAAAACGCCAGCCGTACGGCACAAACTGCCAAAAAACAGCGAGACCGCGCAGGCAATAACGATTCCGGGTCACACATCGCCCTCTTAGAATCGGACAGACCCAACATTCACCGGCAGTAACACATGACTCAAACTACCCTCGCGCATCGCATGACTAGCTCTCTATCGGTACTGACGATGGCTTGCCTGCTGGGAGCCTGTTCCAGTATTGACGTGAATGCCGTCAGCTTGAACGGGATGGTTGAGTACTTTGTGCCGCCCTACGTCAACTATGCAGGAGTAGACGCGGCGCGGGTCCGAGTCATCTATGGGAATAGTGGTAATCCTTACATTACGGTGAAAGGCGATTCCATGGATGAAAAGCTCCACACCATTAAAAAAGGCGAGCGCATTAACAAAACCATGATGGGCACGATGTGGAATTGGGCACCGATATCCCTGGGCATGCCGGGCACCCCTCCGCAGTATGCATATACCGAAATTTCGGTTCCAGGGGGGCGCACGGTGACGCTGCAGATCGCTTACCACGACCAAGCTGGCACCCGCCTTACAACGTGTTCGCCCACTCTGGACCTGCCAACGGTCGCGGGTGCGAACTACGAGGTTCAGCTCCGCTTACGTGACAAGGTCTGTTTTGTCCATGCACAACTGATCTGAACCGGTCCACACACGCCAACCCTCAAGCCGCCTGCGCCACCATCACGCAGTTCAACGCCTGCGTAATGTCAGCGACGACATCTTCAATATCTTCCAAACCAATTGACAAACGCACCAGACCTTCGCTGATGCCGCAGGCGGCGCGTTCTTCGGGTGTGTAGGTGGAGTGGGTCATGCTGGCGGGGTGCTGGGCCAGTGACTCGGCGTCGCCCAGGCTCACGGCGCGGGTCACCAGTTGCAGGGCGTCCATGAAGCGAATGCCGGCTTCCATGCCGCCCTTCAGTTCAAACGCGATCATGCCGCCGAACTGGCGCATCTGGCGCTTGGCCAGCTCATGCTGGGGGAAGCTGGTCAGGCCGGGGAAGTGCACCACGGCGGTGGCAGGGTGTGCTTCCAGCAGCTCGGCCACCGTCTGTGCGCTCTGGCAATGGCGGTCCATGCGCAATGTCAGGGTTTTGAGGCCACGCATCACCAATTGCGCGTCTTGCGCCGACATTACGGCACCGGTCATGTCCTTCAGGCCGACTAGGCGCACGTGCTTGGCCAAGTCAGCGTCGGCAAACACGGCAGCACCCGCGGTCAGGTCACCGTGGCCACCCAGGTACTTGGTCATGGAGTGCACGGATACATCTGCACCCAGCAGCAGCGGCTGTTGCAGGTAGGGTGTGCAGTAGGTGTTGTCGACGACCAGCTTGGCCCCGCCGGTGTGCGCAATTTCAGCAACTGCCGCAATGTCCACCAGACGCATGTTCGGGTTGGCAGGAGTTTCGCAGTAGACGACCTTGGTCTTGGGGCCCATGGCCTGTGCCACCTGCTGCGGGTCAGTCATGTCCACATGGCGCACGGTCACGCCAAAGCGGGTCAGGCCGTGGTTCAAAAAGGCGAAAGTGCAGCCGTACAAGGTGATGTCGGCCAGCACCTCGTCGCCCTGCTCCAACATGGACCAAAACGTGGCGGTGATGGCGCCCATGCCCGAGCCAAAGACCACGGCACCAGCGCCCTGCTCCAGGCTGGTCAGGCGCGCTTCCAGCAAGGCCAACGTAGGGTTGGCGATGCGGGTGTAGAAATAGCCCTGCTCGGTGCCGGCAAAGCAGCGCGCGCCATAGGCGACGTCGGGGAAGGCGAAGGTGGACGAGGTGTACAGCGGTGGCACCAGCGCGCCCTGGTGGTCGGCTGGGTTGTAGCCCCAATGGATAGCACGGGTGCTGAAACCACCGGCCTTGGGCTTGGCGGCTGCGGGGATGGAATCGAATGGCAGATCGTTGGCTTTCATGGGGGCGGTCTCCTAATAGGTGTTATGTAGGAGAATTTTTATGCAAGCATGCAGGGTAAATTTCGCAAAATTTACAAAGTTAAGCCGCTTGCTGAGTTAAGTATTCTTCATTTTAATAAATTGAAGGCAAAATTCACCCATGAAGCCTTTTGACACCACCGACCAGGCCATTTTGCTGGCCTTGCAGCGCGACGCGCGCCAGACCATGGCCGAGCTTGCCGATCATGTTTCCTAGTCTCAATCACCGTGTTGGCGCCGCGTGCGGCTGCTTGAGGAATCTGGAGTCATCGAGGGCTACCACGCTGCGCTGAGCCGCAAGCACCTGGGCTACGGGGTCACCGGCTTCATCCACCTGCAAATGCAAAACCACACCGCCGAGATTGCCGCAGCCTTTGAGCGCGAGGTCGTCGCCCTGCCCCAAGTCGTGTCGTGCCACAACCTGTCGGGCCACTACGATTACCTGATCGAAGCGGTAGAGGTAGACCTCGAAAGATTCTCCGCACTGGTGCGCAACAATATCCGCTGCCTGCCGGGCGTAAAGGAGATTGCGACCAGCTTTTCGTTGAAGGAAGTGAAGGCTGCGGGGAGTTTGCCGGTGGGGGGCTGACCCAGGCGAGTCAGGTTCGGCGACAACTCATGCTATACATTCCATAGCTAGTAGCGAACATTGCACGAGGGCTAGCGACTAGTTTCCCTTCTAAACATTGAAACCTGGCTACTGCGAACAGTCCATCGAAGCGCCAGAGGGCGTCAATCGGGCTTGCTGTGATCAACGGAGACACTGCCCTCCATCGGCAACTGGTAGTGCGTCATACGCTCCATCAGGGCTGGCGCCCGGTAGCCTTTGGCATAGGCCAGGGCAATGTCCGCCTTGGCCAACTCCACCTTGCCGAGTTTTTCATACACGATACCGCGGTTGTAATAGGCGGAGCCCAAGTCGGGCTTGGCCTGCAGCGCCGCTTCATAGTCGGCCAGGGCCTTGTCGTAGTCTTTCAGGTCGGACCAGGCATTGCCCCGGTTGACATAGTCGAACCAGAAGTCTTCGGGCTTGAGCGCCAGTGATTTGTTGTATGAATCGATAGCCCGCGCATTGTCTTTCTTCGCGTTGTAGGCCATGCCCAAATTGCGATAGCTCCTGGCCAGGTTTTCAGGGTTCAGTTTGCCGGCCTGCATGCATTGCGCATACAAACCGATCGCCTCGTCGTATTGGCCCGCTGTATAGCTCGACCAGCCCTGTCTGCACAGGCGGATGTCCTCTTGTGCCCATACGCCCAGCGATGCCAGAAGCGTTATGGCGGCCAACAAGCCGTTGCGAACCCCGTGACGGTAAAGCATTGCAGCCCTCCAAAGATACGTTGTGTTTGAAATAGTAGCATCGACTCCAAAGGCAAAAACGCCAGCGACTACGCCGAATATTTCCGCAAGCCTGCCGCCTTAGACTATCTGAGCAAGCTGGGGCTTCAACAACGTATCCCAGCTGCGCAACAAGCGCTCGGCAACGCCGGGCAATGTCTGCAAAACCCCTTGGGGTGCCATCTGCGCCATGTAGACCTGGTACAGGCCTTCTTTGGCTGCGGCAAGGCTGCGATTGGCGACCACGGTGCGTCCGGCAACCAGGTAGGTTTGCAGGTCGCCAAACGTAACCACCAAAGGCTTGTTTGACGGTTTAAACGTCTGCAGTGTGCGCCCCTCCAGATACCGTTGCACATTGAGCGCCGCGAAGTGGCCCATGTCCAGCGCGTGGAACACCTGCTTGGCCAAGGGCTTGGGCAGTGCGACCGCGTCGCCGGCCACAAAGACCTGCTCACTGTAGGCACTTTGCAGGGTACGTGACACAGGCGCCCAGCCATCGCCTTTGCGCGCCAGGCCGGATGCGCGCAGCAGCGCAGGCGGCACCAGGCCCGCAGTCCACAGGGTCAGGGCGGAGGGAATGCGCAGGCCGTTGTCGAGCAGCACGCTTTTAAGGGCTGCCCGGGCAATCCGTGCACCGGTATGAAACACCACCGGAAACGGCTGACAGAGTTTGCGGATGTCGGCATCGAGCTTTGCCGGAAAACCCGGCAGCAAGCGCGCACCCGCCTCCACCACATCCACCGACAGCGTGGGGTTGTCGCCGTAGCGCCGCAGCACTTCGCCCAAGGCCTCGATACCCGAGATGCCGGCGCCCACGACCACCAGCCGCATGGGCTGCTTATCGCGCTGCAGCTTGCGCAGGTCATGCCCAATGGCCTCGCCGTCGGCTACGCCGTGCAATGGGTAGGTGTTGTCGTCTGCACCCCGAATGCCAAACGTGTTGGCACTGGCGCCTATGGCCACGATGCAGGCATCGAAGCCGAGCTCTCGCCCCGTCTCGGTCACCACCACATGCCGCGCAGTATCCACTTTGGCAACGCGGGCCTGCACAAAGCGATGCCCCGCCCGCGACACGATGCGGGCGCGGTCGAGCCGCAAATCCTTCCCGGTCTTAACGCCCGATACCAGTTCGTGGATGTTGGGAATCCACTCAAAGTGCCGGGTCGGGTCGACCACCGTAACGGCATAGTCCGTGGACAGTTTGCTGGCCGCCGCCAACCCGGCGAAGTTTGCGCCGACGATGACGATGCGTTTTCGTTGCTTGCTCATGGCGCCTGGGGACAGGGGTGCTGTCGTTGTATCAGAGCGCCTGACTGTATGCGAAGACGCGGCCTACCTACAATGCAGGCCTTGCCAATGGCCGCGCGCCATGGCCCTGAAAGACGCACCATGACCACCGACCAGCCCCACACCGACACGTCATCCGACGCAGAATCCAACCCCGCTGAAGTGCCCAAGACCACCGGTACGCCCGACAAGCCCTTCATGCGCACCATCAAGAGCTTTGTGAAGCGTGCCGGGCGCACCACCACCGGCCAGGCCAAGGCGTTTGAAGAACTGGGTCCCAAATTTTTGCTGCCCTACCAGGAAGACGCTATCAATTTTGAAGCGGTATACGCAGATTTGACGAGGGCTAGCGACGAGAATGACTCAAAGCATTCGCCCATCGTGCTGGAAATCGGCTTTGGCATGGGCGAGGCCACGGCCCACATTGCGGGCGTTCTGCCCGACACCCGCTTCCTGTGTTGCGAGGTGCACGAGCCCGGCGTGGGCGCACTGCTGAAACGCATCGGTGAGCAGAACATCAACAACATCCGCATCTGCGCCCATGACGCGGTCGAGGTGATTGACCACATGCTGCCGTTGCAGAGCCTGGACGGCGTGCACATCTTTTTCCCCGACCCGTGGCACAAGACCAAGCACAACAAGCGCCGCCTGATCCAGTCGCCACTGGTGGCCAAGCTGGCGCGCCGGCTCAAGATCGGCGGCTACCTGCACTGCGCCACCGACTGGGAGCCCTATGCCCAGCAGATTCTGGAAGTGTTGACCGCCGAACCGCTGCTGAAAAACCGCGCACTGGCAACCAACCCCGAGCTGAACGGCTACGCGCCCAAGCCGCATTACAGACCCCTGACCAAGTTCGAGAACCGGGGCATCAAGCTGGGTCACGGGGTGTGGGATGTGGTGTTCGAGCGAGTCTAATGTCTCTCCACCGCCCCAACCCGCCGCCTGATCGCAATGGGGTTGGGCCTGGTTGCGTAGTCTCGCCGACCGGGCCATGGGCCACCATGCTGGATTTTTTAACCTCACGCTTTCCTGGCGTGCCCACCGAAGCGTGGGAGCAACGGCTGCACAATGGTGATGTGGTGGACGACCAGGGCCTGCACATAGCAGCCGACACGCCTTTCGAAGCGGGCCGCCGACTGTACTACTACCGCGCGGTAGAAGCTGAACCACCCATCCCATTTGAAGCCGTCGTGTTGTGGCAAGACGAACACTTGCTCGTGGTGGACAAGCCCCATTTTTTGCCCGTGATGCCATCTGGCAAATACCTGCAAGAGACCGTGCTGATACGCCTGAAAAACGCGCTGGGGCTGGACGCACTGTCACCCATACACCGCATTGACCGTGACACGGCGGGTCTGGTGCTGTTCTCCAAGCAAGTTGCCAGCCGCGGTGCCTACCAGGAGCTGTTTCGCACGCGCCAAGTGGACAAGACCTACGAATGCATCGCGCCATGGAATGCGGACCTGCCGTGGCCACTCCAGCGTGAAAGCCGCATTGCCCCCGCAGCCCACTTCATGCAGCAAACCGAGGTAGATGGCCCACCCAACGCGCTGACCCATATCGCGCCGATGGAAGTGCTGGGTTCCATGGCGCGCTACGCGCTCAAGCCTGTCACGGGCCAGCGCCACCAGTTGCGCGTGCACATGGCGGCACTGGGCTTGCCGATGGTGGGCGACGGCATCTACCCGACACTGACGCCCGAGGGCAGTATCGACTACGGCCAGCCGCTGCAATTGTTAGCCAAAAGCATTGGGGTTGTGGACCCCCTCAGCGGCGAGCGCCGGGAGTTCCACAGCCAGAGAAAACTGCGCGATCTGGCAGACATGCCCCAATAGAAACGGCTGCCAGCCCTCGTGGAATATGCGTAAGGCGCTACTAATTTAGTAGCGCATTGGGTAGGGTATCAGCTCCACTGCACCTTTTCTTTACCGCCATACCAATTGTCCACCTTGGGGGCGACCTCCCCTTCGATACGGGCGCGGCGAATTTTCATCGTCGGCGTCAAGAAGCCGTTCTCGATCGTCCAGGGCTGCTGGGCGATGACGATCAACTGCAGTTTTTCGTGGGCGACCAGATCCGCATTCACGTCTTTCAGCAATTGCGTCAATTCGGCTTCCACATGCTTTCGGAAAGCCGCGTCCTTTTGCTTGGGTCGGACTTCTTCGCCCAACACCACCAGCGCATAGGCGGCGGGTTGGCCCAGGCCAGAGACCATGCTCATTTCCACCAGTGGGTGGGCGTTGAGACGGTTCTCAATCGGCGCGGGCGCCACGTATTCACCCTTGGAGGTCTTGAACAGTTCCTTGACCCGACCGGTGATCTTCAGCAGACCATCGGCACGGCGCTCGCCCCGGTCACCGGTGCGGAAATAACCATCTGACGTGAACACTTCAGCGTCCAGATCGGGGCGCTTGTAGTAGCCGACCAGTTGGCCGGGGGACTTGATCAAAATCTCGCCCTCTTCGCTGATCTTGACCTCCACGCCGGGCAGCGGCAGGCCCACACAGCCGGGCGCGTTGACTTCGGGTGTGGAGTTGTGCGAGTAGGCAAAGTCTTCGGACATTGCATACCCCTCGATCAGGTTCAGCCCCAGGCGGCGGTACCACGAGATCAACTCAGCGGGAATCGGTGCCGAACCGCTGCCAGCCAGCAAGGCCTGGTCCAGTCCCAGGTTTTTCAGCACTTTGCGTTTGACGATGCCGCTCAGGATCGGAATGCTAAGCAGGCGGTTGAGCTTCTTGGGCGGCATCTTGGTGAACACGCCCTGCTGGAACTTGAGCCACAGACGCGGCACCGAAATGAATGTGGTGGGCCGTGCGCGGTTCAAATCCTTGACAAAGGTGTCCAGCGATTCGGCAAAGAAGACATGGGTTTTACCATCCACCATCGACGCACATTCCACCCAAGCGCGCTCGAACACGTGGGCCAGTGGCAGGTAAGACAGGATGCGGTTTTCATCGAGATCGCCAATGCGCGATTTGATGTCCTTGCTGATGTTTTCGCTGACTTTGGTGATGCGCTCAAAGCTGTGCATCACGCCCTTGGGTGTGCCGGTTGAGCCCGAGGTGTAGAGCAGAATGGCAATGTCACTGCCCAGACGCGCCACGCGACCGGTCAGCGGTTGGGTGCGCGCCACAATGGCGTCCCACCCCTCGTAACTGTTCTTGGGTGCCAAGGGGAACGCAATGCAGGGCAACTTGGCGGGCACGCCCGGCTTTTGCTGGTCCCATGTATCGAGCTTGCCGACAAACAGCAAGCTGGCGCCACTGTGCTCCAGCACATAGCCAATGGTCTCGGCGGTCTCGGTGGGGAAAATGGCAACCGTGGTGTAACCCGCCATCCAGATGGCCAGCTCGGCCATGAAAAAATGCGCACAGTTCTTGGACAAGATGGCAATGCGCGAACCCGGCTCAAACCCCTGGGCCTTGAGGTGGGTAGCCATGCGGCGCGACTGGTCCAGGGTTTGTTTCCAGGTGTAGTCTGTGACCGCACCACCGCCAATAGGCTGGGTCAGGTAAACCGTGTCGGCCAGTTTCGCCTCATGGTCAAAGACATAATCCAGAATCAGTTTGGGTTTGGCCACCGCGTGTCTCCTTATGGTTTGGGTCTACAGAATACCCGATTAAATGTCCCGATCGGCTGTTAAAAGACTCTAACCCGTTTAAACCCTAATACCTATGGCAAGTGTTCTCCGCCATGTCCTGTTCCGACCGTATATATTCGACGTTCCGGCACGCCCGGCCTCTCTTTTTGCGCCCCGCGCACACCCTTCTGGATGAAATTGTTTGAGTTCTGACCATTTGGCCGACCTGTCGCTGGCGGCTTTTGAAAAAGTAGTAGGTGCCACCCCCGGCTTCAGGCCCCGTGCGGGCCAGCATGAGATGGCCGCCTGTGTTGCTGCCACGCTAGCCCGCGCCGACCTTGGCGAGCACCCTGCCCCCACCAAGGCCATTGCCGTAGTCCAGGCAGGTACCGGCGTGGGCAAATCTGCTGCCTATGCGTCGACCGCCATCGCGCTGGCGCTGGAGCGCAAGACGCGCGTGCTGATCTCCACCGCCACCGTCGCGCTGCAAGAGCAGTTGATGACCAAGGATTTGCCGGCACTGGCGCAGTCCATGGACAAGCCCTTTTTGTTCGCACTGGCCAAGGGACGTGGCCGCTACGTCTGTAAGCTTAAGCTGGAGCGGCTGGTCGGCAATGGCGGCAGCGCCGATGATTTGTTTGACGCCGATGATGACGCACCGTCGCGACCCAAGTTTGGCAGCACGCTGTCACAAGAAGAGGCAGAAGAACGCCGCATCCGCCTCTACGAGACCATGGCCAGCACATTGGCTACTGGCAGTTGGGATGGTGACCGCGACACGCTGGCCGAGGCGCCTGATGGCCGTGACTGGTCGACGGTGGCGGCCGAGCGCCACACCTGCACCGTGCGGCACTGCCCGCGCTTTCGGGATTGCAGCTACTACGGCGCGCGCACCAAGCTGGCGGAGGCGAATGTGATCGTGGCCAACCACGACCTGGTGTTGGCGTCACTGGGCATGAAGACCCTGCCGGAACTGGACAATTGCCTGGTGATTTTTGACGAAGGCCACCACCTGCCATCGGTGGCGCTGGACCAATTTGCGAGCAGCATGGATTTGAGCAATCTGCGCTGGCTGGACAAGCTGCCCAAGATCGTGAACGAGGTCAGCAGCGCGCTGCAATTGCACGCGGGTGAAGACGTGGCCACGGTCACCAGCCAGCTCAAAGGCGCACTCACCACGCTGGCGCGCATGGCCATGGAGCTGGTGTGGGAACAGACCGGCCAGAACGCCGCAGGCGAAGGACAAGACGGCACGTTGCGCTTTGCACATGGTGTGTTACCCGAAGCGTTGACCGAGCCGGTCACCCAGATTCAAGCGCAAGCCACCGGCCTGTCCAAGGTGCTGGAAGCGCTGGGCGTGGATGTCAAAGCCATCGCCAAGGAAGACCCGGCGCAGGCCACACTGTGCGCCCAGCTCTACGCCAAGCTGGGCAGCCTGGCGCCGCGCCTGGCCGCCATCGTGTCCACCGCCAACTTGCTGCTGGAGCATGGCGAGCAGCCCCTCGCGAAGTGGCTCAAGGCCGAGAGCGAACACGGCTACTTGACCATGACCGCCCACGCCTGCCCCATCGTGCCCGGCGACCTGCTGCGCCAGTTTTTGTGGAGCCAGGTGCGCGGTGCCATCGTTACCTCGGCATCGTTGACCAGTTGCGGCAGCTTTGACTACTTTTTGCATGAGGCCGGTCTGATCAACAAGGCCTATGTGCAGGCCCTCGAAGTGGCCAGCCCCTTTGACTACGCCAAGCAAGGCACGCTGACCGTAGTGCAAACCGTGGCCGAACCCAAGCAGGCCGAGGCCTACACCCGCGAGATGGTGGCCGAACTGATGCAGGATTTGAAGAACGTGCAGCGCGGCGCCCTGGTGCTGTTCACGTCACGCGCCCAAATGCGCACCGCCACCGAGGCCCTGCCCTCCAGCCTGATGGAGGTGGTGCTGGTGCAGGGTACGCAATCGCGCGCACGTCTGCTGGGTGCCCATATGGCGCGGGTAGAGTCGGGTTTGCCGTCGGTGATCTTCGGCATGCAATCCTTTGGCGAGGGCCTGGACCTGCCCGGCGCGCTGTGCGAGACGGTGTTCATCACCAAGCTGCCGTTCGCGCCGCCGTCAGAACCCGTAGACGAAGCTCGCGCCGAATGGTTGCGCAGCGTCGGGCGCGACCCCTTCAACGAACTGGTGATTCCGGCCACCGGCATCAAGCTGCTGCAATGGACCGGCCGCGCCATCCGTACCGAAGATGACCATGCGGCCGTCATTTGTTACGACAAGCGCCTGACCCAAACGCCCTATGGTCGGCGCATGCTGGCTGGGCTGCCGCCGTACCGGTTGGAACAGCGTAAGAGTCGCGGTATTATTTAAACCCATCCGTCTCGCACCCAACATTCGCCATGAAAAAGCACCATGCATTGCTACTGCTGTTAGCCGCCGCTTTGCTCGCTGGCTGCGAGTCCATGACGGTGTCTGAATGCAAGGTGGCCGACTGGGCACGGGTTGGCATGGCCGATGGCGCGCGTGGCGGAGACGAGCGACGCATCGCAACCTATACCGAGGATTGCGCGAAGGCCGGCGTCGTACCCAACGCACCAGCCTATCGGCGCGGTTGGGACGCGGGCATCGTGCAGTTTTGCACCCCAACCAATGGCTGGCGGGAAGGCACGCAAGGCCACGCCGGCAAGGCATCGGTCTGCCAGGGCCAGGCAGGGTTTGCCGGGTTTTCACGTTACCTGGAAGCTGGATTGCAGGTGCATCGAACCCAAGAACACATGCAACGCAACGCGAGTGAGTCTGAGCGCCTGCAAAAGAAGCTTGAAGAATCCAAGAGCGACGATGAGAAAAAAGAATTGCGCAGCGACTTGCGCCAGTTGGACCACGACCAGGTTCGCTTGCGCAAGGTGTTGACTGAGCAGCAGTTAATGGGGCCTTGACCCACCAGTCTAAAACGCGCGATGCGGTGCAGGCAAGACTACCGTCGATTCAGACCGTATCGGCTACGCGAGCAGCAGCGATTTGACCGAAGCTGCAACCATGGTCAACCCGGACAAGGTTAACAAGGCCAGAACAATCTTGCGAAAGGCGTCGGCGCTGAGACCAATGTAAATTTTGGAGCCGAGTATGGACGGGATCATCAATGCCGGCGCAATCAAGGCGAACTTGGGCAACATGCTGGCGTTCACGGCGCCAGAGGCCAAGAGCGCCGCAAACGTGGTTGCCAGCGCAGCCAGGTTGAAGTTTTGCAAAACGGAGCGGTATTGGTCTTTGTCGTAGCCGCGCAAAGTGCACCAGACGGCAGGGGCCACGCCTGTAAACCCGCCGATGCCACCCATCACACCGCCCAAGGCACCGGCTAACGCATCAGCAAAACGACCACCCCACTGAATTTTCGGCAGCCGGGAGGCCAAAAACATGATGGGGCAAAACACCAGCAGAATGCCGCCCAATAGGAGTTTGAAATACTGTGGGTTTAAGTGGGGCAAGGCCAGCACACCCAAGGGCACGCCGATGGCCGCACCGACCAAATAGGGTGCCAGCGTAGGCAGGTAGAGGCTGCGCCGCGCGGTGATGGCGGTAAACACCTGCCCCGTCAGACCGCCAAAAACCGCCATGACTGCGGCCAACTTCGGGTCCACGCCCCAGGCCCAGACCGACATCGCCACCATTGCGAAGGCAAAGCCGGAGATGCCCTGCACAAAGCCGGCCAGCGCGGCGCCTACGACCAAGAGTATGAGCTCTGTGTCCATTGTGTTTACACCGAACCAGCAGGACCGCTAAGTTTGATCAGGCAGCTGCCGCGTGCCGCGCGAAACTGTCCTTGATTTCGGCCATGGTTGCCAAACTCAAGCGATTGCCATACTGCGTAACCACCCGCCCTGCCGCCTGGTTGGCCAGCCATGCGGCTTGGGCGTGGCTGTGGCCTTGGGTGACTGCATACAAGAAGGATCCGGCAAACATGTCACCCGCGCCATTGGTGTCTTTGGCAACCACACTGGCGGCAGGCACTGCGGTGCTTTTGCCATCTTCCAGCACCAAGCAGCCCTTAGGCCCGCGCGTCAGGCATACGACGCGTGCGCGCTGGCTCAGCTTGTGACAGTTGGCCTCCAGGTCTTGTGACGCGCACCAGACCTGGGCTTCTTCTTCATTGCAAAACAAATAATCAAGCCCATCGCCCAGCATGGCTTCAAGACCGGCGCGGCAGAAGTTGATCATGCTCATATCGCTCAGCGTCGCGGCCAGTGCCACGCCCGCTTCTCTGGCCACGGCCCGCCCCTTCAACGCGGCGTCTAGCCCCGTGGGCGAAGCGGCCAGGTAACCTTCCATGTAATACACCTTGGACCGGGCAATGTCCTGCGGGTGCAAAGACGTGTGGTCGATGTCGGCAGTGGCGCCCAAAAACGTGCTCATGCTGCGCTCGGCATCAGGTGTGACCATGACCATGCAGCTACCGGTTTGCCCGGCGGGCGACTGGGTCTGGGTCAGGTTGCTGGCCACGCCGTTGGCGATGAGGTCGTCACGGTAAAAGGCACCCAGTTCATCGTCGGCCACACGGCACGAGTAAAACGCACTGCCACCCAATTGGGCAAGGGCTACCACCGTGTTACCGGCCGAACCACCACCGGTGCGGCGCGAATGCTGGCCCTGCACAAGTGACTGCAGGTAGGCCTTGCGCTCGGCATCGATCAGCGTCATGTGCCGCTTTTCAACCCCCATGGACTGCAATTGCGCGTCGCTCACTTCATATTCAGAGTCCACCAGGGCATTGCCAATGGCGTAGAGGTCGTAGTGTGTTGTCATGCGGGCAGGCAAAGAGTTGAGGGCTCTCTAAAAAAAGAGCGTGAAGGCGCGGCTTGGCAGTATCGCGCGGTTTTACTTACTGTTCGGCAAATGCGCGTTCAATGACAAAGTCAGCCTGCTTGGTCGTGTTGCCTTCCATGAAGCCACGCTTCTCCAGCATGTGCTTCAGGTCGCGCAGCATGGCCGGGCTGCCACAGAGCATCACGCGGTCGGTGTCTGGGTTGAGCTTGGGCAGGCCAAATTCTGCTTCGATGGTTCCGGCTTCAAACAGATCGGGAATGCGGCCGCGATTCTTGAAGGTCTCGCGCGTAACCGTGGGAAAGTACTTCAATTGCTTGGTAACCATTTCGCCCAAAAATTCATTGGCGGGCAGGTCAACGGTCAGGTACTCCATGTAAGCCAGTTCGGCCACTTCGCGCACGCCGTGCACCAGCACCACCTTCTCGAATTTTTCATACGTCTCGGGGTCGCGCACGATGCTCAAGAAAGGCGCCACACCGGTGCCGGTGCCCAACAGGTACAAGGTCTTGCCGGGCAGCAGGTAATCGATCAACAGCGTGCCAGTGGGCTTGCGGCCCACCACGATCTTGTCACCCACCTTGATGTGCTGCAGCCGCGAAGTCAACGGGCCGTCTTGCACCTTGATGCTCAAGAATTCGAGGTGATCTTCGTAGTTGGCACTGACGATGCTGTAGGCCCGCAGCAAGGGCTTGCCGGTCTCCAGGCGCAGGCCAATCATCGTGAAGTGCC
Source organism: Burkholderiales bacterium (assembly GCA_038317285.1). Taxonomy (GTDB): domain Bacteria; phylum Pseudomonadota; class Gammaproteobacteria; order Burkholderiales; family Burkholderiaceae_C; genus Allorhodoferax. The sequence goes on along the minus strand of JBBQBG010000074.1, from coordinate 226 downwards.
CATTGGAGAAGCGCAGGGACTGGTCGCGGGTGGTGGTGAAACTGAACAAGCGGTCTGTCCAGTGGTGGACGCTCAATACGGTTTCTTCCTGGAATGCACTCATGGGTACCCTTGCAATGGTTCAAAACTAACTTCGGGAAAACCCTTTAGTGTAAATCGTTCGCAAAACCCTTCTGTCGCGGGGTTGACCAAATAACTCCAAGTTAGCCAAACACCCAATTTGCAA
>JBBQBG010000073.1:0-15253 GCA_038317285.1 Burkholderiales bacterium | reverse complement strand
CTGTTGCTAAAGACCCTGGTAGACCGCATGAGCTACAAGCCCGGCGATCCGGCGACGTTGCTGGTCGTGCCGGTCGCGCTACTCTTGGGTTACGGCGCTTTGCGCCTGAGCACATCGGCCTTGACCGAATTGCGCGAGCTGGTGTTCTCCAAGGCCACCCAAGGCGCGGCACGGAGCATTGCGCTGCAGACCTTCGAACACCTGCACGCCCTGAGCCTGCGCTTCCACCTGGAGCGCCAGACGGGCGGCATGACACGCGATATCGAACGCGGTGTGCGCGGTATCGAATCACTCATTTCGTTCTCGCTTTTCAGCATCGTGCCCACACTGCTGGAGGTTGCGATGGTGCTGACGATTCTGGCCGTGAAGTTCGACGTATGGTTTGCGTGGATCACGCTGTCGGCTCTGGCGCTGTACATCACATTCACCGTGCTGGTGACCGAATGGCGCAGCAAGTTCCGCCGCGAGGCCAATGAGTTCGATTCTGCTGCCCACTCCAAAGCCATCGATTCGTTATTGAACTACGAGACCGTCAAGTATTTCAACAACGAGGGTTTCGAGGCCAAGCGCTATGACGAAAGTCTGAAACGCCTGCGTACCGCCCGTCTGAAGAGCCAGACCACGCTGTCCATGCTCAACACCGGCCAGCAGCTCATCATTGCCACGGGCCTGGTGGCCATGCTGTGGCGCGCAACGCAGGGCGTGGTCGATGGCCGTATGACACTGGGCGATCTGGTCATGGTCAACGCCTTCATGATCCAGCTCTATATTCCGCTGAACTTTTTGGGCGTGATCTACCGCGAAATCAAACAAAGCCTGACCGACCTGGAGAAGATGTTCGCGCTGATGGAGCGAGAACGCGAAGTCGCCGATGTGCCAGGCGCGCAACCCTTGCAATTGCCGGGTGACACGCCCTTGGCGTTTGAGAACGTGAGTTTTTCGTACGACCTGTCCACTGCGGCCAACCCTGGCGGGGGCCGCGCGATACTGCACAACATCAGCTTTGAGATTCCAGCAGGCAAGACGGTAGCGGTAGTCGGGCCATCGGGCTCCGGCAAATCCACACTGGCGCGGCTGCTGTTCCGCTTTTACGATGTGTCAAACCCGCAGGAAGGCGGTCGCATTCTGATCGCCGGGCAAGATATCAAACAGGTGACCCAGTCCAGCGTGCGCCAGGCTATTGGCATCGTGCCGCAAGACACCGTGCTGTTCAACGACACGGTGGAATACAACATCGCCTACGGCAAGCCTGGTGCCACACGTGAGCAAGTGGAAGAGGCTTCTGCCTCTGCCCACATCCACAACTTCATCAGCTCCACTCCCAAGGGCTACGGCACCATGGTGGGTGAGCGGGGTTTGAAGTTGTCGGGCGGAGAAAAGCAGCGCGTGGCGATTGCCCGCACGTTGTTGAAGAATCCGCCCATCCTGATTTTTGATGAAGCCACGTCGGCCCTGGACTCTGCCAACGAGCGCGCCATTCAGGCAGAGTTGCAAAGCGTGGCGCGCAACAAGACCACCCTGGTGATTGCCCACCGTCTGTCTACCGTGGTGGACGCGCACGAAATTCTGGTGATGGATGCCGGGCGCATCGTTGAGCGGGGCAACCATGCCGCTTTATTGGCGGCGAATGGGCGCTATGCGGAAATGTGGGCGCTGCAGCAACAAAGCGGAGAGCGTCTGGAGGACACGGTCAGGTGACGGGCCTGCCGCTGGTCTTTCCGAAATACAGGCATTCGATGCTGTTGATGGCAGTGTCGCTGTGCACAGTGGCGTTGTTGTTCGCGTGGCAGGGCCACACAGATTTCAATTTGTGGGATGAAGGATTTCTCTGGTACGGTGCCCAACGGGTAATGGCGGGAGAAATCCCCATCCGCGATTTTCTGGCCTATGACCCCGCCCGCTACTACTGGGCTGCGGCGCTCATGCGGCTAATCGGTAGCGACGGCGTAGTGGCCTTGAGAGTGGCGAGCGCTGCCACTCAGGCGCTGGCCCTGTTCTTGGCACTGCGCCTGGTCAACCGGCCCAAGAACGCCATCCATCCGGAAAAGCTCGGTTTCGTGGCTGCAGCTACCGTGGTATTGGTCATGTGGATGTATGTGTACTACAAGGTCTACGACGTCGCGGCGTCGATTGCTTTGGTCGCTGCAATTGCCAGCGTGTTCGAAAAACCCACTGCGCTGCGGTACTTTGGTTTGGGCGTCTGCGTTGGACTGGTGGCAACTATTGGACGTAACCATGGCGTGTATGGCTTGGTGGGCTGCGCAGGCCTTGTCGTATTCAATGGTTTGGGTACGCGCGGACTGTTGGCCCAGGGGTTGAAGCATGTTGCAGCGCTTTTAGCGGGTGTCTTGCTGGGCTTCGCGCCCGTCCTGTTGATGATGCTGTGGGTGGACGGCTTTGCGTCTGCGTTCATGGACAGCATCTATTTTCTGTTTGAGACGAAGGCTACCAATCTGCCGTTGCCGGTGCCATGGCCTTGGCGCGCACAGGTGCTGGCCATGCCTCTGTCATTTGCCGCCCATGGGTTCCTGGTCGGGTTTGTTTTCATTGCCGCATTGTTGTTCCCATTCCTGTCGATTGCGTGGCTTGTAGGGCAGCGGCTCAAAGGACGAGCGATAAACCCAACATTTGCAGCCGCGGCCTTGATGTCCTTGCCTTACGCCCACTACGTATTTTCAAGAGCGGACGTGCCCCACCTGTCGTTTGGAATATTTCCCTTGCTGGTAGGGTGCCTGGTTGTGCTGCGAGACTTGCAATTCAAGCTGCAGTGGCCTTTGCTGGCGAGCCTGGTTGCGGCCAGTGTTGCCTTGATGCTCCCCCTGCAACCCGGCGGGAAATGTTTGCTAGTCCACAAATGCGTGGCGACTCAGGTGGCAGGCGACACCATCCGCATGCCGGAAAAGAAGGCAAAGGAAATTGAGCTATTGAAGAAACTGGTTGCCGACCATGTTTCCAAAGACGGTAATATCCTGGTAACACCTTCTTGGCCCGGCGCCTACGCGGTGTTGAACAAGCGCTCTGCAGTCTTTGACATCTACACGCTCCTGAACAGATCGACCGCATTCCAGAAAAAGGAAATTGCACGTATTGCCGCCGCCAAGCCCGAACTGGTGATCATTGTGGATGAACCATTGGACGGCGGTGACGCGCATTCCCTTGAGCATACGAACCCTTTGATATACGAATATGTGCTGGCCAATTTTGTTGAAGTTCCGGTGTCGGGCTCCAGCACCGTGAGGGCATTCAGGCCTCAATAGCCCCGGGCCACATTGGCCGAAAGCGCTGCAGGCAACCGATCATGCAATGCACGCATAATGTTGGATATGGAAACCAAATGGCTTGAAGATTTCGTATCCCTAGCTGAAACCCGCAGTTTCAGCCGTTCCGCACAATTGCGCCACGTCACGCAGCCCGCTTTCTCGCGGCGCATCCAGTCGCTGGAGGCCTGGGCTGGCACCGACCTGGTGGACCGCAGCAGCTATCCCACGCGGCTGACCCCGGCGGGCGAGACGCTATACGACCAGTCGATGGAGGTGCTGCAGTCCTTGCAAAGCACGCGCGCCATGCTGCGCGGCCACACATCGGCGGCGCAAGACGTCATCGAATTTGCGGTGCCACACACATTGGCCTTCACGTTTTTTCCCGCCTGGGTGTCCAGCCTGCGCGAGACCTTTGGCCCGATCAAAAGCCGCCTTATTGCGCTCAATGTGCACGATGCCGTGCTGCGCTTGGTGGAGGGTAGTTGCGACCTGTTGATTGCCTACTACCACCCGTCGCAGCCGTTCCAGCTCGATGCTGACCGCTACGAAATGGTGAGCCTGGGCGAAGAGGTGGTCGCACCCTATGTGAAGCCGGATGCCCAGGGCGCACCCATGTTTCAGTTGCCTGGTCGTGCCGGTCACCCACTGCCGTATCTGGGCTATGCACCGGGCGCCTACCTGGGCCAAATGGTGGAGTTGATCCTCAAGCAGTCCAACACCGCCATCCACTTCGACCGCGTGTACGAGACCGACATGGCCGAAGGCCTCAAGGCCATGGCGTTGGAGGGCCACGGCATTGCCTTCTTGCCGCACAGCGCGGTCAAGAAAGAGCTGCGTGCCAAACGGCTGGTCAGCGCAGCACCACCCGACGCCAAGGGCCTGAACATCACGATGGACGTGCGGGTTTACCGCGAGAAGCCGGTGCTGAAAGAACTACAACGCGGTGGCGCGCCCGCATCACGCGGCCCGGCCGCAGCGACCAAGAGCGCCGCACAGGCGCTGTGGGACTACCTGCTAACCCAGGCTGCGCGCAAGTAATTGAGAGCAATACAAGCCATGCAAGAAATCACACTGACCCGACCCGACGACTGGCACCTGCACGTGCGCGATGGAGATGCACTGCGCACCGTGGTGCCCCATACCGCCGCGCAATTTGGCCGTGCCATCATCATGCCCAACCTCAAACCGCCGGTGACTACCGCCGAGCAGGCGCTGGCCTACAAGGCGCGCATCCAGGCTGCCGTGCCCGAAGGTTTGGCCTTCGAGCCATTGATGACGCTGTACCTGACCGACAACCTGCCCGCCGATGAAATCCGCCGCGCCAAAGAGGCTGGCGTCGTGGCGCTCAAGCTCTACCCTGCCGGTGCCACAACCAACAGCGATGCCGGTGTGACCGATCTGCGCAAGACCTACAAGACCTTAGAAGCCATGCAACGCGAAGGCATCTTGTTGCTGGTGCATGGCGAGGTCACGTCGCCCGACATCGATTTGTTCGATCGAGAAGCCGTATTTATCGATACCCAGTTGATCCCACTGCGCAAAGATTTTCCCGAGTTGAAGATCGTGTTCGAGCACATCACCACCCTAGAGGCCGCGCAGTACGTGCAGGCTGCCGACCGCTACACCGGCGCCACCATCACGGCCCACCACCTGTTGTACAACCGCAATGCGATTTTTACCGGTGGCATTCGCCCGCACTACTACTGCCTGCCGGTTCTCAAGCGCGAGACACATCGCCAAGCGCTGGTGCAGGCTGCAACCAGTGGCTCGGCCAAATTTTTCCTGGGCACCGACAGCGCACCGCACCCAGCCCACCTGAAGGAGCACGCCAGTGGGTGCGCAGGGTGCTACACCGCTTACACCGCCATGGAGTTGTATGCCCAGGCATTCGATGCGGCTGGTGCGTTGGACAAGCTTGAAGGCTTTGCCAGTTTTCATGGCGCCGATTTTTACGGTCTGCCACGTAACCAGGGCACGATCACGCTACGCCGTGAAGCCTGGGCTGTGCCCGAGAGCTTTGCGCTGGGTGAGGCGCGGTTAAAACCCCTCTGTGCGGACGAAACGCTGGCGTGGCGCCTAACCTGAAACCTTGCACAAAAAAATGCCCTAGCCTCCTGAAGAGACCAGGGCATTGTTCGAATGGGGCGCTCAGGCGGAGGTGGTGTCTGCCAACTTCTTTGCTTTGTTGCGGCGCCGAGCGATCGCACCCATCAAGCCCAGGCCAGCCAGCAGCATGGAGTAGGTTTCTGGCTCTGGTACGGCGGATGTGGGCGCAAAGCCATTGGCGTTGTCACCAATGCCGTCGAGCAAACCGAAGTTGCCTGCTGTGTAATTGCGGGCGTTGGTGCGAATGATTTGCGTGAAGCTGGTGGTGCCTGGATTGATCTTGGACATGCCGTTGGGAATGAAGCTGAAACCAATGACGCCCAAAGCAGTACGATCGGCACCGTCCGAGTACTCTGTGCCGACGATAAATTGACCAAACGCGGCACTAGTCTGGAAGACCTCTACGTTGGTTGCACCCAGGCTGCTGAAGTCGTAAGCAGTGAAGCGCTCAAGACCGTTCTTGGAAGAGCTGTTGTTGGTGAACTGGTAGTAGAAGTCCAGGCCGGTGCCTGTGTCATAGACCGCAGTGCGCGCCGTACCGTTGTAGCTCACATTGCTGATGAGTGTGGTGGCTTGGTTCAGCAGGGTGCCGCCGAACGAGCCTGGCGCATAGGCCACGTTGTTCACTGGCACGGAGATTCCCAGGGTGGTGGCCTGTGCAGTGCCAAATGCGCCCAGAATGACCAAGGCAACGGCGCTTGTTTTTGTCGTCAATTTCATAATATTTCCTTCAATGGTTGAACCTCGTATAGACCATCAGCGATCAAACCGATGCAGTCCGATTGAAGGTTATGTTGCAGCTCTGTTTCAATCGGTGTGTTGGTTAACAATGCATCCATACGACTAAATCGCGGGCTTTTCCAAAGTGACCCAACACACGTTTCACTCAATACGCACAGCGTGCAATTGTTTCGTTTCAAACCTTAAAATGAATCGCGTATGACTACGGCAACGGCGGCATCCGCTATCAACTGGGACGCCGGTTGGCTGGACCCCTGGCGTGCACTGGGCCAGCGCGTAGCGGCCCACTCGCATGGGGGGCTGGATGGGGCAACGGCCTTGAATGCGGTGGCGGCCGAGCAAAGCGGTTTGCAACGCTTGGGTGTGCAGTTTGTGCCACAGTCAGCCCTGCCTGGCGGCGAGGCCTACGAAGCCTTTATTTTTCGCATGCGGCAAGTCCCCACCCGCGATGGCTTGCACGATTTTTTCAATGGTCTGTGCTGGATGACTTTCCCCGCCACCAAGACCAAACTCAACCAATTGCAGGCCGCCCAGATCGCCCAATCGGGCATCCAGCCCATACGCGGACCGGCGCGCGATGCGCTGACAATCTTCGACGAAAACGCGGCCTTCTTTCAGGGCCCGGATGCGCTGTGGGCAGCATTGGCCGCCAAAGATTGGCAGACGCTGTTTGTGAAGCAGCGCCCGCTGTGGGCGCAGGCCCAGTTGGTATTGTTCGGCCACGCCCTGCTGGAAAAGTTAGCCTCTCCCCGAAAACCCATCACAGCCCACGTCTACCGTGCGCGAGCAGCTAGCAATTCGATAGCAGATATCGACACCTGGATGGCAGCAGACATCAGCGCGGACAAGTTGGCGACCAAGCCTTTTGCGCATTTGCCCGTGCTAGGCGTTCCTGGTTGGTGCCCTGACAACGAAAATCGGTCGTTCTACGACGATGCAACCGTATTCCGCACTGCACGTCCCAAGTAGGATCAACGGGCCTTTCCCCCATGGGATTTGGGTTTATTTGGGCCCGCTTTTGGTTGAATTGGGGCCATTCGACCTTACCATTCACGCTGCCGCCCATTGCAGACCGGGCTGATACTTCTAAGGACACCATGAAACGCATACTTCTCTTTATCCTGACCAACGTACTGGTGGTCACCGTGCTGGGCATTGTGGCCAGTCTGCTGGGCGTCAATCGCTTCCTGACGAGCAATGGCCTCAACCTTGGCGCTCTGCTAGGCTTCGCGCTGATTATGGGCTTCGGTGGCGCCATCATTTCGTTGCTGATCAGCAAGCCCATGGCCAAGTGGACATCGGGTGTGCGCATCATCAACCAAGCACAAAACGCAGACGAAGCCTGGATCGTCGAGACGGTGCGCAAGCTGTCCGAGCAAGCCGGTATCGGCATGCCCGAAGTCGGCATTTTTGATGGCGAACCCAATGCCTTTGCCACCGGCGCGTTCAAAAACTCATCCCTGGTTGCAGTGTCCACCGGCCTGCTGCAAGGCATGACCAAGGAAGAAATCGAAGCCGTCATTGGCCATGAAATCGCCCACGTCGCAAACGGCGATATGGTCACCATGACCTTGATCCAGGGCGTGATGAACACCTTTGTGGTCTTCTTGAGCCGCGTCATTGGCTACGCGGTTGACAGCTTTTTGCGCAAGGGCGATGACCGCTCTGGCCCCGGCATCGGCTACTACATCACCACCATCGTGCTGGACATTGTGCTGGGCTTTGCTGCAGCCATGGTGGTGGCCTGGTTCTCACGCCACCGCGAGTTTCGAGCGGATGCAGGCTCGGCCCAGTTGTTGGGTCGCAAACAGCCCATGATCAATGCGCTGGCCCGCTTGGGTGGCATGGCGCCGGGCGAGCTGCCCAAGAGCGTCGCGGCCTTTGGAATAACTGGCCGCATCGGCCATTTGTTCTCAACCCACCCGCCGATCGAAGAGCGCATCGCTGCACTGCAGAAATAGCCTCCACGGTCGCTCACTGCGTGTAGCTCCCTGCCCCCAAGGGGGCCGCGTTTTACCTTGGGGCGGCCCGGCGGTGACACCTTGCATTCACAAAGTTGTTGGTCCGGTTTCACCGGTTCGCAAAACCAGGTCAGCCAGCATTTCACTGGACACATCCAGCCGCGCTGACAGCACGCGAGCAATATTGCGGTAGATGATGTGGGCGCTGTCGGCATAGGCGTCCACGCGCTCGCGGTCAAAGCGCATCGTGGCACTGTCACGGCTGGCCCGCACCGTGGCGCTGCGCAGGTGGCCGCCCACCAGGGCCATTTCGCCAAAACACTCGCCAGCCGTGAGCTTGGCCAGTGTCACCACGCGGCCGCCGCGGTTCTTTTCCACTACCACCTCACCGGCGATCAGCACGTGGAACGAACTGCCAATATCGCCTTCGTTGAACACCACATCACCGGCCTCGTGCGGCATGTGCTCGGCCATGGCCAACGTGCTCATCAGGCAGTCGGCCGTCATGCCCTGGAAGACCTTGACCTTGTTGGCGATCTTCTGCACGATGGCCGCGTCCAGGTTCAAGCCAGTGGGCCGCACGATGATGTCGGCGCGGACATTTTCAGCAAAGATTTTGACGATGGCGGGGTCGACTTTCATGTCTGAGAATATTACACCTGCTGCGCACCGACACACTGCCGCTGTGCTAAAACCGATGCCTGACCCACAACCCTTTACCTGACCCACCATGGAACTTTCCACCTGGCTCGCTTTCTTCGCTGCCTCATGGGCCATCAGCATTTCACCGGGCGCCGGCGCTGTCGCTGCCTTGAGCTCGGGCCTGAACCACGGCTTCCGTCGCGGCTACTTCACGACCTTCGGCTTGGTCCTGGGCATCTGGACGCAGGTGATCGTGGTGGGCGTGGGCCTGGGCGCACTGGTGGCGGCATCAGGCACCGCGTTCCTGTTCGTCAAATGGGCCGGCGTGGCCTATCTGGTCTGGTTGGGTATCAGCCAATGGCGGGCGCCAGCCGTGCCCATGGTGGCGCAGGCGGACGGCGGCTTGGTGGTTACGCGACGCTCCATGGTGCTCAAAGGCTGGATGATCAATGCCGTCAACCCCAAGGGCACGGTATTTCTGCTGGCTGTGGTGCCACAGTTCATGGTGCTGGCGCAGCCGCTATTGCCGCAGTATTTGGTCATCGGTGCCACCCTGGGCTTCACCGATCTGGTGGTGATGGCGGGCTACACGGCGCTGGCGTCACGCGTACTGGGGACCTTGAAGTCTTCTCGCCATATCCGCACCATGAACCGCGTGTTTGGCGGCATGTTCGTAGCGGCAGGCTCTTTGCTGGCCCTGTTCAAGCGCGCGGCGTAAGCGGTTGGTTTCATCGCCGGGCAGTCCCAAGGTGAAACTTGGCCCCTCGGGGGCAGCGACCCGCGCAGCGGTGGAGCGAGGGGCACATTAACCCAAGACGCTGCGTGCCACAGCCTCGGCCACCTTGATACCATCCACTGCGGCCGACAAGATGCCGCCGGCATAACTGGCGCCTTCTCCCGCTGGGTACAGGCCGCGCACGTTGGTGCATTGCAGGTCGTCACCGCGTGGCATTTTCAAGGGCGACGATGTGCGTGTCTCTACCCCGGTCAGTACCGCGTCGGCCATGTCAAAGCCCTTGATCTTCTTGCCAAACGCCGGCAATGCTTCGCGGATGGCGGCAATGGCGTAGTCGGGCAGGCTAGGCGCCAAGTCACCCAGCAGCACGCCGGGCTTGTAGGACGGAATAACGCTGCCTAGCGCGGTTGAACTGCGCGCTGCAATGAAGTCCCCCACCAGTTGCCCCGGCGCTTCGTAACTGCTGCCACCCAGCGTGTAGGCGCCAGATTCCAGCCTGCGTTGCAGCACGATACCGGCCAGCGGATGCGCGGCGGCCGCGCTGCCCGGCGGGTGTGCACGGGCCAGCGCCGCCGCTTGCTCGGCATAGCGCGAACCATCCACCGCGCCGAAGGCCTGCACGAAGCTGGCCGTGTCGTAGGGGAAATCCGCAGGTTCAATACCCACCACAATGCCAGCATTGGCGTTGCGCTCGTTGCGCGAATACTGGCTCATGCCATTGGTGACCACGCGCCCGGGCTCCGACGTGGCAGCCACCACGGTGCCGCCGGGGCACATGCAGAAGCTGTAGACCGATCGGCCCTTGCCCTCACCGTGCTCGGCATGGTGCACCAGTTTGTAGTCGGCCGCGCCCAGCATCGGGTGGCCGGCATGGCGACCCCAGCGCGCGCGGTCGATGACGCCCTGTGGGTGCTCGATGCGAAAGCCCACCGAGAAAGGCTTGGCTTGCATGGCGACGCCGCGGTCATGCAGCATCGCAAACGTGTCGCGGGCGCTGTGGCCCAGCGCAATCACCACCTGCTCTGCGGGCAGCGTGTAGATGCTGCCATCATTGGTGTTTTGGACCTCTAGCCCTCGTAGATACTGCGTACCGCGCTCATTTATCAATAGCACGTCAATAACACGCTGCTCAAAACGCACCTCACCACCCAGCGCAATAATCTGCTCGCGGATGCTCTCCACCACCTTGACCAGCTTGAAGGTGCCGATGTGCGGATGGGCTTCGTACAAGATCTCGGCCGGTGCGCCTGCCTTCACAAATTCTTGCATCACCTTGCGACCCAGAAAGCGTGGGTCCTTGATCTGGCTGTACAGCTTGCCGTCCGAAAACGTGCCTGCACCGCCTTCGCCAAACTGTACATTGCTCTCGGGCTTGAGCGTCTTCTTGCGCCACAGGCCCCAGGTGTCCTTGGTCCGTTGGCGCACCGAGGTGCCACGCTCCAGCACGATGGGTTTGAAGCCCATCTGCGCCAACACCAGCGCCGCGAACATGCCGCAGGGGCCGAAGCCCACGACGACGGGGCGCAGCTCCAGATCGCGCGGTGCCTGGCCGACTGGTCGGTACGCCATATCTGGCGTTGCGCTGATGTGCGGGTGTTTGTCGTGGCGCTGCAGTAGCGTGGTTTCCTGCGCGGGGTCGGCCAGTGTCAGGTCCACGATGTAGACGACCAACAACTCGGCCTTGCGCGCATCGAAGCTGCGTTTGAAGACTTCAAGTGTCGCAATGCTGTTGACTGGAATCCCCAGCGCGGTGGCGGCCAAGCCTTGCAATGCAGAAATCGGGTGGGCGATTGGAGCGCGGTCTTCGTCCGTTTCGCTGGGCGCGTCGGCTGCGCGGCGCTTCTGTAAGGGCCGGGCGGAGAGGGGGAGTTTGAGTTCGGTGATGCGGATCATGTTGGCGGGCTCGTGGTTATCAAGCAGGCGGCAATGATAGTCTCCGGTGCGTAGCCAAGAAAAGGAAGTCGCGTAAAGTTCCATGGCATTACATACTTGAAGCTGCCATGGAGACAGGTTTTATTTTGTTTGCCATTGCGCCGCGTACGGCTCTATCATCCAACGACAACTTCCACAAATATTGTCGCCTGCCACCGTGCAAATGCAGCTTAAAAGCCTACTTACTACCATCAACTCCGCGTCGCCAGTCGAGACCGTGGAACCCTCTGGCGTTTTCGGCGGCGTGGCATTTTCTGCACTTTTTGCGCCCAACACCGGACCACAGGTGCTGCTTGCCGGCTCACAAGGGGCTGTTGTGGCGGCCAATGCGGCCTGGTTGGCGTTGAACGGCGGTAGCTTTGAAGCTGTTGTAGGCCGCACCCTGCTGGAGCTTGGTCTTTGGCAGGAAGCTGCGGGGCGGTATCACGCCAAGACGGTTCGCGCACACGACAAAAATTGGGTACTGATGAGCGATGAGGCGGGCGTTGTGTCTGGCGCGGTCTCTGCGGCGCAGCTGGTCTTGCAAACGCAGGCCGAAGACGCAAGCTTTATTCAGCGCATCACCAGCCTGGTGCCTGGGATCGTGTACGAGTTTCATCGCTGGTCTGGCGGGCGCATGGGTTTTCGGTTTATCAGCGAGGCAGTCAAGCAACTGATGGGTGTGGATGCCGCGGCGGTCTACGCGGATTCGGCCAATTTTTCTGCCCACGTGCATCCGCAAGATTGGAAGAAAATGTGGCGCTCCATCGCCAATTCCGAGCGCGGCATGACGCTGTGGCATTGCGAGTACCGCGCTACCGGTGCGGACGGCGTGGAGCGTTGGCTGATGGGCAACGCCATGCCCCAGGCCCAACCCGATGGCTCGACACTGTGGTGTGGCACGTTGGCGGACATCACTGCCCAGAGGGATGCGTTGGCGCGGTTGCAAGACAGTGAATCCCGTTTTCGCAGTCTGACCGAACTGAGCTCGGACTGGTATTGGGAGCAGGATGAAGAGTTTCGTTTTGTGCGCATCGGTGCCAACCCGTTGACGCCCACTAGTCTTGTCGCCCCCAGCTACCTGGGCACGCGGCGCTGGGAACATGTGGTGGAGGGGGTCAGCGCGGAGCAATGGGCCGCACACCGCGCGACACTGGACGCCCACGAAGTTTTCCGCGAATTTGAGATGCTGCGTCCCCATGACGATGGCGTGATGCGTTGGTCGTCCATCAGTGGCGCACCAATTTTTGATGCAGACGGCGTTTTTATGGGGTACCGCGGTACTGGGCGTGACATTACGGCGCGCAAACAGGCCGAGGCAGACATCGAACGCCTGGCTTTTTTTGACGTGCTGACGGGGCTACCCAACCGGCGTTTGCTATTGGATCGCCTCAACCGTGCCATTGCTTGCAGTACCCGTGACCGCGGTTATGGCGCACTCTTGTTTATTGATCTAGATAATTTCAAAGTGCTGAACGACACCCGTGGTCACCACGTGGGTGACGAGTTGCTCAAACAAGTTGCGCAGCGCTTGTTGGGTTGTGTACGCGGCGTCGACACCGTGGCGCGCCTGGGTGGTGATGAATTTGTGGTGATGCTCGAAGAACTCAGCGAGACCGTGTCGATCGCGGCGACCCAGTGCGATTTGATTGGCCAGAAAATTCTGCGCGCGCTCAACGCACCGTACCAAATCGAAGGCCAAGAAAACCACAGCTCCCCGAGTATTGGTGCCACACTGTTTTTTGATCACCTGCAAAGTGTGGACGATTTATTGCAGCGCGCGGACCTGGCCATGTACCAAGCCAAAGCGGCCGGCCGCAACACCCTGCGTTTTTTTGATCCGGCGATGCAGGTAGTTGCTTCGGCGCGCGCGTCCCTGGAAGCGGACATGCACCTGGCGCTGCAGCGCCGGGAGTTCTTGCTGTACTACCAACCCGTGGTTGACGAAAGCGGCGCAATGACCGGGGTGGAGGCGCTTTTGCGATGGCAGCACCCCACGCGGGGCATGGTCATGCCGGGTGATTTCATTCCCGCAGCAGAGCAGTCTGACTTGATTTTAGCCATGGGGCAGTGGGTGCTGGAAACCGCCTGTGCCCAGTTGGTGGCATGGGACTCGGCGCCGCAAACACGCCGCTTGACCATTGCTGTAAACGTCAGCGCACGCCAGTTCCGACAACCCGAGTTCTCCCGTCAAATATTGGGTCTACTGCGCAGCAGCGGGGCCAACCCGAGTCGACTCAAACTGGAGTTGACCGAGAGCTTGTTGCTCAGTGACGTGGAAGACGCCATTGCCAAAATGGCGGAGTTGCGTGCGGTGGGCGTGTGTTTTGCGCTGGACGATTTTGGAACCGGCTATTCCAGCCTGGCCTACCTCAAGCGCCTGCCCTTGGATCAACTCAAAATCGATCGATCCTTTGTGATGGATGTGCTGAATAATCCCAACGATGCGGCCATCGCCCGCACGATTTTGAACCTGGCGCATAGTATGGAACTCAATGTGGTGGCCGAAGGGATCGAGACCGCTGGCCAGCGCGATTTTTTGCTGGGCAGCGGCTGCCGGGCGTTTCAGGGCTACTTTTTTGGACGCCCGCAACCGTTGGAATTATTGGATCTGCCGACCGATTCGAACTGATACGACGCCCTCGCGACGTCCGGTCGCAACCCACTCCAAACACTTACACGGGCAAGAAGCCTTCAATCGAAAGGTAGCGTTCCCCGGTGTCGTAGTTAAAGCCCAGCACGGTAGACCCTGCCGGCAGATCCGGCAGCTTCTGCGCAATCGCGGCCAGCGTAGCGCCGCTGGAAATACCCACCAAGATGCCTTCTTCGGCTGCACAGCGGCGCGCGTATTCACGGGCGGGTTCGGCATCCACCTGGATCACACCGTCCAGCAGTTCGGTCTTCAAATTGGTGGGGATGAAACCCGCGCCAATACCCTGTATCGGATGGGGCGAGGGCGAGCCGCCGGAGATCACGGGCGACGCTGTGGGTTCCACCGCGTACACCTTGAGCTTTGGGAACTTGGCCTTGAGCACCTTGGCCACGCCGCTGATGTGGCCGCCGGTGCCCACGCCGGTGATCAGCGCGTCTATGCCATCGGGGAAGTCGGCCAAAATTTCCAACGCGGTGGTGCGCTCGTGGATGTCGATGTTGGCAGGGTTTTCGAACTGTTGTGGAATCCAAGAGTTGGGTGTGGCGGCGGCCAGCTCTTGGGCGCGCGCAATGGAGCCCTTCATGCCCTTTTCCCGTGGGGTTAAATCGAAGCTGGCACCGTAGGCCAGCATCAGGCGTCGGCGCTCGATCGACATGCTGTCGGGCATGACCAGAATCAGTTTGTAACCCTTGACTGCAGCCACCATGGCAAGCCCGACACCGGTGTTGCCGGAGGTGGGCTCGATGATGGTCGCGCCAGGCTTCAGTGCGCCGCTTTTTTCAGCCGCCTCGACCATCGCCAGCGCAATACGGTCCTTGATGGAACCACCGGGGTTGGCCCGCTCGGATTTGATCCAGACGTTGTGCGTGTCGCCAAACAGGCGGTTGATGCGCACATGGGGCGTGTTGCCAATGGTTTGCAGAATGTTGTCGGCTTTCATGGATGACTCCGGTGTTGAGGAGTGGATAATAGCGCCCGTGAAGCCCGCCAGACCACCGCTGGTGCAATCTGGGAAACCAGGCACTGGAGGAACGTCCGGACTGCATAGGGCAGCGTAGCAGTTAACCACTGTCCACTGACAAGCTTGGCACGCAAGTGTCGGGCCCTAAGGTGAGGATTAGAGCAACAGAGACGAGCCGATTTAAGTATCGGGTGAAACGGGCAATCTCTACGCGCAGCAATACCAAGTAGGCCAACGCAAAGCGAGGCGGTTCGCCGCAGCGCCATGACCGGGGCCCCCGGA
>JBBQBG010000072.1:0-15282 GCA_038317285.1 Burkholderiales bacterium | reverse complement strand
GCAACAGCTACCCCATAGAAATCGGTTTTGTGCTGCCCAACGGCCACGCCTATTGCACGCTGATACGCCCCGAGGCCAGTTGGACCCACTGGGACGCGCAGGCCGAGGCCACCCACCACATACCGCGCGCACTGATCCTGGAGCGCGGCGTACCGGCGCTACAAGTGGCGCACACCATCAATGCACAACTGGCCGGTCAAACCGTTTATTCCGACGGTTGGGCCAATGACTTCAG
Source organism: Burkholderiales bacterium (assembly GCA_038317285.1). Taxonomy (GTDB): domain Bacteria; phylum Pseudomonadota; class Gammaproteobacteria; order Burkholderiales; family Burkholderiaceae_C; genus Allorhodoferax. The sequence continues at coordinate 15,047 of JBBQBG010000072.1, read as the reverse complement.
TTGGGTGGGGGCGCTGTTTGACGCGGCCGACATGAGCCCGGCTTTCAAGCTGGAGAACCTGCGCGCACTATTGGACGAGCAGGAGGCCGATTTGTGGCACACCGTCAAGGCCCAGATCAGCAGCGAGCGCGGCGTGCAGCGGCACCGCGCCAGTGCCGACGCACGCCTGTTGCAGCTCACCGTGCTGCGCCTGCGTCAGCGCGTAGTTGAGAAATAGTCTTTGGTAAAATCGGCCTGTAGCCCTCGTGGAATAAGCGTAATGTGCTACCAAATATGTAGCACCCTGAAACCAGCAGCTAGGTGATTTTGAAGACCGTCCGAATGGTCTTTGAGCCCGCCTTCTCTTCAAACACTGCCCACTGCTTGATGCCCTTGACCAGCACCGCCGTGCTGACGTCCTTCACCGGCTTCTTGGCCTTGAGCTTTGCCGTGACCCAGTCTTGCACGTGGGGATAGGCAGTGCCTTCCTTGCCCGTGGGTACCAGCAGTTCCTTACCGGCAACGCTGCCCATGGACGTGACGATGAGTTCGGTGGCGGGCATTTTTAACGGCTCTTGTTGATGGAGTAGGAACGGGACAGATGCGAGCTTACACGCGTCAAGCGTGCTGCTTTCACGGATAGTGACTTGCGTGAAGCGCTGCAGTTGAAGCCTTTCGCAGCACGCTTAGGCCCACGCTAGTACCCGTCGCAAAGTAAATCCTATTGGATCAATTGCACGCGCCGGGCTTTTGTCGGGGGGGAGCGACGACGCAAATCCTTGATTTCAAGGTCTTCTTGGCCCAGGAAGAAACCACTGTCTGCAATCTCCGACATTACACAGCGTCACAAAAAGGCTTGTCCGTTGGTTTTGTTGACCATTTTCTGTGGCACGTATCTTGGATAGTGAAGTGCGGCCCGAGAACACTGGCAGCAAAGAAAAGTTTGAACCATCCGGTTTCAACGATCGACTAATCGGTGTATTGCACAACCTAACCTACGGAGAAACTTTATGAAAATCAATTTGAGTCAATGCGCCGTTAGCGTGACCTTGCTTGCAAGTATGGCCTCTTCTTTTGCAGCTGGTGGCCCTGCAACCGGTGCCGCTACCACGATGACGCCACACGCCCCCGTGATGATTCCAATCATGACCATTGGCCTCAACGTGTCGACTCATGTGGGTACTTCGCAAGTAAACACAACCTTTTTCAGGTAACGCAGCATGAAACACCGCACTGAGATCATCTCGGGAATTTGGGCTTTGGCCGCCATGTTGGTGGGCGGCCACGCACTGGCAGCGCAGCTCCAGGAACCTACCAAACAAACCACTCCGGCGGGAAAAGCCGCAACCACTGTTCAGCGACAGCCAAGCGACCCCAATCGCGCCGTCCCAATCTTTGGTGGCAACGTTCAATTGGCGCCTGCGCCTGATCTCGTTGGTACTATCGTAGTTGCGGGTGGATCCCTGCAGTTCAGTGTTACCAACATTGGCTCCATCGCTGCAGTCGCATCGCAAGCGGCCGTGAGCTGCCATCCAGTCGTACTCGGCCATCCGCGATGTCCTCTTAACGTTGAGGGAACCTACGATGCGAGCATCCCGTACAACGCGTTTATGCCGGATTCAATTGGCGGCGCGTTTAAGGATGTGCCATCACTTAATCCCGGCCAAACCTACAAATTTGACCTTAGTAGTTTCCCCAAAGCGTTGCCTTCCGGGCAATGGCCTCCAGGCTCCTACAAGGTCAACATTTGGGTCGACTCTGGTAGGCAAGTTAAGGAAATTAATGAAAACAACAATGAGATGTCAATCGTGTGGGACCACTGACAAGGGGTTGGTGTGCGAATGCCGCCCAGGCGACTTGCGACATCCATCCCGCCCCATCACCATGCCAAAAGAGTCAGTTCCATCGGCGCAAACTTCTCAACTCAACTCTGCTCGTAGCACAACAAGCGTTTGTGCAAATTGAGGCGCTAGGCGGCGGCCTCAGACGTACCCGGCGGCCAGACCAAAAAGCAGTAGACGTCCTGATCTTGGTATAGGACTTAAAAGTGGCGTGGCTGCCTCGCATCTGCGGCGCGCGAAGATGAAGCTTCAAAGCATGGAATTTTTTCGAGCAACAGGTGCCATTGCATGGCCAATTTCTAACGCCAACTCCATCAGCCCCCAAGCGCGGCCACAGCCGCGTCGCTGTCACGCTGGACAAACGCAAGTTGGGCGAACGCCAGCACCATGCGTGACGCGTCGGGTCCCTTGGGGTCCGAGTAAGACTGTGCGGCTGAGCCACCGCTCCAGGCATGGCCCAAGCCGGCCACCTGCGCCCAGGTGGCCACCACCCGACGGCCCAGCTTCCAGTCCGTCAGCGTCGCTGGATAGCGCGCACCCCGCCGCACCACCCGCGGCGCGCTGGGCGAAGCCTGCATGGTTGCGGCCCAGCGCTGCGCGGCGAGGCCGCCGTTGACCGGCGCGACAACCCTGTCTTTATTGCCCTGGATGACCAACAACGCGGGCAAGGGGCTACCGTTGGTCGCCAGCGGCAGTGCACTGCCCACGCTGGTTGAGTGGCCGCGCATGGCTGCAAGAGCCGTGGCCGACGAATGCGCCAAGCCCGGCCCCACACCAGAATGCATGACCGCGGCCGCAAAGCGCTCGGGGTAATGCAGCGCCAGCAGAGCCGCCATACCCGCCCCGGCCGACATGCCGACGACCACCACGTGCGTGGCGTCAATCGGGTAGCTTGCACACACCTGATCCACCACCGCCAGAATGCCTGCCGCTTCGCGCTGCGCGCGGCCCGAGCGCGTGTCGAACCAGTTCCAGCAGCCTTGTAGATTTGCCAGCCGGTCTTGCTCTGGGTACACCACCACGCACCCCGCTTTTGCGGCCAGGCCATTCATGCGCGTGCTGGCGGCAAAGCTACGGCCATCTTGCCCGCAGCCGTGCAGCATCACCACCAAGGACAACTTGCGCGCGGCGGCTTTGCCCGGGGGACGGTGAACGTAATAGCGCTTGGGGCCAGTCGGGCCAATCGCCATGCCGGCGCGCATGGCGCCAGGTTTCGCCACGGAGGGCTTGCGCAGCGTGGGCACTTTCGGCGCACCACTTGACTTCGCAGGTCTGGGAACTTTGACCCGCTTGGGCGCCGCCGCCTTTACCAGCTTGGTGCTGGCCCGCAGTGCCCTTCGCGTCATGGCTGCAACTTGGCGCTGCATGGCACGTGTCCAAAAAGTACTTTTCAATCGCTTGGGCATCTGTTTTGCTATCACAGTACTTTGGAAACATTTCGCAAGATTGCAGCTTATGCCAAGCGACAGACCCGCAAGGTGCGCGAGCGCACATACGCCATGGGCTTATGCGCTCCAAACTGCTGAATCTGCTTGAACAACGCCCTACCCGTTGGAGCCACCTATGACACAACCCCCGAAACATTCCACCGGCCACGACCTGGTCGGCAAAGCGCCTACAGCACCCGGCTCTACACCACCTTCGCAGGACAATCGCTTGCCGCTACCGCACGAAACGGACGAATCAGCATCCAACGTCGCCTCAGCGCCGGACCCGATGATTGCGCAGGCCAAGCGCGACCTGGACGCCGGCATGGTGGACACCGACATGCGCGCAACGCCGGGGCTGGATGCCGAGTTGCGCAAAAAGATGGTCCCGGGCCCAGGTGGAAAACCCCCACCTAGTGGGCATTGAAACCGTCGTTGGGGGCCGACCGAACGAAGTGTGCTGTGGTCAACTGGCGCAGCGCGCGCGCTGTCCAGACGTTGCTCAGCTTCGGTGTTTCTTCACCAGACGAACATGGGTGACGGCTTCAGATGCTACTGTTTCCACACATTCGTAATCACGTGCGATGTTGTCTGTTCCTTCAAACAGGCGCTCGCCTGACCCTAACAATTTGTTGGTCATGACAAGATGCAATTCGTCGACCAGCCCCGCCTTGAGATATTGCCGAACCAGGGTCGCGCCTCCGCCCAAGCGCACGTCTTTCCCCTGCGCCGCCGCGAATGCTTGCCGCAATGCAGACTCAATGCCATCCGTTACAAAGTGAAAAGTCGTTCCACCGTCCATTGGCAACGGCGCTCGCGCATGGTGGGTCACCACAAAAACCGGCGTGTGGTACGGCGGATTGGGGCCCCACCAACCTTTCCATTCCTCGTCAGGCCAAGGCCCACGCACGGGGCCGAACATATTGCGGCCCAATCCATGATCGCAAGGCCGTCTTTGCCGAACGGGTTGTCCAAACTTTGCCCTGACGCAGAGCTGTAACCGTCCATTGACAGGGCATAACCACGCACAACTAGTTTTTGCACTTCAATCTCCATTGCGGTCAGGGTACATGGCCACCATAGTCTATTCGCTTGAACCCGTACTTCCGCCCGCGGCAAGCCCCGCGGAGGCAAGCGTCGGGTCACCAATTTTTGAGGTGAAAGCAACTGTGGCGATAGTTGCGACCGTGCCAGATCAGCAGTCGGACTGCGAAGTAGGGCTTCAAAAAACTCAAAATGGGTATAAGACATACCTTTATGAAAGCCAGTGCCGCTTACCCCGCGCCATTATTTGTGCAAAGTGTCGCAAGAAACAACACGGTGCTGGGCAGCTTCAATGCCCGTGGGCCAAACCACTCATCACGGTCACCAAACCGATACCCAAGCCCAGCCAGGTGACCTGGGCCAACGTCTCGGCCAGGGTCAGCCGCTTTTGCAACTGCGGAATCAAATCCGCCAGCGCCACGTAAACAAAGCTGCTGGACGCCACCACCAGAAAGTACGGCAGATAGCTGTGCAACGTATCTACCAGCCAGTAACCAACCAGGCCTCCCAAGGCGGTAACAGCGCCCGCAAGAGACACCTTGACCAAGGCCATGCGCTTGTTGCTGGCGCCCGAGCGCAGCACCATCAAGTCACCCATATGGTGCGGCACTTCGTGGGCCAACACTGCCAGCGATGCGATAGCACCCAGACGCATGTCGGCCATGAAGGCGGACGCGATCAAGATGCCGTCGCCAAAGCAATGCACGCTGTCGCCCGTGAGGATTGCCCAACTGCCGGGTTGCGCGGGCGCGTGGTCGTGTGCGTGGTCGTGATGGTGTCCATGCTCGTGCGGTCGGGTCTCACCGGTGTGGTGGTGCTCGTGGCCGTGGTGCCAGAGCTCGGCCTTGTCCAGCAGAAAGAAAAACACCAGGCCTAGCAGCAAGGTCAAAAACAGGTCATGGGCAGCTGCTCGGCTCTCGAACGCCTCTGGCAGCAGGTGCATGAAGGCAGTGGCCATCAGCGCGCCGGCCGCCATGCTGAGCATGTGCTGGGTGTAGCGGGCCAGCGCGCCAAAACTCAAGGCTGCGGCCAGCCAGACCGAACCGATGCCGGCGACAATGGTTCCTATCAAAATTGCTATCAAAGTCATAGCTGCTTACGCATATTCCACGAGGGCCAGAGCCGAAAAACACTTATAGAGAAAAGCAAAAACCGCCCCTGGGGGCGGTCCTTGCACGCATACACGGCTTGCGTCAGACGCCGTGGCCCTTGAACCAATCCAGCGCGCGCTTGAAGCCGTCTTCAGCCGCTTCCTTGCGGTAGCTAGGGCGGTAGTCGGCATGGAATGCGTGCGGGGCTTGAGGGTACACCACAAACTCCGATGCCTTGGCGGCCTTGTTGCCCTTGGCACCGGCTGCCGCCAGCGCCACTTTCATTTCGTTCACGGTGCTTATCGGAATGCCACCATCTTGCCCGCCATACAAGCCCAGCACTGGCGCTTTCAGGCCCGCCGCCATTTCCAGCGGATGTTTGGGGGTGAGATCGGATGCGGTACCGACCAGGCGGCCATACCAGGCCACAGCAGCCTTGACGTTGCTGCTTTGCTCGGCATACAGCCAGGTGATGCGACCGCCCCAGCAAAAGCCGGTGATCCCTACGCGTTTGGTGTCGCCATCGTTCTCGCTGGCCCATTGCACGGCTGCGTCGAGGTCGCCCATGACTTGTTCATCCGGCACCATAGCCACCACTTCGGACATTAGCTTGCCAATATCGGTGTACTTGCTGGCATCACCCTGGCGTGCATACAAGTCAGGCGCAATAGCCAGGTAGCCTGCCTGGGCAAAACGGCGGCAGGTGTCAGCAATGTATTCGTGAACGCCAAATATTTCTTGCACGACCAGAATTACGGGCAGGTCCTTTTTGCCTGAGGGAGCGGCGTAGTAGAACGGCACCGAGAACCCGGCGACGTCATAAATGCCCTCACCCTCAGCCAAACCAGTGGCTGACGTCTTGATCGCCGTTTGCGCCATGATGGGCATGGCAGTGGCGGCGTAGCCCACGCCCAATGCCGCCTTGAGCGCAGTACGGCGGGTGGCGCCGGCCTCCGTGGACTTGCCGGGGAGCAAGGCGTTGAATTCGTCTATTTGGTCTGCAGTCAGCATCGCTTAAGTCCTTCAAACAAGGTGGGTTGGGTGGGAGAAACCGGCACAGTCTACGGGAATCAGTGCGCCTTGTCCCAGTTGGGGCCAACGCCGACCTCGGCCAACAACGGCACTTTGAGATCGGCCACACCAGCCATTAGCCGTGGGATTTCCAGCTTGAGCCACTCCACCTCTTGCTGGGGTACTTCAAACACCAGTTCGTCGTGCACCTGCATGATCATCTTGGTGCCACGTTGCTCATCGTCCAGGACCTGCTGCACCTTGTTCATGCTGAGCTTGATCAGATCGGCCGCCGTGCCCTGCATGGGCGCGTTGATGGCGGCGCGCTCCAGGCCTGCCAGCTGTGCGCCCTTGGCGTTTTTGATGCCCGCGAGCTGCAAACGCCGGCCAAAAACGGTCTCAACATAACCTTGCTGGCGCGCCAGCGCGCGGGTGGATTCCATGTAGGTCTTGACGCCAGGGTAGCGCTCAAAATAGCGCTGGATATAGTTTTTGGCAGCGGTGTTGTCGATGCCCAGATTGCGCGCCAGGCCAAACGCGCTCATGCCGTAGATCAGGCCGAAGTTGATGACCTTGGCATAGCGCCGCTGTTCGCTAGTCACCGCGACTACCTCGACCCCAAACACTTCGGCAGCGGTGGCACGGTGGACGTCCAGACCGCTGTGGAAGGCGCTGAGCAGAGCCTCGTCACCGCTGATGTGGGCCATGATGCGCAACTCGATTTGCGAATAGTCGGCACTGGCTATGACACTGCCCGCAGGTGCCACAAAGGCCTCACGCACACGCCGCCCTTCTGGCGTGCGGATCGGAATGTTTTGCAGGTTGGGGTCATTACTGGAGAGCCGCCCGGTGATGGCCACCGCCTGCGCGTAATGGGTGTGCACGCGGCCGGTGCGGGGCAGTGCCAATTGCGCCAGCTTGTCGGTGTAGGTGCCTTTGAGCTTGGCCAGGCCGCGGTGCTCCAGCAATTTGGCGGGCAGCGGGTAGTCTTCGGCCAACTTCTCCAACACTTCTTCATCCGTGCTGCGCGCGCCGGTGGCGGTTTTTTTGACCACCGGCATGCCCAGCTTGTCGAAGAAAATTTCGCCCAACTGCTTGGGGCTGCTCAGGTTGAAGGGCTGGCCCGCGATCTCATAGGCCTCGGTCTCTAACTGCAAGATGCGTTGGCCCAAGGCATGGCTTTGTGCAGCCAGCGTGGGTGCGTCGATCAGCACGCCATTGCGTTCAATGCGGTACAGGGTTTCGCTGCTGGCGATCTCCAGTTCATAGATGAACTTGAGCTTGTCATTGGCTTGAATTTGCGGCCACAGCACGTTGTGCACGTCGAGCGTCTGGTCCGAGTCTTCGCACGCGTATTCGGCCGCCTTGGCAATATCCACCTGGTCAAAGCTGATCTGGTTCGCGCCCTTGCCACACAGGTCTTCAAAGGTGATGCCGCTGCGCCCCAGATGGCGCTCTGCCAGGCTGGACAGGCCGTGGGGCATATGCACTTCGAGCACATAACTTTGCAGCATGGTGTCGTGGGCATAGCCTTGCACTTCAATGCCATGGTTGGCAAACACATGGCGGTCGTATTTGATGTGCTGGCCCAGCTTCAACGCGTTGGGGTTTTCCAACCAGGGCTTGAGCTTGGCCAACACTTCTTCACGGGGCAGTTGGGCCCCCACGCTCGCCACTGCGTGTGTTTCGCTGCCCCCCGAGGGGGCGTCGCCTTGCTCGGGGCGGCCCGACGCTGCGGCGGTCGGCGCGTCGAAATAGCGGTGCGCGAGCGGGATGTAGGCGGCCTCGCCGGGTGTGACGCTGAAGGAGATACCGACGATCTCGGCACGCATTTCATCCAGCGACGTAGTCTCGGTGTCCAGCGCGGTGAGATCTGCGGCTTCGAGTTTGGCCAGCCAAGTGTCGAACTGCTCCCAGGTCAGGATGGTGTCGTAGGCCAGATTGCTGGCGCGGGGCGCGACGGCGGCGACTGGCTCATCGAACAGCCCCGGGGAGGACGATTGCGTGCGCACGGAAATGGGGTCAGAGCGGTCTGCGCTTCGCTTCGCGGATCCGACCCCATTTCCTGGGTTGATGTTTCCCGCGCCAGCCGCCGCATCGTCGTCGCTGCCCAGCGCCTTGGCCAGGCCCTTGAACCCATGCTTCTCATAAAAATCCCGCAGAGCCCTCGTATCTTGTGCCTTAGCAGCTATTGAATCCATAGCAGGCAGTTCGGGCAACCAATCTTGCAAGTCACAATCGGTCTTGATGGTCAGCAGGCTGCGACCGGTAGGCAGCCAGTCCAGTGCGGCGCGCAGGTTCTCGCCGACCACGCCCTTGATGTTGGCCGCGTTTGCCACCACTGACTCCAGCGAGCCGTATTCCTGCAACCACTTCACCGCGGTCTTGGGGCCGACCTTGGCGACACCCGGCACGTTGTCCACGGTGTCACCCACCAAAGTTTGGTAATCCAGCATCAGGCGGGCGGGAACACCGAACTCGGCTTCCACACCGGCCAGGTCGCGACGTTTGCCATTCATGGTGTCGATGATGGTGATGTGCTCATCGACCAGTTGCGCCAGGTCCTTGTCGCCGCTGCTCACGATCACTTCGATGCGTTGCCGTGCCGCGATCGCCGCCAAAGTGCCGATCACATCGTCGGCCTCGACGCCGGGCACGTCCAGCACCGTCCAGCCCAGAGCGCGCACGACCTCATGGATGGGCGCAATCTGCGTGCGTAAGTCGTCGGGCATAGGGTCGCGGTGCGCCTTGTACTGCGGATAGATGGCATCGCGAAAGGTCGGGCCTTTGGCGTCGAAGATGCAAGCGATGTAGTCGGCCGGATACTCTTTGCGCAGGGACTGCATCATGTTGATCATGATGCGAATGGCACCGGTCTTTTGCACGGTGCCGTCGGGCAGCGTGATGCTCATGTCGCCGCCCCCCGCGAAAAAGGCACGGTACAGGTAGCTGGAGCCATCCACCAGCAGCAGGGTTTTCTTAAGATCAGTCATAAGTGCATTTTGCCTTGGCAAGTATTGGTACCCCCACGCTCCGCCGCTTTGCGGGTCGCTGCCCCCCAAGGGGGCGCGTTTCACCTTGGGGCGGCCCGGCGGTGAAACCTCATTCATCGCGCCGCCTGCGGGCGCAACGCGCACTCTACAATCCGCTGCAAACATTTTGTTAATCCATCTCCCGCCCGGCCGGACCCCGTCTGGGGCACGGTGGGATTCTGACTCTTTCGGGCTGGCTGATACACATGGCGGTTTACACAGAGGTCTCTTTCGACGAGGCCACCGAATTCTTGCAAAGCCTTCAATTGGGCAGCCTCCAAACCTTGGCGGGTTGCTCGGGCGGCATAGAAAACACCAACTATTTCGTCACCACCGACGAGGCACCTTATGTGCTGACCTTGTTCGAACGCTTGAACATGGAGCAGTTGCCGTTCTACCTGCGACTGATGAAGCACCTGGCCCACCATGGCATCCCCGTGCCCGACCCAGCTACCAACCGCGATGGCGATGTGGTCCACACCCTAAACGGTAAGCCAGCCGCCGTGGTCAACCGCCTGCGCGGCAAAAGCGAACTGGCTCCCACTGTCGCGCATTGCAAACAAGTAGGTGCCATGCTGGCACGCATGCACTTGGCGGGGCGCGACTTCAGCATGCAGCAACCCAATTTGCGGGCGCTAGGCTGGTGGAATGAGACGGTGCCCGTGATCCTGCCGTTTGTGTCAATAGAGCAGGCCGCTTTGCTGCGCAGTGAGTTGGCCTACCAAAACCATGTGGCCACGTTCTCTGCCTATGGTGCGTTGCCGCGCGGCCCCATACACGGTGATCTGTTCCGCGACAACGTGATGTTCGAGACTGCCGACGGCCAAACAACTGAGCCTGTACTGACCGGCTTCTTCGATTTTTACTTTGCAGGAATCGACAGTTGGCTGTTTGACGTTGCCGTATGCCTCAACGACTGGTGCATAGACCTGGCCACGGGGGCCAGTGACGCGCAGCGCGTCAGCGCCTTCCTGGTTGCCTATGCCAGCGTGCGGCCGCTGCTGGCCCAGGAACGCCAGTTGCTGCCCGCCATGGCGCGCGCTGCGGCTCTGCGCTTCTGGATCTCACGCCTGTGGGATCTGCATTTGCCGCGCGAAGCCTCCGTTTTGCAGGCCCATGACCCTGAACACTTCCAACGGGTGCTGCGCCAGCGTATCCTCTACCCTCTGACTCTTACCCACTCGACCACTGCATGAAACTTAACATCGTCCCGGCCAGCAGGGGCATCCAATGGGTCAAGTTGGGCTTGCAAACGTTTTTTCGCCAACCGCTGGCGCTGTCGGGTCTGTTCTTTCTTTTCATTGCGTTGATGTCGGTCTTGGGTATGGTGCCGTTTATCGGCACGGCTCTTATGTTGGTCTTGTTGCCCGGCGCCACGCTGGGGCTGATGGCTGCCACCCGCGATGCTGCTGACGGAAAATTCCCTATGCCCTGGGTACTGCTCACGGCATTTCGCGCTGGCCGCCTGCAATTGCGGGCAATGCTGATCCTGGGCGTGTTGTACGCGCTGGGTCTGGCATTGCTGCTGGGTTGCACGGCCCTGATAGATGGAGGCAAGTTTGCCAAGCTGTATATATTCGGCGGACCGGCAACGACGGAGCTCCTGCGGCAGGGCGACTTTCAGTTGGCCGCGCTCCTAGCCGCCGTGTTGTCTCTGCCTTTGACCCAGATGTTCTGGCATGCGCCGGCCCTGTTGTACTGGCATGGCGTGCCCCCGGTCAAAAGCCTGTTTTTCAGCCTGGTGGCCTGCTTGCGCAATTTTTGGGCCTTCACCGTGTTCGGCCTGGCTTGGATAGGTATCTTTATGCTTTTCATCGTCGTTATGGCAACATTGGTGCAAGTCTTTGGCAGCCCGGATGCCGTTGCCGCAGCGTTATACCCTGCAACCATGCTGATAGCTGCAATGGTGACGACATCGATTTATTTCACGTTTCAGGACAGCTTTGAGTTCACTCCAGGAGATGACATATGACGCAGCACAGCTTAGAAGGACGCGACGAGACCGAAGTTTTGTGGTACCAGCGGCGTAGCTTTTTGCAAGCCGCCGCTGCGTGGACTGCGGTGGGTGGCCTGAGCACGGCCCATGCGCAGTCCCGCAGCAATGTGGTGGAATTGAATGGTGATGCCACGGTCAATGGTCAGCCCTTGTTGCCCAACCAGTCGGTCCAGACCGGCGACGAAATCATCACCGGCCCACGATCCACACTGATCTTTGTTGTCGGTAACTCTGCCTTCCATGTGCGGCAAAACTCGGCGCTGACGGTCGAGCGGGGCCCCAACCTGAATGCCGTGAGCCTTCTGCGCCTGCTAACGGGTGCCGTGGTCAGCGTCTGGGGCAAGGGCAGCAGCCGCCAGATCGTGACACCGACGCTAACGGCCGGCATTCGCGGCACAGGGGTTTACACCGAGGTTTTTCCCAATCGGGGGGGGCGCAGCTATTTCTGCAATTGCTACGGGGTGGTAGACCTGGCCTCAGGCAACGACCGTGAACTCTCCGAATCCAGTTACCACCAGGCCATGTGGGCCGAGCCCCTCTTGGACGGACGCGCCGCATTGACACCGGCCCGCGCCATCAACCACACGGACGAAGAACTAGAGTATCTGGCACGCTTGATTGGTGAGCGCACGGCCTGGCAGATCAGCGGACGCAAAGGCAACAAGACACTGGAACGGGAATACGGGGGTTGATAGGCCCAGGTGTTGCCAAAGCCACAACAAATGCGCCAAACAACATGAAAAAAGCGGTCGAAGGTGTTGATTTGTCTTGTTTTTATGGTTCTGGTCGACTGATAATGAAATACGTTGATGGCGCGAAAATGGCGTCTTTGTTTTAATAACCTTGGATAAAGGGGGCTACCTTGATTCCCAAAACTCTGATGCAGATGGCAATCGGTGTCGGCGCGGCTTTGTTGGTAGGCTGCGTCACCGCACCCGTGCCAGATCCCGCAGTCAGTGCCCAGACAGCCGCCGAGAAGGCCCAGATGCAAATGCGATCACTCCGTATGTACAAGGTAGTAGGCCCATGAACTTCAAACTGATTCTTTCGTCGCTGGCTGCACTGGCTTTGTTGGGTGCCTGTGTCGCGCCCAACAGCGTCCGCATGGACCCCACTTATGAGGATGCAGCGGGCAGTAAATTTGTGAGCATCAACCAAAATGCTGTCAATCAATTGATTGGCAACTACGACCGTGGTCCATTAGGCGACACGCCTGTATTGGTCGCAACCATTGTCAACGTCAACGACATGCGCCGCACTGCGCCCTTGGGTCGCACGCTCTCTGAACAGTACGCTTCACAGATGGCGACCATTGGTTTCAATGTCAAGGAAATGAAGCTGCGTGGCGACGTATTTATCCGTGAAGAAACCGGTGAACTGCTGTTGTCCCGCGAGATCAAGGACATTGCCCGCAGCCACAATGCCAGTATGGTACTGGTCGGCACGTATTCGGCTGCGGCCAACTTCACCTACGTCAGCATGAAGTTTGTGCGCACCGAAGACAGCCGTATCATCCGTGCTTATGACTATGCCTTGCCCAACGACAAGGACGTCAACAAGTTGCTGCAGGTCGCAACAACTAACGGACGCTAAAGCCTTAATAGCCCCAGCTCAACAAGAAGCCCGGTTCAACCGGGCTTTTTTTACGTCTGACCAATCCAAAGAATAGTCGCCGCCGGGTCGCCCCTAGGTGACTAGCCCCCCGTCAGGGGCAGCGTCGTGCGTGTAGCGCCAAGCGTGGGGGAGGGATAGTTCTTCAGGGCACTGGCGTCAGTTTAGCCACGCTGAGCGCCAGCCATTTCGTGCCATGGCGTGGGAAACTGATCTGGGCGCGTGCGTCGTCTGCGCTTCCTTCCAACGTCAACACGGTGCCCTCGCCAAACTTGGCGTGGAACACCAGCATACCTAGACGAAGGCCGCTCTTGTTGGGCTCTTCCTTTCGGACAACTGACTGATCAAAAGGTGCTGAAGCCCTCGTGTATCCTGCGTAAGCTGCTCCTGATTGCATAGCAGAATCCGCATTCCAACCGCGGCTAAAGTTTTGGTTTTTGGGTGTCAGCCACTTCAGCGCGGCCTCGGGCAACTCTTCGAAGAAGCGGCTCTTCATGTTAAAGCGCGTCTGCCCGTGCAGCATGCGTGACTGTGAGTGGCTCAGGTACAGGCGCTTGCGGGCGCGGGTTATGGCCACATACATCAGGCGGCGCTCCTCCTCCAGACCGTCACGGTCGTTCATGGAGTTTTCATGGGGAAACAGTCCCTCTTCCATGCCGGTGATAAAGACGCAGTCAAACTCCAGGCCCTTGCTGGAGTGCACCGTCATCAGCTGAATGGCATCCTGGCCTGCCTGGGCCATGTTGTCACCCGCCTCCAGGGCAGCATGAGTCAAAAAGGCCACCAATGGGGACAGCGTCTCACCGGTATCGACGAATGTGTCAGTGAACTGTGGCGCATTCAAGTCCAACCCCTGGCTGGCGGGGCTCTGGCCCGCGGCGGCCACCGCCATTGCGGCCGCATCGCGGCCAAAGCCTTCCTGCATCACAAAGCTTTCTGCGGCATTGACCAGCTCATCCAAATTCTCCAGCCGGTCCGCGCCTTCGCGGTCGGCTTTGTAGTGCTCGACCAGGCCGCTGTCTTCGAGCATCTGCGCCATGATGTCGCGTAGATTCATGCCTGCGGTCTTCTCACGGAGCACATCGATCTTGGCCACAAATCCGGCTACGGCAGTGCCCGCCCGTCCACTCAGGGTGCTAACCGCGTCGTGCAGGGAGCAACCCGTGGCGCGGGCGATGTCCTGCAACTGCTCGATGCTGCGCGCACCGATGCCCCGTGCCGGGAAATTGACCACCCGCATGAAGCTGGTGTCGTCATTCGGGTTCTCCAGTAGCCGCAGATAGGCCAGTGCATGCTTGATTTCGGCACGTTCAAAAAAGCGCAGGCCGCCGTAAACGCGGTAGGGCATGGCCGCATTGAACAACGCGGTCTCAATCACCCGGCTTTGCGCATTGCTGCGGTAGAGCACCGCAATTTCCTTGCGCTCATAGCCCGCCTCGGCGCCGTTGTCGCGCACCAGTTGCTTCATTTCCTCAACCATCCACTGCGCTTCGGCGAAGTCGGTCGCAGCCTCGTAGACACGCACAGGCTCGCCCGCACCCTGGTCGGTGCGCAGGTTTTTGCCCAAGCGCTTGCTGTTGTGGCTTATGAGCGCATTGGCGGAATCGAGGATGTTACTGTAGCTGCGGTAGTTCTGCTCCAACTTGATCTGGTGTTGAACATTGAACTCGTGCACAAAGTCGACCATATTGCCCACCCGCGCGCCGCGAAAGGCATAAATGCTCTGGTCATCATCACCGACCGCCATGACGGCACCGCCGGGCATGTCCGGGCTAGCATTGTCGCCCTGCCCGGCCAGCATTTTGATCCAGGCGTACTGCAGCTTGTTGGTGTCCTGGAATTCATCGATCAGGATATGGCGAAAGCGGCGCTGGTAGTGTTCGCGGATCGGGTCGTTGTCGCGCAGCAACTCGTACGAGCGCAGCATCAGCTCCCCAAAATCACCCACACCTTCGCGCTGGCATTGTTCTTCGTACAACTGATATATATCGACCTTGCGACGGGTCTCCTCATCA
>JBBQBG010000071.1:0-15526 GCA_038317285.1 Burkholderiales bacterium | reverse complement strand
GAAGCCAACGGTAATCTGAAAATGGGGTACCCTCCGGGGCTATCCCCCATCTGGGACAATAGCGGGTATTCCCTGCCACACCACTGACACCATGACGCCCCAGAACCCTGTGCCCATTTCCCCCGTAGAAGACATCGTGGCAGACATGCGCGCCGGGCGCATGGTCATATTGGTGGACGAAGAAGACCGAGAGAACGAGGGTGACCTGGTTTTGGCCGCTGACCACGTTACAGCGGATGCCATCAATTTCATGGCCCGCTTTGGTCGTGGCCTGATTTGCCTGACCTTGTCACGCGAGCGCTGTGAAAAACTGCAGTTGCCACCGATGGCGGTACGCAATGGCGACAAAAAAGGGACGGCATTCACCGTATCCATTGAGGCGGCTGAAGGCGTCACGACCGGCATTTCGGCTGCGGATCGTGCCCGTACGGTGCAAGCGGCCGTGGCCAAAAATGCGGTGCCAGAGGATCTGGTGCAACCCGGGCACATTTTTCCGTTGCAGGCGGTCGATGGCGGCGTGCTCATGCGCGCTGGCCACACCGAGGCAGGTTGCGACCTTGCAGCGATGGCGGGATGCTCGCCTGCCTCTGTCATTTGCGAAATCATGAAAGACGATGGCACCATGGCCCGTCTGCCGGACTTGCAGTTGTTTGCGGGCGAGCACGGCCTCAAGATTGGCACGATTGCTGACTTGATCGCCTACCGGAGTCAGGTCGAGTCGCTGATCGAAAACATGGGCACGCACACCATCAACACGGCATTCGGAGAATTCACCGCACACGCTTTTCGTGACACCACCGGCAAGGGAGTGCACCTGGCCCTGGTTCGGGGCGATTGGCAGGCCTGCGACACCATTCCGGTACGCGTGCACGAGCCACTGTCCATACTGGACGCATTGCAAGTCGGCCGAACCATGCACTCGTGGGGCCTGGATGCCACACTGTCGCACATTGCGAGCGAAGGCAAAGGCGTTGTGGTGCTGCTTAACTGTGGCGAAAGTGGCGACCAGTTGCTGGCACAGTTTGAAGGAACGGCACGTTCGGCCCATGCACCCGAGCGTGGTCGCATGGACCTGCGAACCTATGGCATCGGTGCACAAATATTGCGTCAATGCGGCGTCCACAAAATGCGCCTGATGGGCAGCCCCCGCCGCATGCCCAGCATGGCCGGCTACGGCCTCGAAATCACGGGCTACATCAATAAAAACAAACCTGCGGGACCGACCGAAGCGTAGCGTAGCTCTGTCCCCAACAATTTAAGGAACACACCATGTTTGGAGCTGACAAGGGCAGCGTAGCCTCCGCCGACGACCGAATGAACGGCAAAGGACTCAAGATAGGCATCGTGCAAGCTCGCTTCAACGCCAGCGTTACCGACGCACTCACGCAGGCCTGCAAGGCCGAACTGGTCGCACGTGGCGTTGCCGAGAAGGATATCGAGCATCTGACCGTGCCCGGCGCACTAGAAGTGCCAGTGGCTTTGCAAGCCTTGGCCGAAAAGAACAGCTACGACGCCTTGGTCGCCATTGGTTGCATCATCCGTGGCGAAACCTACCACTTCGAACTGGTCGCCAACGAATCAGGCGCTGGCGTAACCCGCATTTCATTGGACTACCAGTTGCCCATTGCCAACGCCATTTTGACAACCGAAGATATGGCGCAAGCCGTTGCACGCCAGATTGAAAAAGGCCGCGATGCCGCCCGCGTGGCAGTGGAAATGGCAAATTTGCTGGAAGGCATCTGATGAGTGATATGAACACCCCCGCCGCGTCCAAACGCCCTCCCCGCCAAGCCCGTACCGGTGTGACCAGCACGGGTGCCCGCAAGGCCGGCAGCAAATCCGACCGCAGCCGTTCGCGCGAGTTCGCGTTGCAAGGGCTGTACCAGCATCTAGTCGGTGGCAATGCGGTCGACGACATTGACACATTTACCCGCGATCTGGCCGGCTTCAGCAAGGCCGACGCCGTGCATTTCGACGCGCTGCTGCAAGGCTGTATCGCTGAAGCAGCGCAATTGGACGCGTTAATCGTGCATTTGCTGGACCGCCCGATGGCCGAGATTTCGCCCATCGAGCACGCCATCATGTGGATTGGTGTTTATGAGCTGAGTCATTGCCTGGATGTTCCTTGGCGCGTTGTGCTCAATGAATGCATTGAGCTGGCCAAAGAATTCGGTGGCACCGACGGGCACAAGTATGTCAACGCCGTGCTCAACGGCATAGCCCCTACTCTGCGCGCAGCGGAAGTGGAATCCGACCGCGGCCACGGTAAAAAACCCCGCACCTGATCGAGCACTACTTACGCCTATGCAGATCTCGTCCCGCGCGCAGAAGATAGAACCGTTTTACGTCATGGAGGTGGCCAAGGCCGCCGCAAGTCTCGGCCAGGCCGTAGCGCACACCGAAGCGCCCATGATCTTTCTGAATATTGGTGAGCCCGACTTCACCGCACCACCCTTGGTGCAGCGGGCGGCCGAACGCGCCATCCACGATGGACGCACACAATACACCCCCGCCACCGGCCTGCCACTGCTGCGCGATCGTATTAGCCAGTGGTATGGACAGCGTTTTGGTGTGGAGGTGCCTGCCAGTCGGATCGTCGTGACGGCTGGTGCGTCTGCTGCCTTGCACTTGGCCTGCTTGGCCCTGATAGAGCCGGGTGACCAGATATTGATGCCCGACCCGAGCTACCCCTGCAACCGGCATTTCGTATCAGCCGCCGAGGGCTGCGCCGTACTGGTGCCGACCACGGCTGAAGACCGCTTTCAGCTCAGTGCCGACGCCGTCCGCTCTGCGTGGGGACCGCGCACACGGGGCGTCTTGCTGGCGTCTCCGTCCAACCCCACCGGTACCTCGATCCACCCGGACGCCCTGCGCGACATCCACCGCGTGGTGCAAATGCATGGTGGCATTACCATGGTCGACGAGATTTACCTGGGTCTGAGCTTTGAGGCCCAATATGGACACACCGCGTTGGCGCTCGGCGACGACGTCATCAGCATCAACAGTTTCAGCAAATACTTCAATATGACCGGCTGGCGCTTGGGTTGGATGGTCGTGCCTGAACAACTGGTGCCGGTGATAGAGCGCCTGGCACAAAACCTGTTCATCTGTCCCAGCACCATTGCCCAACATGCCGCACTGGCCTGTTTCGAGCCGGAAAGTCTGGCGTTGTACGAGCAGCGCCGCAGCGAATTCAAGGCCCGACGCGACTATTTCATACCGCAACTCAATGCAATGGGACTGACCGTGCCGGTTATGCCCGACGGTGCCTTTTATGCATGGGCGGATTGCTCTGCCGCCTGTGCCAGGTTGGGTATCAAAGATAGCTGGGACTTCGCGTTTGAAGTCATGAACAAGGCGCATATCGCCATTACTCCGGGGCGTGATTTTGGTACTGCGCAAACCAACCATTTTGTGCGTTTCTCGACGGCCAGCTCCATGGAGCACTTACAAGAAGCCGTGGCACGTTTGCGCTCCTTTTTGCTCTAGATTGCTCCCAAAGAATCGTTCCGCAATAACACACTGATTTCAGGCAATGAACCAAGACTTATCTATCCTCCATCTGGTGCTCAATGCCAGTCTTGTGGTCCAGGCCGTGATGCTGCTGTTGATGGTGGTGTCCATTACGAGCTGGGCAGCCATCTTCCGCAAGTACTTTGCGCTGAACCGCGTCAAGTCGCTAAATGAAGCATTCGAACGTGAATTCTGGTCCGGTGCCAGTCTCAACGATCTGTTTGCTGATGCATCGAAAGCAGCCGGCAAAGGCGGTCCTATGGAACGCATCTTCGCCAGCGGCATGCGCGAGTTTCAAAAGCTGCGCGAGCGCCGCATTACCGATGTCGGCACGCTGATGGACGGCGCACGGCGCGCCATGCGAGCCAGCTTCCAGCGGGAGTTGGATGTGGTTGAGACCAACCTGTCGTTCCTGGCGTCGGTGGGTTCGGTATCGCCGTATGTCGGTCTTTTTGGCACCGTATGGGGCATCATGCACGCCTTCGTGGGTCTGGCCGCGTTGACGCAGGTCACATTGGCTACCGTTGCCCCGGGCATCGCAGAAGCACTGGTGGCCACCGCTATTGGCCTGTTTGCGGCCATTCCAGCCGTGGTGGCGTACAACCGCTTTGCCCGCGATATCGACCGCATTGCGACGCAACAAGAAACCTTTATCGAAGAGTTCTCCAACATCCTGCAGCGCAATGTGGGTGCACAACCTAGCGCTGCAACCGCGCACTAACAGCCATGCCAGCCGTCTCTCACCGCGGCCGCGGCCGACGCACCATCAATGAGATCAACATGGTGCCCTTCATCGACGTGATGCTGGTGCTGCTGATCATCTTTATGGTGACAGCCCCGTTGATCACGCCCAGCATGATTGACCTGCCAAGCGTAGGCAAGGCCTCGCGCCAGCCCGACATGATCATCCAGATTGTGCTGGGCAAAAACGACAGCCTGCAAATGAAGGTCAAGGACAAGACCACACCCTTGACCCTTAAAGAACTGGCCAGTGCGGTCAAGACCGAGCAAGGGGCCAACACCACCGGCGAAGCTTCCGCCAAATCGGCCGTCGTGATTAGCGCGGACAAAACCGCCAAATACGAGAGCGTGGTGAAAGTGATGGACACTTTGCAGCGCGCCGGCGTTCAGCGGATAGGCTTGTCCGTACAGTTGGCGAACTGAAAGCGTTGTACGACTCATTCTGTCCAGTTGCATCCATGAACGCCGACCAAGCCCGCTTGGAGTTTGCTCCACCGCCCACCCCGGGTCTGGTGCGCGCACTGGCACTGGCTGTTCTTGCCCACGCCGCACTGCTTGCTGTCCTGTCCCTTGGTGTGCAATGGAAGCGTGACCCAACACCCGTCACGGTCGAAGCCGAGCTGTGGTCAGCGCTACCGACACAAGCCGCACCGAAAGCACTCGACCCTGTACCTACGCCCACTCAGCCAGAACCGGTGCCAGTGCCAGTGCCTGTGGTCAAAGAAGTCGTCGTCCAGCCTCCCCCGGTACCGGTGGCGCCTGATCCCAGCATATCCATCGCAAAGGAAAAGGCGAAGCTGCAAAAGGAGAAAGAACTGGAACGCAGCCGTCTGGAATTCGAAAGGCAATTGGAAAAGCGCCAGAAGGATGCCGCAGCGTT
The DNA here is from genome assembly GCA_038317285.1 of Burkholderiales bacterium. Lineage (GTDB taxonomy): Bacteria > Pseudomonadota > Gammaproteobacteria > Burkholderiales > Burkholderiaceae_C > Allorhodoferax. The sequence goes on along the minus strand of JBBQBG010000071.1, from coordinate 10,392 downwards.
AAAGGCCAAGAAGCTCAAAGACGAAAAGGACGCCCGCGAGGCCGACCAACGCGAAAAACTGGCGCGTGACAAAAAACATCTGGCGGAGCAGCAAAAGGTGCAAACCGCCAAGACCGATGCAGATACCAAGAAAATTGCCGAGCTGCGCAAGCTGCAGATTGAACGCATGAACCGCATGGCCAACCAAGCAACAGGGTCAGGCGACGCCACAGCCACGGGTTCTGCCAAGCAATCGTCTGGGCCATCGGCCAGCTATGGTGGCCGCATACGTGCGCGCGTCAAGCCCAATATCACCTACACGGAATCGGTGGCGGGCAACCCGACCGCCGAGGTGGATGTGCGGATGTCGCCAGACGGCACCATCATCAGCCGCAAACTTGTCAAATCCAGTGGCGTAAAGTCCTGGGATGACGCCGTGCTCAACGCCATCGACAAAACAGAGGTTTTGCCACGCGATGTAGATGGCCGCGTACCGGCTTCGTTGACCTTGGTGTTCAGTCCCAAAGACTGAAGCGACGCTGGTGCTAACGTTTATGGATTTCGCTGGTGGCTCTGTGAATATCCCATTTGCTACACATTTAATAGCATACTATCTATACTTCACGAGGGCCATAGCACCCATCAAGCCTGCACGATGGTCGTGATTCGCCTGCGGGCACGTTCATGTAAGGAGCACTCGCGCAAGGTATCCGCCAGATTTTCCAAATCGGGGACTCCGTAAATCACCACGGTAGAAAAGTTGGTATCTGTGGAGCGCAACTGCAGCAGGCAGTGCCCGGCTAGGCGCATGCCCAGGGGCTTTAACACGTCGAAGTGGTCAATACGGAAAAGCTCCACGCTTTCTTTTGACTTCGACAAGATACCTTTTTCAATCCGGACCCGCTGGGTCGTAATTTCATAGCGGGTCGACAGACGTTGAACCCAGTAGTACAGGTAGGCAATTCCCACTGTGCAAAAGACTATCACCCACTGCCACAAAGAGAAGACGACTGCCGGATGCCCGGCGAACAAAACCTTTTCCTCCACCGACTCTTTTGCCGCTGCAAATGCGGTCAGGTCCGTGTTGCAAAACCGGCATTTGATAGCAGCGGCCTTAATGGTCTCGGCGCAAACCGGACAGGCTTTGGTGTCGTCGCTCATGGGTGACTTCTCCTTGAATAAAAAAAGCCTGCTACCGTTTAGATAGCAGGCTTTCCAGAAATCCCTTGGGGTGGCTGATGGGGCTCGAACCCACGACAACAGGAATCACAATCCTGGACTCTACCAACTGAGCTACAGCCACCGCGAATCGAAGATTATAGCGGGTGTTTTCCCTTATTCTGCCAGGCTTTGTTGCCCCAGCGCAGTGGGTGTTGGCCGCGGTGTCTTGATGGCTACCTTGAAGCGTTGGCTCAGCATCTTGTAGTAGGCCTTGTTTTCGGCACTGGCGACCCATTGCGCGTATTGCTTGCGCTCCTGCTCAGCGGCTGCCGCCACTGGGGGATTGCGCGCCAGCACCTTGTTGACCCGCGCCACCACATAACCCTGGGCTCCCAGGTCCACCCCCACCCAGGCGGGCAAAGTGGTGGTATCAGCCTGCAGCACTGCGTCCAACACGGGCGCGGGAACAGTCTGTGCGTTTTCACGGGAAAGAACGACGGTGGCCGGCAACTGCTCGGGAGCGGTGGCCTTCCAGGTTGCAAGTTTTCCGGTACCGTCTTTCTTCGCCAGTTCGGCGGACTGCTTGGCAATCAAACTGGCTTTCACAGCCTCCCGCACATCCGCCAACGGACGTGTGCTTGCTGGCATGTACTGGGTGATACGTGCAGCGGCCAACTGGTTTGGGCCTACCTCGACCGCCTCGGTATTGCGTTTCTTCTCCAGCGAGTCAGCGCTAAAAACGGCAGCCAAAAACTTCGGGTTGGCCAACACGCCCGTAACGCCGGTTGCCGGTTTGCGCTGCAAGTTGGTGGCCGTCTTGATCTCCAACTTGAGGCGTTCGGCAACCGATTTCAAACTGTCCGAATCTTGGTAGACATCATTGGTGAACTGCTCAGCCACCTCGGCAAATTTGCGTTGCGCCTGTTGCTGCTTGAGTTCTGCTTCCAGGGTTGGGCGCAGTTCTTCAAATGTGCGCTGCTTGGGTATTTTGGCGTCCGTGACTTTGATAATGTGAAAACCAAAATCAGATTCGACCACCTCGCTGATGTCGCCTTTTTGCATGGCAAACGCGGCTTCTTCAAATGGCTTGACCATGGCACCGCGACCGAAGAAGTCGAGGTCGCCGCCGTTAGGCGCTGATCCAGGATCTTGCGAATTCTTGCGCGCCACATCAGCAAAACTATCCGGAGCTTTGCGCACTTGGGCCAGCAAGGCGTCGGCCTTCTCACGTGCCTTTTTGCGCTCGTCAGCAGGCATGTCCTTGGGTGCATTGATCAGGATGTGACTGGCGCGGCGTTCTTCTTTGCCACTAAGCCGGGTCGCATTCTGTTCATAGTACGTTTTGACATCGGCATCGTTAAGCGTGATGGTTTTTTTGACAGTATCCAGGTCAAGCACCACAAACTCAATGTTGGCCGACTCCGGCGACTTGAACAAAGTTTGATTGGACTGGTAGAAGGCGTCAATGTCAGCATCGGTAGGATTGACCTTGCTCGCGTAATCAGCCGGGTTGAAGCGCGAAATCTGCGCCTCACGGCGCTCGTAAAAGGCGTTTAACGAGACTTCGGTCAATGCAGGGGAAGAAAAGGCTGTGTTCAACAGCCCGGCCTCGACCCGGCGCTCCGACAACTGGCTGCGCACGCGGGCTTCGAAACCGTCAGTGGTTAAACCCTGGCTACCTGCGAATTGGCGGTAGCGTTCGATGTCCAACGATCCGTCGGGTTTGCGCATGGCGGCAATGGTTGGGCTTTGTTGCAATTCGCGGGCCAGTCGTGCATCGGTGGTATTGAGACCTTCATCGCGCACCGCCTCGGCCAAAACCTTTTCGCGCACCAGGCGTTCCAACGTGACGTAACGGGCTTCAGGAGATTCGAGTAGCTTGGCATCCACATTCGGCATCTGCACACGCAGGCGGTCTACTTCGTTCTTGTGGGCAGCGTCCCATTCACCTTGGGTGATGCTCTGGTTGCCTACCGTGGCTACGGCGTCGCCGCCGGCCTTGAGGGTCTTGAATCCATCCACACCAACCAACACAAATGCGGGAATGATCATCAAGAACATGAGGAGCATCATGACCTTCGTGTGCTTGCGAACAAATTCAAACATGCGCTACATCTCCATCAAAAAAACAAAAAGGCGAACAATTCATGTTCGCCTTTGCTGTGGGGGTGGTGAGTGATGACGGGCTCGAACCGCCGACCTACGCCGTGTAAAGGCGCCGCTCTACCAACTGAGCTAATCACCCCACTTAAAACTACAAAATCAATTCAGGGCATCTTTCAATGCTTTGCCTGGACGAAACTTGGGAACCTTGGCAGCCTTGATTTTAATCGCATCGCCAGTACGCGGATTGCGACCGGTGCGCGCCGCACGTTTTCCCACTGCGAATGTACCAAAACCTACCAATGACACTGTGCCACCTTTTTTCAAGGTGGTTTTGACCGCTCCAATAGTGGATTCCAAGGCTCGCGTAGCGGCCGCCTTGGAAATGTCGGCATGTTTTGCAATGTGCTCAATCAGTTCGGTTTTATTCACAAAGACCCCTTGTAGGAAGCAGAGTTAATCGAAATGTCTCTTCAAATATTGTTTTCACCGGACTCAGTTCTTGGATTCTCTGCACATCGCGCAAACGGGCCTGAAGCTGGTCTGGATCTCATTTTTAGCAACCTTGGCTGCTGCATCCCATTAAAGCCACGGGTCATTTACATGTCAATACGCCATGCAGCTTTACAACGGTGCGGAGGCAGATTCTAGTCGCATTTGTTCCAAAAATTTGACCCAAAAATCAAGAATAAATGTGGTAGCGCAACCGCCTGGAACAAACCCGTCACGCAAAAAAGTGGCTGGGCTCCAGCACGCTGCCTACTTGGCGCGTGCACGGATTTCGGGCAGGGCCTTTTGCAGGTAGTACACCATGGACCAGATGGTCAGCACCGCAGCGGCCCAGATCAGCCAGAGGCCCCACACCTTCGTGTCGATGATGCCAAACAACATGCCGTTGAACAGCAGAAAAGGAATTGCAACCATTTGTGCAACGGTCTTGAGCTTGCCAATCATGTGGACGGCCACGCTCTTGGACGCACCAATCTGGGCCATCCACTCCCGAAGCGCCGAGATCGCGATTTCGCGCCCGATGATGATCAGTGCCACAAACACATCGGCACGCCCCAAGTGCACCAACACCAGCACGCAGGCGCAGACTAAAAATTTGTCGGCCACGGGGTCCAGGAAGGCGCCAAAAGACGACGTCTGGTTCAGTTTGCGGGCCAGATAGCCGTCAAGCCAGTCGGTGGCGGCGAACACCACAAACATCACGGTAGCGATGAGATTCTTCTCCGCCACGGACCCTACGGATTCTGGCAAATAGAAAACACCCACGATCAGCGGAATCGCAAAAATGCGCGTCCACGTCATGATGGTGGGTATGGTCATAAACATAATTTGATTGTGGCACGCCTAATGCAGAGCCCGGTAGATTTCTTCCGCTAATTCCTTGGAGATGCCATCGACTGTTGCGATGTCGTCAACACTGGCCAGGGCCACGCCGCGTACACCACCAAACCGCTGCAACAGCTTGGCGCGGCGCCTGGGGCCGACCCCGGCGATTTCTTCCAGCTTGCCGCCACCCACACGCACCTTTGCGCGTTGGGCGCGCATGCCGGTAATGGCAAAGCGATGGGCTTCATCGCGTATCTGCGCCACCAGCATCAAGGCCGCCGAATCAGAACCGAGGTAAACCTTTTCACGACCGTCGGCAAACACCAGTTCCTCCAAGCCCACCTTGCGACCCTCGCCCTTTTCCACCCCAACGATCAGCGATAGGTCCAGCCCCAATTGCTCAAACACTTCGCGCGCCATGGACACCTGGCCCTTACCGCCGTCCACCAACACCAGATCGGGCAAGCGCGCTGTTCCGGACGGCGCTTGCCCATCCTGCTTGGCCTCCTTCAAAGCTTCCGCCACCTTGCTGTAGCGGCGGGTCAGCACCTGGCGCATGGCGGCGTAATCGTCACCCGGCGTGATGCCGTCGATGTTGAAACGTCGGTACTCGGCGTTTTGCATCTTGTGGTGGTGGAACACGACGCAGGAGGCCTGCGTGGCCTCGCCCGCCGTGTGCGAGATATCAAAACACTCCACCCGCAGAGCCTCCAGATTGTCCAGCGTCAAATCCAGCGCCTCTGCCAACGCGCGGGTGCGGGCCTGCTGCGAGCCCTCTTCGGCCAACAAACGCGCCAATTGCAGAGCGGCATTGGTCTGCGCCATGTCCAACCAGGCCCTGCGCTGCTCGCGCGGCTGGTGGATGGCCGTGACCTTGAAGCCCACCTGTTCCGACAAGGCCTTGAGCAAACCCTTGCTCACTGCCTCACTGACGATGAGTGTGGGGGGCATGGCCACGTCGATGTAGTGCTGAGACAAGAAAGCCTCGAGCACCTGCACCTCTACCGAAGCCAGCGGCGCATCGCCCTCCTCTTCTTCAGCCAGGCCAACTGCATCTTCCACGTGAGCAGGAAAGTACGGCCTGTCGCCCAGGTGCCGCCCCCCGCGCACCATGGCCAGATTGACGCAGGCCTTGCCGCCTTGCACCTTGACGGCCAGGATATCCACGTCGCGGTCCTCGACGTTGTCCATGGCCTGCTGGTGCAGCACATTGGACAAAGCAGCTACCTGATTGCGCAACTCGGCTGCCTGCTCAAACTCCAGCTTGTCAGAGTGCCCCATCATGCGCGACTCCAGGTGGCGCATGACCTCTTGCGCATCGCCGCGCAAGAACTTCTCGGCATTGGCCACGTCCTCGGCATAGTCCTGGGCCGAGATATGCCCTACACACGGGGCCGAGCAGCGTTTGATTTGGTACAGCAGGCAGGGCCGGCTGCGGTTGCTGAATACCGGGTCTTCGCAGGTACGCAGACGGAACACCTTTTGCATCAGCAAAATGGCTTCTTTGACGGCCCAGGCGCTGGGGTACGGGCCAAAATAGCGGTGCTTCTTTTCTACCCCGCCACGGTAATAGGAGACCCGGGCAAAGTTCGCGGCCAGCGGCGATGTGGGGCTTTGCACTACATCGACGGTCTGCGCATCGGTCGCCAACGCGCTGCGCTTGGGCGCGACAGGCACACCGGTCATCTTCAAATACGGGTAGCTCTTGTCGTCCCGAAACAGAATGTTGTACTTGGGATTCTTGGTCTTGATGAGGTTGTTTTCCAGCAGCAGTGCCTCGGCCTCGGAGCGCACCACCGTGGTCTCCATGCGCACTATTTTGCTGACCATATGTCCGGTGCGGGTGCCACCATGGTTCTTCTGGAAGTAACTCGAAACCCGCTTCTTCAGGCTGATGGCCTTGCCGACATACAGCAACTGGTCTTGCGCATCAAAGTAGCGGTAGACGCCCGGCAGCGACGGGAGCGCGGCCACTTCGCGCAGCAACTCTTCGGAATGCATGGGAGGTGCGGGGGACGCTGGGGCTGCGGGGGCAACTGGGGTATCGGCGGTCATGGGCCGCTATTGTCATGCTTTTCATTGGGCGCAGCGGACCGCATGGACAAGCGCGTGGACCTGCTGATGGACCGGCTCATGGACAATGGGCGCATGCCTTCTGCAAGCCCTCCGGCCCCACGCCCCGATAAAGATGCCACCTTGCGGTGGGACGTGTTCTGCCGCGTCATCGACAACTTCGGCGACCTGGGCGTGTGCTGGCGCCTGTGTGCCGACTTGGCTGCGCGCGGGCACAGCGTGCGCCTGTGGGTGGACGACGCCACCGCGCTGCAGTGGATGGCGCCGGGCGCGCTAGACGGCAGGTGGCCTGGCATTCAAGTGCTGGGTTGGGCGCAGTCGCTAGACGCCGACTACCTGGCCTACCTGCAACCCGCAGATGTGTGGATTGAAGGCTTTGGTTGTGACATCGCTCCTGAATTTATAGCGGCATACGCATGTTCCACGAGGGCTAGCGGCCAGTTTTCTTTAAGACCTCTGGTGTGGATCAACCTCGAATACCTGTCGGCAGAGCCCTTTGTCGAGCGCTCCCACGGCCTGCCCTCGCCCGTCATGGACGGCCCTGCCAAGGGTTGGACCAAGCACTTTTTCTACCCCGGCTTTACGGAGCGCACCGGCGGGCTGTTGCGCGAACCGGGGCTGCTGGACCGCCAAAAGACGTTTACTCAAGACGGGCCGCGCACGGCCTGGCTGGCGCAACACGGTGTGGATGCGCAGGCTGGCGAAATGCTGGTGTCCCTGTTTTGCTACGAGCCCGCCGCCCTGCCCGCCTTGCTGACCCAGCTCGACGCGCTGCCCACGCCCACCCGTCTGCTGGTCACCGCCGGACGGGCCACTGCGGCCGTGCGCAACGTGACCACGACCACGCAAGACCCATCGCCCGTGCTGCGCCAATTACGCATCACTTACCTGCCCAGGCTAACGCAAACCGATTACGACCACTTGCTCTGGGCCTGTGACCTCAATTGTGTGCGGGGCGAGGATTCGCTGGTGCGTGCCCTGTGGGCCGGTAAGCCCTTGGTCTGGCAGATTTACCCGCAGGATGACGCAGCCCATTTGGTCAAGCTCAACGCCTTTCTGGACATGCTGGGTGCAGGCAGCCGCCTGCGGGCGTTTCACCACGCCTGGAATGCCGAGCTGGCCGCCTCGACCAACGATGCATTGCCTGCCGTCGATCTGCCGACTTGGTCGCACACTATTCAATCGGCACGTGAGCGCCTGATGCAAATGGACGATCTGGCCACCCAATTGATCGGCTTCGTTCAGAAAAAACGGTAAAATTCGAGGCTTTGCTGAATTTGCCCCGTAAATCCATGGGAAACCATGGAAGACCATTCAAGGGCAAACCATGCTCCGCCGCCAGTTACCAGACGGCGTCTTCGCCGCCGTGTGCGGCATATCACGCTGCCAGCACAGGCTGACAGCGACAACCGCGTAAAGCTCATGAAAATCGCACAAGAAATCCGCGCCGGCAACGTCATCATGCACGGCAAAGACCCGATGGTCGTCCTGAAAACCGAATACAGCCGTGGCGGCCGCAACTCTGCCACCGTGCGCATGAAGCTCAAGAGCCTGATCGCCAACTTCGGTACCGAAGTCGTGTTCAAGGCCGACGACAAGATGGACCAGGTCATCTTGGACAAGAAGGATTGCACCTATTCCTACTTTGCCGACCCCATGTATGTGTGCATGGACGCTGAGTTCAACCAGTACGAAGTTGAAGCCGAAAACATGGGCGACGCACTGAACTACCTGGAAGACGGCATGGAACTCGAAGTGGTGTTCTATGACGGCAAGGCCATCTCGGTCGAGCTGCCCACCGGCGTAGTCCGCGAGATCACCTGGACCGAGCCCGCCGTCAAGGGCGACACATCCGGCAAGGTTCTGAAGCCTGCCAAGATTTCCACCGGTTTCGAAATCGGCGTGCCAATTTTTGTGGCCCAAGGCGACAAGGTCGAAATCGACACCCGCACGGGCGAATACCGTAAACGCGTCTGACCAGCCGCGTAGCCGCAAGCGCGTGTAATCACGCTATTGGTTCACCCGCCACAAGGCCTCCTCGGAGGCCTTTTTTCATGTTCACTGCGCAAACAACCGTTCCTGCAAAAAGGCCACAAAGGTGGCCGTCTTCAAAGCCAGCCAGGGCCGTGCCGGGTACACCGCGTACATGGACTGGCCGGGCCGCAAACCATAGTCGCGCATGATCTCTACCAGTTCCCCACTGGCCAACTCGTGGGCCACCAGCAGCCGATCCATCAGCGAGATACCACCCCCTGCACAAGCCCCGGCCACCAGCGACATGCCGTCGTTGATCTGAATCTTGCCCTGCACCTTCACCACCGTCGTCTGCCCGTCGTGGATGAAGCCCCACTCGTCAAACACGCGCGCGCCGTTCGTATAGACCAGGCAGTCATGCTCCGCCAGGTCCTGCGGCGTGGCGGGCGTGCCGCGGCGCTGCAGGTAGCTCGGTGCAGCCACCACCACGCGTGAACTGTCCGCGAGCTTGCGCGCCACTAGCGTCGAGTCCTCCAGATGCGCCACGCGAATGGCCACGTCAATGTGCTCAGCAATCAGGTCCACCATGCGGTCCTCCACCGACAACACGATCTCCACCTGCGGGTAGCGCTGTGTGAACTCCACCAACAGCGGCACCAGATAACGCTGGCCCAGCGGCATGGGGCAGCTGACGCGCAGCCGACCCTTGACCTCACTCTGGTACTGCCCCGTCAGTTGCTCGATGTTGGACATCGCCCGGTCGATCTGCTGGGCCTGGGCATAGACCTGTTCGCCAATCTCGGTCAGTGTCAGGCGGCGAGTCGAGCGCTGGATCAGCCGTGCGCCCAGTTCGTCTTCCAGCTTGGCCAATTGGCGTGACAGCACCGACTTGCCGCAGCCCAGCCCCAACGCGGCTTTGCTGATACTGCCAGCCTGCACGATGGCGGAGAAATTGGCCAGGCGTTGTGGATTCAATGCTGATTTCATAATATTGTTGCCCAATGGACAACAATATTATGCATATTTAAAGACTATTCAGCCAACTTGTTAGTCCATAAACTTGAGCCCATGGTTTCAGCAATCCCGTTGAAACACACAGAGAACTATGTTTTTCACCCCAGGAGATTCACCATGAACACTGCAGTCAACCACCAATTCAAACTCGCCGCCCGCCCTGTCGGCACCGTCAAAGCCAGCGACTGGAATAGCACCCAAGAGCCCGTGCGTGACCCTGCTGATGGCGAAGTCGTCATCCAGATCCTCTACATCTCGCTGGACCCCGCCATGCGCGGCTGGATGAACGACAGCAAGGCTTCGTACATTCCACCCGTGGGCCTGGGCGAAGTCATGCGGGCACTGGCCGTGGGCCGTGTCACCGCCTCCAAGAACCCCAAGTTTGCCGTCGGCGACCATGTGAGCGGTTTGCTGGGCGTGCAAGACTTTGCCTATTCCAACGGCCAGGGCTTGACCAAGATCGACCCCAAGCTGGCCCCCCTGCCGACCTACCTCAGCACCTTGGGCATGCCCGGCATGACCGCCTACTTTGGCCTGCTCGAAGTGGGCCAACCCAAGGCTGGCGACACCGTGGTGGTATCGGGTGCGGCGGGCGCAGTCGGTTCGGTCGTAGGCCAGATCGCCAAGATCAAGGGCGCTCGCGTCATCGGCATTGCCGGTGGTGCCGACAAGTGCCGCTACCTGGTCGAAGAGCTGGGCTTTGACGCCGCCATCGACTACAAATCCGAAGACGTGGCCGCAGCGTTGACCAAG